>JBMFWM010000023.1:0-24446 GCA_049965275.1 Thermoplasmata archaeon | reverse complement strand
TGGAAATTTCATTCTAGGAACCATGAAATAAACTTTGGAGAGCGTAGTATAATTAGCAATGAATTTCTTATAACGTTCACGTGTAACATTTTCTAATAATAAGAGACCATTCTGTATTAAGTGAGATTATTATATGAAAATAAAGGGTTTTTCCACTAGAGCGATACACGATGCCGAGAAGCCTCTGCAGGATACCGGAGAATACGGGGATGTAGTAGTCCCGCTTCATCTTACAACGACATTCGCTCGAAAAGAACCGGAGACTGCCACGAAAGGTATGGATTACAGCAGGACCGGAAACCCGACAAGACAGACTCTGGAAAGAAAGCTAGCATCACTTGAGCAGGCTAAACATGGACTGGCATTCGCATCCGGTCTTGCAGCAGAGGCAGCAGTGATTATGGCATTGCTTAAATCAGGTGACGCTGTAATTGCTGGTGAAGATCTTTACGGAGGAACCAGAAGACTTCTGGTGAACTTTGGAGCCAGATTTGGAATTAAAGTCATGTTCGCGGATCTTTCAAATCCTGAAAACGTTCAACCACTCATAACGAAAGAAACGAAAATGATCTGGTGTGAAACACCGTCTAACCCTTTCCTGAAGATAACGCCGCTCAGGGAAGTCAGTAAACTTTCCTCTGAACATGGAATCCTTACGGTAGCCGACAATACATTTGCATCCCCATTCTTCCAAAATCCTATCCTGCTAGGCTGTGATGTAGTTGTGCACAGCACTACCAAGTATATAGGCGGTCATAGCGACACTATCGGCGGGGCTGTGGTCACAGATAGAGATGAATTATTCGAAAACGTCAAGTTTTTCCAGAATGCAGCAGGAGGAATCATGTCGCCATTTGACAGCTACCTTACATTGAGAGGTGCAAAGACCCTGTCAGCCAGGATGGCCATTCATGAAAGAAACGCGAAGAGCATTGCCTCTTATCTTGCATCAAGCGGAAAGGCTAAAGAGGTCTTTTATCCCGGACTTGAGAGTCATCCTCTTCATGCCGTTGCTGCACGGCAGATGTCGGGATTCGGAGGAATGATCTCGGTGAGGCTTAGCACAGATCTTAATGGGGTTCGGAGGTTCCTCAGCAACCTGGAGCTTTTCTCCCTTGCAGAGAGCCTTGGGGGTGTTGAGTCGCTCATCGAAGTCCCATCAATGATGACCCACTTATCGGTCCCGGCGGATGAGAGGAGGAGACTTGGCATAGACGAATCCTTGATCCGCATTTCAGCGGGGATTGAGGACGAGAAGGATCTTCTGGATGACCTGTCAAACGCACTTGCGCATATCTGAGATAGTGGTTTCATGATATCTTGTGGCGCATGAATGACTTGATGAGTCAACTTTATTCAGGACCATTTATTTCGAAATCATGAATCGTACCGGCGGGATATTGCCATATGTGCAGAGCCAGAAACAGCCTGATAGCATGCTCAAAGTATCATGGTCCTGGTATAACCAGGCTCAGGGAACTGTTGCTTGGGCATTTGTTAATGGTACATCCTCTGTGAAATCCTTTCTGCTGCTGAGGAATTCATATTATTTTGGGAATGCCTTCTGGCCAGTTTATCTAAATAATAAGAGCTTCAACGTTAATTTTACCGCAAAACCTGTACCGCTTGTCGATAATGGAATTGCGTCCAACTCAGCACCCATTGCTGTGATATCCTTTCCGGGGAAGGAAGAAATTGTTGCGTTCGTCTTTACCCTCTCAGCCGGCCAGTCATGGTCAATCCTGGAAGGAGGATTTTCCGCCACAAGCCCTCCGTCCGGATACTCTCTTATCGGTGTTGCATACAATGGCAGCTCGCAGCAGTGCATAACATACGATGAAAAGCAGGTATCCGACTGGGACGCGCAAACTGGAACCACACTTCAGGGCTATAAACCGAATCCGTCAACTTTCGAAACTGCAACATTCAGTTGTGCTGGGACATTTGTTGCACTTTTCAAGGATATAATAAAAGCAGGTAAATGCCCCTGATTTTTCCTTTCATCCTTAGAAAACATTTACATATATTAATGCCCTGAGATATCAGTGAAACATACGCAGTCTTGCCCTAAATGCTCCGGATCAGGCTTGGTCCGGGGTGAAGAAGGTATTGATGATATATGTACAGAATGCAACGGGAAAGGTTTTATCACATTTACATCGAAAGAGAAGGTTTTCGAATCTTCGTTCATGAAGATAGTTATCCTTAGCGTTCTGTTCCTGATAGTTTTCTATTCACTTTTTGCGATCAGCATAACCATTTTCAGGTTTAACTTCACACTCGAAATAATCCTGCTCTTCATAGGCCATGCAGCTTTAGCAACTATACTGATCTCGTACCTTATGCTCAAGTCCCTATCTGATGGGAGGAGCACCGGTTGACCTGATCAATGTTTAATTACGAGTTATCCTTTTCTTGCTGATATGCAGTATGTAGAAGCATTGCGCGAAATACTTGGAAAAAATGTCATATTTGACACCATCGAAAAGACTCCTTACCTGTCTGATGCATCAGCTTTCACTGGAAAAGAGCCAATTGCAGTGGCCGTGCCAGAAACAGTGGATGAGATAAAGAGACTCCTTGCCTTCTGCGACTCAAACAAGATCTATATGGTTCCACGCGGCGGGGGGACCTCCCTCACAGGTGCATCCATACCGTTGGAGAACTTCATAGTATTGAGCATGGCGAAGTTCAACCGCATATTGAGCATCAGCCCCGCAGACCGTTATGTTGTGGCAGAGCCCGGATTAAGGCTTGATGAACTTAACGAAAAGTTGTCTGAAATAAACTTCTTTTATCCTCCTGATCCTGCCAGCTCAATGGCAGCAACCGTTGGAGGATCTATTTCCACCAATGCCGGGGGCCTCAGGGCATCAATGTACGGAACAACAAAGGAGTGGGTTCTCGGCCTGGAAGTAGTTCTTCCAAACGGTAGCGTTATTACAACAGGCGGCAAGGTGCTCAAGAGATCTGCGGGCTATGATCTCACGGCACTGTTCATTGGGGCAGAGGGAACGCTTGGAGTCATTACGAAAGCCTTCCTGAAGATATGGCCAAAGCCGGAAGCAACCGGCAGGATACTTGCATATTACGACTCGATCGAAAAGATTGGGCTTGCCATCAGGAACATAAAGGCATCAGGCATAACCCCTCTCATTGCGGAATTCCTGGACAGAATAACGATGGATTCTTTGAGAAAGGCAAAGGGAATGTCATTCCCGGAACCCGCTTCATATATGCTCATACTTGATGTTGCTTCCACAGAGCTCAGCATTTCAGGTGATCTGGAGAAAACAGCCAAGATGCTCAGGGATCTGCAGCCTATAGAACTGTCGATAACACGGGATCCGGATGAAATGGCAAGAATATATGAAGCGAGAAAGGGCGCATATTCATCGCTTCTCAAAGTCAGAACAAGCAGCAACCAGAGGGTGATAATAGGAGATGTTGTAGTTCCTGCCTCTGAGCTTCCAGGTGCCCTCAAGGAGGTCGCAGGCAAGGCAGAAGAACTTGGAATAATGGTTGCCCTGTTCGGGCACATCTCTGATGGTAATATACATGCAAACATATTCGCAGAGCCAGGTAACTCGGAGAGCATGTCCAAAGAAGATGAGTTTCAGAGATATCTCGGCAAAGTCGCCCTGGAACATGGCGGATCTGTATCGGCAGAGCATGGAATAGGCATAGAAAAGAAAGAACTCCTGCTTGACCAGGAAAGATTCACATCATCAGAGGAGGCAATCGAGATAATGAGGAAGATTAAGCACGCAATCGATCCGAATGGCATAATGAACAGGGGTAAGATATTTGACTGAAAGCCTTCTTGAGCAACTAGAAAGCGAAGTTGGAAACTGCATAAACTGTGGTTTCTGCGAGACGGTCTGCCCCACTCTTGATCCATCTGGATTCAGCCTTTGGAAAGGAGCCCGCGGCAGGGTAATCATGGGCCGAACGTTGCTTGAAGATACAAAGAAGGGCATACCCATTCCCGTATTGTCAGATAGTTTCTACTCCTGCCTGGACTGCCATGCCTGCCTTTATGTCTGCCCAGCCGGCGTTAATGCAGGCAAAGTTTCCCAGCTTTCAAGGGAGATAATAACAACTTCATCCGACAGGAGGAATGAAAATCCCTACGCAAGGATGATCGTTGAGGTAACGGCAAAGTATGGCAACCCATTGGGTGTAAAGAGGCAATCTGCGGCCTGGTCCGATGGCCTTGAGTTCGAGAAGAATGCGGAATACTTGCTTTACACCGGGAACATGTTCCAGCTTATGCCGTATACAAAGAACCTGAACTCTGCCAGGAAGTCCATGGGAAAAGCGCTGTCAAACTTCATGGCATCAAGGGTCGCAAATCATCCCTCACTGATCAGAATGCTTTCAAGGATGCGAGACAGGGAAATGGAGCAGAAGAACTTTGGAACGCTTAGGAATATAGTGAAACTGCTGCGTATTTCAGGAGTACGCTTTTCATATCTCGGAGAGAAGGAGCCCTATCCAGGGACTTTCATCTATGATCTCGGATACATCGAGAAGTTCGGGAAATATGCAAATTATGTTTATTCTGTTTTGAAGGAAAGCGGTGCAAGGAAGATCATTACCGTAGATCCTCACACTTATGAGCTTCTCAGGAATACATTTCCAAAGTATGTAGCAAACTTCGATCTTGAGATATTCTATTACCTGGATCTGATCAAAATACCCACCATCCCGAAAGGACAAGAGAAAATCGTATACCATGAACCATGTCATTTTGTACTTAGAGATCCAAAATATTCCAAGCCATTTCAGGTTCTTTCCAGCACTGCAAATACCATTCTGGCAAAAAGAAGTGGCAACAGGTCTAGGTGTTGCGGCGGTCCAGATGAACTGACCTTTCCAGAGTTATCAGAAAAGGCATCGCAGATCAGGTACGACGAACTGAAGAACACAGGAGCCGACATAATTGTTACTGCATGCCCGATATGTAATGTGAACCTTTCCAAGGAGAACAGGACAATGGAAATTGCAGATTATCTGGCTTCCCGGCTTCCGACTTGAGCGTCCGCTCAGTACCTTTCATATGAACAACAAACCTGTTTGGACTGTACCAACAATGTTTTTTATAGCGGATCACTTAAGGTGGGATTAGATGCGACTCAGAACCAGCAGTCTGGTAATCTCAAAACATCGCTAAGAGGTGAAAACTCTCTGGAAGTTGACCGAAAAAACATTGGAATCGGGGCAGTCTTTCAGTATTTCGGGTCCGCATCGACGCTTATAGGCGGGGTGATATTTTATACATATGTTGTCAAGTATTACACCCAGAGCATATATGCCAGCATCGGCGTGATGCAGGCCATCCTATCTATAGTGACAACCATCTTCATTTTCGGGCTTTCCCAGGCAGTCCAGCATTTCATATCACATCACCTTGCCAGGAGTGAAACCGACAAGATTCGCTCATTGCTTAGAAAAACGTTTCTTTTGCTTGTTATCTTGATGTCAGGGTCATTCCTTACTATATTCCTGCTTTCCCCTATTCTTGCTCCGGGGTTGCTTGTACCTGCGGGCATATCTCTGGGGTCTGCCTATGAATCACTTGAGTTTCTGTCACTTGCTTCGGCCGCAATGGTTGGTTCCACAATAGTGAACAGCATGGTTCTTGGTTTCCAGAGATTCAAGACAAATGGCTTCCTCGTTCTCCTGAATGCAATAGTGACATATGGATCGGCATCGTTCCTGCTTTTCCGGTTTGGAGATGCCCAGGCGGTGGCAGCAGGATGGGCAGCGTCGTACACATTCATGCTCATACTCGGCCTGTTTTTCCTCGCTGCAATCACTCGTTCAACCAAATCAGAGAAACCCGATAACATGAACCTGAGACCAATTCTCAGGTACTCTATCCCCATTCTGCTTGCATCTATAGTTTCCACGGGGTCGGTTTACGCAGACAGGCTCATCGTCGATTACCTTGTCGGTGGCAACGTATTCGCCGTCTACAGCTATGCTTTGCTTATTGCGTCAAGCGTCGCTTTCCTTGTTTCACCCCTCAACAACATACTTCTTCCAAAATTCTCTGAATATTTCTCATACAACGACGCAAACAGCATCAGGAGGGGTATCAGGTTGACAATAAACATCGCAACCTTCATCTACACACCGATTGCTATCTGGATAGCCGTACTCGGAATGCCCATAATACTCGTTCTGGGTCATGTCGACTACACGGCCGGCGCCATACCTCTTGCAATAATACTGGTTTTTTCGGCCTTATTTATTTCGCAGGGCGTCCTTGTCCAAGGGTTGCAGGGTATCAGAGTTACGTCAATATTCATAATTTCGAGCGGTCTCTCCCTGCTGTCAAACATAACGCTATCTGTCATTCTTATACCAAGGAATCCGCTGGTCGGGGCGGCAATCGGTTACTCATCTGTTATAGTGATAAACTTCCTCGTTATACTGTACTTTGCCCTTAAATTCAAAATAGCCTCCTATGACTTCAAGACGATAAGCAAGGTCTGGATCTCGTCAGTCATAATGCTAGCTGCAATATCCGCCTTCAATTTCATTATATTGCCGCTATCACCATTCAGCAGCTTTCTCTCTTACGTGCCCTCTATAATAGTTGATATTTTCTATCTCTTCATATATATAGTTATAGGTCTCTTTGTTTATGTTGCGGCAATAAGACTCACCCGAGCTATGAGGAGGGAAGACATCGAATTCTTCTACACATTCGTTCCTGCTGCCCTGCAGTTCAGCAAGAACCTGATGATCTTGCTCTTTGTATCGGGATCGGCGAACCAGATTACCATGGTTGGAAGCAAATAATTCTTTTAGTCGAGCTCAGTTTTTGTCGTACCCTGAGATTTCCTTGAATATCTCCTCGTAGACGTCAACTTCGTCCGTGGCATCATTCTTGCTTGAGAGGACCTTGTCTATCTTGTCCCGCTTGAATTTCCACTGGTTGACTCTCCAGACCTTTCCCTTAACTATTGTGACTTCCTCCCTGTAAGGCTCCAGGAAGTCGTACTCCTCAAGGTTATAAAAGACGTCCCGTTCTGCACTTGACAGCACATTATCTAGGACGTAATCATCATAACCGAAGAAGGAAAGGATAAAGTCAGAAAGCTCCTCTATATCACCTTGAGGCATGCCTTTTGTTCCGTACGTCTTCTCGAGAGCTTTTATCAGATGCTCTCTAGTTAACACGGGCATTGGCTATCTCACCAAGATTTGTAGAGGGATATTAAGGTTTTGGCAGAACAACGTTTTGCAGGAAGAGTTCAGCCAAAGAATCATTTTTTAGGCACCTATGCTTACTCTTTCTTGATATTGTGAACGGCAGCATCTATGAGCGGGAACTGATCGGGATACTTTCCGGTGATATGAAACAGGTGGAAAAATTTTCCAGGGCAGTTCCGCCAGAAAGAAAAGATAGCGTTCTCGGACTAATCAAGCATCCATTCTTTGTTACCCGGTCAGCTGGGTCTCTCGGCGCAGATGTTGTTGCTCTCAGGGGAGATCTGTCTGCAATTATTGAGGTGAAATCATCCATCAACGACAGCATAATGTTCACCGAAGCTTCCGGCAAAAGACAGGAACAGGCAACAAGGATGATAAAGAGGCTGGAAGCATCCGGAACATTCCTCATGTATGCATACAGGCTCAAAGGAATAAGAGGGGAGGCATGGAAGACATTTGCGGCACCTGCAAACCTCAAAGGAAAAATAGCATATCTATACGATTTCCTGCCAAAGATAGATACTACAAGAGAAAATAATTTTTATTTAAAATGGGAAAGGGGAAAACCCCTCTCTGAATTTATTGATTATATGAACAGACTGCAGATATCAGAGTGACTGATTAATTGCTTTATCCAGAGCGTCTATGCCCATGTCTATCTGGTGCTCGTTGACTATCAGCGCAGGGATTATCCTTATTGCGCTAACACCTGTAGAAAGCAATAGAAGGCCGTTCTCGTAGGATTTGCGCTCCACATCGTCCCTCAACTTTGCCGCTGGTTCCCTTGTCTTCCTGTCCTTGACAAAATCTATTGCTGTCATCAGGCCTAGGCCCCTTACGTCGCCGATTTCGTCATATTTCTCCTGCAGTTCCAGAAGCCTCTTCTTCAGGTAGAGACCCATTTTTGCGGAATTCTCGACCAGTTTTTCCTTGTTGATTACCTCTATCGTGGCAATCGAGGCTGCGCTTGCGATAAGGTTGCCGCCGAAGGTGTTGGAGTGCATGCCTGGGTGATCGAAATCAAGTCTTGCGTTTATGGCAACCGCACCCATGGGTATCCCAGATGCAATTGCCTTTGCGAGCGACATGATTTCAGGTTCCACGCCAAAGTGTTCTGATCCGAAGAACTTTCCAGTTCTTCCGAATCCTGTCTGCACTTCGTCCATGATTACCAGGACATCATTATCGTCTGCCAGCTTGCGCAGCTTTTTGTGGAATGTTTTTGGTGGTACAATATATCCGCCTTCGCCCTGAACCGGCTCGACCATGAATGCCGCAACGTCCTCTGGCGGCAGGAAGGTTCTGAAAACATACTTTTCTATGTACTCAAGAGTGAGTTCAACCAGTTCGTCGGGATGCTCATAGCCATCAATGCCGAAGGGATTTCTATAAGGGTTCGGGAATGGTACATGAACTACTCCAGGCATAGATGGGAAGAAGCCTGCCCTGTGAGATGCCTTGGACGCCGTGAAGGAAAGTGATCCGTTGCTCCTTCCGTGGAATCCGCCGATGAAGCCTATGAACTGCTGCCTCTTAGTATGAGCCTTGGCTATCTTGATTGCTGCCTCATTGCTCTCCGTTCCACTGTTGCTGAAGAATACCTTCTTCTGGAACTTTCCAGGAACTACGCTCCCAATAGCCTTAGCCGCTTCCACCTGTTCCTTGTAGTAATAGTCTGTACCGGCAAAATGCCACATTCTGTCAAGTTGCTCTTTCACCTTCTGCGTTACATAAGGATGAACATGTCCAACGTTTGTTACACTAATACCTGAAGAGAAGTCCAGGAAGACGTTTCCATCGACATCTTCAACAAAAAGCCCTTTGCCACGATATCCGACCACCGGCAGTGACTTTGTCGTTGTAACAAGGTATTTTGAATCCTCTGCTACGATCTTCTTTGCATTAGGTCCGGGGAGAGGGGTCTTTATCTTTATCTCATTCATTTCTGTTCCTTTTTTCGCACTTGATTTTTCTTTGCCAGTTATCATAACTATCAATTCTATGTGCCAATATATATTTTTATCAATGAAAACAACAATAAATGTACGAAAATCGTAATTATCCATTTTCTTTGCATTCTGAATGAATTAGGTTAACCTCATAATTTCCTTCTTTGAACTTGTGGAAAATAGCCTAGATGTAAAAGCTGAGTCGCTCCTGGACTGAATTTCCGATACCGACATCTTTATGTTTCATAATATATAGCGATGGCAAGTGGAAGATAACGAATTCAAAAAAAGGGCACTTGAGTTCTATAAGGACGAAGTAACTGACATGGCTTTCTACGACAGACTAGCCTCCAGGATACAGGATGCTGAATTTAAGGGCCAGCTTCAAGAATTATCCAGCATAGAGAAGGATCATGCAGGTTTTTGGAAACAGGAACTTGAGCGATCCTCTCAGGATGTTTCCAAGATAAAGGGAAAAGGTGTGAAGATCAGCTTACTGCTATTTCTGATGAGAATCCTGGGGCCAGTGCTGACAATACGTATGCTGGAGCACGGGGAACTCCGTGCAATCAGGATGTACCGGGAGATGATCGACGCTGAGAAAGAGGAAACGCCTTTAAAGGCGAAATTGCAGACAATCCTCGATCAGGAAATAAATCATGAAGACGTTTTTGCAAACCAGATAAGTAAGACAGAGGAAGAGATAGAAAGGAGCAGGGACATTATTTACGGCATGAGTGACGGACTCGTTGAAGTCCTCGGTTCAGTGGCAGGCCTGACCGCGATAATGACAAGCCATTATTACATAGCACTTGGTGGTTTCGTTGTTGCGATCAGCGGAGCGATGAGCATGTCGCTGGGATCTTATCTTTCGGAAAAAAGCCAGAACGAATACAAGATACACCAGATCGAAAAGACCAGTCTTTTTTCTCCAAATAGGCAGCAGAAGTCAAGAATAGACGAGCTGCAGGACAAGTCAAAGCAATCTGCAATCACAACTGCTTTCTACTATCTTATCGGAGCAGCAATCGCAATTCTTCCATTCGTTGCGTTCTCACGCATAACAGCTTTGATCGTATCAGTCTCACTGGTTGCCATAACGCAGGCAATAACAAACTCAATTGTAGCCCTTACTATGAATGCGAGGGTGCTGCGGGCCGCCATACGATCCGCCATCCTTACGCTTCTTACCGCTGGCGCTACATACCTTGTCGGTGAGCTATTCGTAATCTTCTTCCATATTAGCATACTCTAATTTCTTGCATATTTTGAATCTTTTAACACTGGAGTTTTACTGCTTCTTTAAAACTCCCAACAACAATTATAAACACACTAAATATCACTGGAATCGTGGTATTCGTCCTCAACTTGAATGTTTCCGAATATTCTGATAACAAGGATCAGACAGATATCCAGGCTGAAAGATGTAACCATCATACCTGGATGTGACCTAGTTGGCAGACTATCCTGAAATAATGAAGAACATGCGTTCAAACATCGACCACGAACTTGCCATGTTCCTGGATGAGAAGGTGGAAAAGTCTATTGATCCAGTGATCAGGAGAATTGTCGAGCTTATCAGGACTTTCACCCTATCTGGAGGCAAGAGGCTCAGGCCGATCTTTACCGTTGCAGGATATTCACTATTCCGCAGGCCGGATCAAAAAATCTACAGAGCAGCTCTCAGCACAGAGATCTCACAGACTTATTTCCTAATTCAGGATGACATCATGGATCAGAGCCTGATCAGGAGAGGAAGATCAACCTTCCACATCGATGTCCATAATTCATTGTATTTGGGAGCAGAGGGTTTTCAGCGACAATCGGAAAGCATTGCAATAATAGCGTCTGATTTGGCAGACTCCTACTGTCATCAGGTTCTTCTGACATCTGGATTTGCGCCTGATTTGCTTGTAAGAGCCAATATCGAACTGACAAGTATATTTGAAACAACGGGACAGGGACAGCTTATTGATGTCAATTCGTCAAGTGCGGATGATTTTCGGGTCAGAGATCTGATAAGGGTACACCTGTGGAAGACCGCCCGGTATACAATCGAGGGACCGCTCATGATAGGCGCAATTCTCTCGGGTACTCATAAGAAGATGCACAAGCTCAGCCACTTCGGTTATTCGCTGGGACTGGCTTTCCAACTGCATGATGATTACCTTGGTCTCTTCGGCGACGAAAAGACGCTTGGAAAATCCGTAAAGAGTGACATTAACGAAGGCAAAAAGACGCTGCTCATCCTGAAAGCAATAGAGAACTCAAGTAAGGCAGATGCAGATTTCCTCAGAGAGACGCTAAAATCGGGAAATGTATCGGATGCAGATTTTGATCGCGTCAAGAGAATTGTTGAGCAGTCCGGCTCACTCGACTATTCATTATCATTTGAGGGCAAACTATCAGCTAATGCAAAGAAATACATTAGCGAGCAGGAAGGGGGCCAAGAAACCAAGAATTTTCTCGGCTGGCTGGCAGACTTTATCATAAAGAGGAACCAGTAGCTAACGATAAGTTGGCTTGTGCTTCTCGTACATAGACTTCATCTCTCCGTCATCTATATGCACGTAGATCTGCGTTGTGGCAAGCGTGGAATGCCCGAGGATTTCCTGTATGAATTTCAGGTTTGCACCATTTCGCATTATTGAAGTTGCGAACGTGTGCCTCAGGACATGCGGCGTAACGCTCTTCGATATGCCTGCTTCGACCGAGAGTTTTTTAACCAGCCTTTGAATCGATGTTGGGTCGTACCTGCTCATTTTCCTGCTTATGAAGAGGGAATCGTTGTCAATGTTAAGCCTGTTTCTGCTCTTAAGATACAAAGAAAGGGCCTCAGCAGACTCTTCGCTGAGAATAACTATCCTGTCTTTGTCACCTTTACCTTGCCTTATTAACATAATTTTTTCATCCAGATCAACATCCTGGATATTCAGCCTGCAGAGTTCTCCGACACGTATTCCGGTATATGCCAGAACGCTAACTATTGCAAGATTTTTTGAGTTCCTGGATGCAGCCTGAATCAATCTGCCAGTTTCCTTTTCGCTCAGGTATTTAGGGACACTCCTTGGCCTCTTTGGTGCTGTGAGATTATAAGGCGGATTTATCCTGAGCGACTTATAAAGAAGACGCAATGCTTTTGTGCAGAGGTACTGGCTGCTCTTAGAATACTTTCTTTCCTTTACAAGGTATTCTTTGAATTTCTCAATGTCATCAGCTGTAACTTCCTCTAATTTTTTCTTGTGAAACTCCATGAAAAGATTTGCAAAAAAGCAATATTGTCTGACAGTTAAGTGGCTTTTTCGTTCATTTTCCATCCAGCGGGAAAAGGCAAATACCGAATCTTCTTTGTTTTGCAACATCTGAGTTAATGTCAGACAATATAAGTATATTAATATATTGGTCAGACTTATTTTGTGGCTCGAATTTTCCATTCGCGTTTTAATAGGATAATTGTGAAAATCTTGAGTATCAGTCTGCTCCATATGATGTTATATTGGTACCATGACTTATTTATGCATGCGTAGATTATTGTAAATCGTGGGTCAGAAGCGGAAATTGCTGACTATATTAGCCGTGATTGCTGTTATCGTAGTTGCTGTTCCTATCACTTTCGTGGAACTAAACACATCCAAGCTTCCCCCGATCACGGTCAACTCACAGGCGGCAAGTTCTTCATACACATGGAGAACAAACTTATCCTCTCCACCAGGGTATTGGGATCCTCAGTGCACGCGTTCATTTGACATTATTACAGAAAACGGATATTAGAACTCAACATTTTCTCTGGTCATGTTGACAAGTTCCGAACAATCTGCACCCTCTATCCCGGTAGTGATATGGAACTATCTATTCATACAGGGTGTGCTTGCACCCAATCTTGATCCTACGTCAGTCCAGATCGTGACAGATTCAAGCGTGCCTCAGAAACTGGAAAATATTTCATGCTGCTACACGGGACCATTAGTAGGTAAGATCGGATACGGGCCTAGTTTTCTAGCCCCAATGGATATTTATTGTCATTTTGTCTATGAACATGTAAAGAATGATACAGCAGGAAATGTCACCCAGAAGACAGAAGCACAATACCGAGTGTCTTATGCAGATCATGGAAGCAGTATCTGCACTTACACACTGACAAACCAAACTGGTACCAATGCTAATGCGAGCTACCGCTTTTCATTTTTGGTAGGGTATCAATATGAAATCGGAAGCATAGTGGTTCCAACTCCATATTTCACAAGTGGAGAACCCTTCATGGTGAACATCCAGGTCTCGCTCATGGGTTTATCGAAACCTGTAACATTGCAGATCTCACTGAACCTGGAGGATGCACCCACATAAGCATTCAACCGAATCCTATAAAAGTTTATGACAATATACACATATTCATATCTTAATCAACTTGCAGATACAAGATGGAAGGGTTTCTGCTTTCAAAATGGTTTGTTCCCCAACTAGCTGAGCAAGTATTATTAATGTAACGGATCAATCAAATGAGGTGTTTTCTCTCCTTCTCATCCTTTTTTCCTTCACACGCTCTATTTCTTCTTTTTCTTCTTCCGTAGGGGTAACTTCTTCCACAGAAGCAGGATGGAAGAATTCGGGTGGTATCTCTTTTGTAAGAAATATCTCATGGGTTGCTCTGTAGACAGGATGTCCAGCTTTCACCAGTTCAGGAACATCTATCTCAACAACTTTTGGATTATCCACATGGAATAAGCCGGAAACATAAGCCTGCCTGTAGGTCTTGGAAAGATGTACCCATGTCTTATCTGAAGGGCTTATTCCGGTTTCCTTGATGAACTCCTCCTCTTCTGTTGTCGTCTGATAATACAACTTGTCAGGTATATCGTCTGTCGGTAGATCATCCATGTTAACAGGTATAGTATGACCGTACGAGGCCCTGATCATGCTATCACCATCCCACTGGTATCTTCCTTTGGGTTCGGTCTTCACAAAAGCCTCTATGTGGTGAGCCGTCAGCCATCCATAATGTCTCTTCTCTGCTTTTATTGCAGGAACTAGCGGATAAATCTTTGTCCAGCCATGATCGTCCAGCTTGATGCCATATCTTTCGGGAAAATGCCTAAGCAGCCCTGCCATTGTTTTGCCGAATGAATCAAGTTCACGATCATCCATCAGCAGCTTGCCCGGCGATCCGCAAATAGGGCATGTCTCTCCCCTAAATGACCCATGTTCTCTGCAATCTCTAAGTCCATTCATTTGACCACTTCCTTGATCTTTTTAGCTACCTCGTCTGAAATGTCTATGTTGCTGTATTTTGTATTTACAGTATTTGAAACGGACAGTCCGCTGCATGAGAATGCGATTGTCTCTTCAGACTTGTTTGCAAATATTCCATGTATGGCGCATACATATACGCTGCTTACCTTCCTTCTTTTAAGTAAATCCAGTGATTGCAGTATTGTTCCACCGGTCGAAATAACGTCGTCAAGCAATAGGATATTTTTTCCATAGATATCCGCGATCTCGTTCATCACCACCTTGACGACAGAATCACTTTCTCTCTTCTTGTCCAGATGCAATGGAATAGCCCCTAGCAGCTTAGCTATACCCTTGACGCGTTCAAAGCCACCGTCATCAGGTGAGACCACGTAGCTTATATCCGAATCCTTGTAATGGTTCAGTATTGATTCTGTGATGTGTATATTGTGAAACGGCTTGGATGAATATTCCAGTGTTTCCTCGTCATGTATGTCGATGCAGAACATTGAATCAACATAAGGAGAGATTGCATCTACCACCACCTTCGAGGAAATAGGCTCGCCTATATTGTACCTCATATGCTGCCTTGCATATCCAAAATATGGAACAAGAAGGTCCAGCTTGGCGGGTTCAAGGGCTCTTGCAGCCTCGAGAAGCATAAGAAGAGAAAGAATGTCCTTTTCAGTCCGGGTATTCTGCACTACCAGAACATCCTGTCCTTTGAGGTCATCCATTATTCGAAGATACAGCTCGCCGTCTGGAAACGACCTTGATTCGACAGCACCTATGCTGGCACCTAAGGCCCTTGCAAGCTCACTGTGAAGTGGGGTGGACTCTCCCGGAGATAACAGTATCATCTTAACAATTCCCATATACGCCGGTATGTTATAATTCTTGTTTTAAACTATCCTTTTGCTGGAACTTTATTCATGTGGATAGAATCAGGTCCCATATTACCCATTGAATCTCAATACTTCCCTCACCGAAGGTTACAATAAGATGACATATACTTAATGCATCACCAAAAAGTGAACGGGAGAAACCTGGATATTGCATCATTCCTGGCTATGGCCACATTTTGGGGTCTTAATTACCCGGTCCTCAAGATTGCACTTGGTATTGAAGGCCCATTTCCAATTCTTTTCTACCGGATAGTCATAGGTGCAGCAACATCATTCCTGATTTTTTTCACTAGAATCAGAATACCCAGGGATCTCCGTACACACCTGAAAATATTCGTTGCTGGCATGCTGAACGTATCTCTTTTCATGAGCTTCTGGTTCCTCGGTGAACAACTGGAACCCGCCTCCCTTTCCTCAATCCTTGTCTACAGTTTTCCTATCTTCGCGATTGTATTTTCCGTTCTATTTCTGGGTGATTCGCTTTCGCTCACGAAGGTCGTGGCAGCCATCCTTG
This sequence comes from Thermoplasmata archaeon, assembly GCA_049965275.1. Taxonomy (GTDB): domain Archaea; phylum Thermoplasmatota; class Thermoplasmata; order Thermoplasmatales; family Thermoplasmataceae; genus UBA582. The sequence continues at coordinate 8,625 of JBMFWM010000023.1, read as the reverse complement.
GGTTTGCAGGTGTGATCATGATATTTGTCCAGCAGGTCTCGGTGTCTTCTGTCTTAGGTGTCGTGCTGCTGATCCTTAGTGCGATTTTCTGGGCGCTTGGAACAGTCTATTTCAAGAAATATCTTGCCGGCACGAGCCCTTCCACCTATAACTCCCTGCAGCTACTTTATTCAATACCTGTTATCCTTGTCATTGCAGTATTCACGGATCCAGTCGGTCTCATGCATCCCAGCCTGGAGCTACTCCTGCTGGTGTTGATACTTGGATTTCCCGGTACTTCCCTGGCATACCTTATATTTTTCCATCTGTACAGGAAATACAACGTCTCTGAGATATCGTCATATTTCTTTGCGGTGCCTGCAATATCATTGCTTTTGAGCTATCTCATCCTCTCGGAGAAGAGCAGCTTCCTTGCATATATCGGCTTTCTTTTGATCTCTGGAGGCATATTCTTCTCCTACCATGACGAGAGTGCAAAAAAGAGGAAGATAGAAGCAGTCAACTCTCCCTAGGTGCAGGAACTTCCAACATCCTGCCCCTTCCATAAGCATAGACCATTAGTGATATCGTAACACCGATAGTTGCTATTATGCTCCAGAATGAGACTGCCTGGTTCGAATAGTAGCCCAGCAGGTATGTTCCCATGAGCGGTGCGAATGGCACGGCGAAACCGACAATCATCTGGAAAGCACCAAAATACTGTCCTCTTTTGTCTGGAGGTGCGATCTTGCCAATCATCGAGAATGCAACTGGGCTGATTATGTTCTCTCCCATTGTGATAAAGAATACATCAAGGATAAGGAAGTAAGGTCCGGTGAAGAAGGCTAGTGCGAGGAAGCTGAATGAATACACCAGGCCTCCGACAGCAATTCTCAGGTGATCGCTTGTTCTCCTGAAAAGCCAGTTCGTTGGTATCTGCATTGTGACAACGAATACACCGTTCAGGCCATAAAGATCGCCGATGAACCTGTTTGTGAGGTGATCAAAGTTAGTCCAGAAAAGTGTGAGCGTTGTGCCCCACTGACCAGTAACAAACCAGATCATGGCTAGTAAAACGCAAACTATGATGAACTTCGTATCCTTTGAAGGAAAGGTAAAGTTGCCAGAGATAGAGGACTTGTGCACCGGTTCCTGTATGTACTTGAAGAAAAGCATGAAATCCAGCACTGAAATAATTGCTGGAGCTATGAATACGAAGCCATAATTCAGGTATGCAAGATAACCGCCCATTGCGGGCCCGATAGAGAAACCCAGATTCGCTGCAATCCTGAGCAGGCTGAATGCGTCATTCCTTTTTGCATCCTCCACAATGTCAGTTACAAGAACGTTATCAACTATACCCTGGATCGTGACTAAAGGTTCTATTGCAACAAAAGACGCAAATATGACAACAAGCGGAAGCCCAAGGAATGCTGAAGCCGAAAGCGAGAAAAAGACAAAGACAAGTATAGGCGGTATAATGATTCCAACCTTTCTTCTACCTAGACGGTCAACCATATTGCCGCCAAATATGCTCACCGGAAGGGAAATCATCGCAGTGCTGAAAAATAGCAGCCCTATGTCAAAGTACTGCACATGCCTTAATAGTAAAAGGTAGACCGGTATGAATATCCAGACCTGTGACCTGCCCAGGGTTCTCACTAGCTGCGTTATGGCCAGAACTGAGACAGCCCTGTTCGATAGTAGTTCCCGGTAGACCTGCCTGGATGTATTTACCAATCTTCAAATCCGGGCGATATCGCTAACATGTAGATAAGCTAACAGTCAGCTGAAACGCTCAAAGTGCACTCTTTCCTGATATAAGGAAACGGGCCTTAAAGCAACATTTGATATCTGAGACGACAAAAAAAATTTACACGGAATCCCATCATGGGAAAGAAGAGATGTGAAACTGATGATCATAACTATATATTAAAAATATTTGCACATCTTCTATAGAGAAGAATAATTAATCTCCTATTGCGTTCACCATACATGGATAATAGTCCAGTCCCTGACGGGATCAAGAAAAAAAGCAGACTGCCTGCGATAATTGCAGTTGTGATTGTGATAGTTGTGATAGCAGCCGGGGTTTCCATTATAGAACTGGGCCACCATGGTTCAACGCCCAGCAAACAGACCCTTGTTCTAGAAGTTGGTAGCGGTAGCATGACAGAACAGTACCTGTCGATGGTGGCCACAAACTTCGAGAAGGCGAATCCAAATGTAACGGTACAGATAACGACCGAGGGATATTCCAATCTTCTTACTTCTGAGAAGAGCGCACTTCAGGGCGGTTCCAGCACTCCTAACATAATGATGTATTATGCATCTGGAGCACCGACTCTAGGCCCATATCTGTATCATATTCCAACGAGTTCCACAGGTGGAAACGGTGTTATAGATCTCTCCAACCAGATAGCCGGGAACATGTATTCGGGAGGCTACAGGATTGCACCGAATGGAACAGTCCTTGGCACTATCGGAATACCTATCCACACAGTTATAGGGTACATGTTAGTCTATCAGAAGAGCATATTTGACAACGCAACCCTTCAGAGCGAGTTCGCTGCAAAATACCACTTCAGCCTCAACCCGAGATCATTCCAGAACTGGACTGCACTCCAGGATGCAGCCTCTTTCATCAATACAAGCACATCATTCAACGGCACCAATAACAACTACGCTCTTCTCTTCCCGGACCATGCGGCCCATTCAATAATAGATGGTTTTTACAACCTTGCGTACCCATACCTGTCATCAGACCCTACTACGGGTGTTCCGGCAAACTCATCTCCTAATTACTGGACATACTTTGGAAACAAGAGCGGCCAGTTCTCAGTATCATTCAACAACAGTGCAGGGGTTCAGGCACTGGAGATGTACAAGAATCTCACACAGTACGAGCCATCTGTAAAGGTAAGCCCGGTCGGATACAGCGAGCAGCTGACTTACTACGAAACAGGGCATTACGCCATGGGCATAGCCTGGTCCAGCTTCTTCCCTGACTATTCCAACAGTTCCCAGTCCAAAGTTGCAGGGAATTACGGCGTGTCAATGCTCCCCGGAGGATACACCGGTTATTCACCAACACTGCTTGGAATTAACCCGAATTCTCCTAACCTGACACTTGCGGTCGACTTCCTGAACTTTGCAACGTCTTCAACACAGTATAGCCTTGGAATTAGTGATTTCTCCTTCCTTCCAGGAAGCTCCAATGGACTGCAGGTTGCTGAATCTGATCCAGGATTTGGATGGGTGAGCAGTTTCTTGAACTATTCCGCTACAATTCATCTGGATCCCAGATATGCAGCGGTCGTCGGTCAGGTATCTCCGCTCTTCAGCACACTAATACCGGATTTCAACACACAGGTGCTTGACTATCTCGAGGGCACAACAACAGCTACGGCGGCACTCAATACAGCAGCCACCGAATGGACGCAGACCTTGGCAAATGACAACATCGTTCTCTAAATGATGTTGCATGAAATCACCTAATAAAAGGCAGGCAACCATACTGGTTCTCCCTGCCTTAATTTATTTATTAATTTTTGGAATTTACCCAATGTTACAAAATTTTGTACTCACGTTCCAGAGCCCTGACATTAACGGTTCCATTGTCTGGGGGATTAGTAATTATATCAACGCATTCAAGATATATGGGCTGACGCAGATATTCTACAATACCTTTCTGTACACACTTGCGGTACCACTGATCGATATACTCCTTGCAATACCGCTGGCAACATTTCTAAAGAGACTGAATAAACCGTATCTTCTTCCTATAGTCCTGCTCTCTTCGTTCATACCTCTGGTAACAGGCGCGGTAATGTGGGTGTTCATGTTGAATCCTACCAACGGCTTCATGTATTATATAGCAAAGGTAGACCTCTTCACATCTCCATGGAGCATAGTGCTAATCGATATCTGGACAAGCCTGCCCCTTGCAACGCTCATAATATATTCCGGTCTCAAGGCCATACCGCCGCACATAGAGGAGGCAGCACACATGGATGGTCTCATAGGCATGAGGAAACTTTTACAGGTCGATCTCCCTTATATTAAGCCCAGCCTGCTTTCGGCAACCGTTTTAATGGTTATATTCGGATCGTTCACATTTGATCCTATATATGTTGCACTTTCATCATCGTCGCCATTTGCAATAATGGATATATCGTATCTCGCATACAATCTGTACGAAACCGGAGGTATCATAGGGCAAGGGCAGGCTGCGGTCCTGATGACTATCATGACGGTAGTTTCAACCGCGATAGCGATACTTTTTGTCCGCCTTTCGCTGAGGGAAACGGCTAGATCGAGGAAGATCAGGTTCAAGTTCATGCCAAACAGGGAAATGCCGAGAGGAGTGGCGTGGTTCTTTGTCATACTATATCTGGCATTTATACTACTTCCATTCACCTGGCTGGTGCTTGAATCATTCAAGACATTAAGTGAGATTATCTCAATACCGCCAGTCATAGTTCCTTCTGTTGTAACCCTGGCTGGCTATTTCAAGAGCATCACCGTAGGACAGCCTTACTTCATATCCAGCCTTATAGTGTCGCTTGGGACCTCGTTCCTCGTATTTTTCATCGGTGCTCCGGCAGCTTATTCAATATCGAGGCATAGGACAGGTGGTTTGAAGTTCATCTCGTTGATACTTTTCGTCTATTCCCTGCCAACCGTGATCTTCATGATACCAATGATTGGGATCATTAAGTCTGTCGGACTTCTGAACAGCTGGCTCGGCTTAATTATCTCGTATCCTGTATTCGTCATGCCTATAACGATATGGATGCTCTATAACTTCTATTCCACATTCCCGAAACATCTCGATGAAGCTGCAAATATGGATGGAATGAGCGTCTACGGATCTTTTTACAGGGTTATACTGAGGTTGAGCGGGGACGGTATTTCCGTCACTCTCCTTTATGCATTCATAATAGCATGGGGTGCCCTGATTTTCCCGCTTGCGTTTGCATACACGCCTTTCAACATGAACTTCCTATTCCCCAGCGGAGCACAGACCGTCACAATTTTCATCGGCGGCACAATCGGTCATGAGGCATTCAATTACGGAGAACTTTCTGCGGCCAGTGTCATCAGTCTTATACCTTCCATTCTCTTGATCTATTTTGCAAGGAAAAGAATAGATAAGCTATGGAGAGTTGGAGGTACAGTAGGATGAGTTCCCAATTTGAGATGCACAACATCAGGAAAACGTTTGGAAAGTTCCTAGCTCTCTCTCTGGACAATCTCGAGTTTGACCAGAAAACATATGCCGTCATACTAGGCCCTTCAGGCTCCGGAAAGACCACTCTGCTCCGGATTGCAGCGGGCCTTGAGAGTCCGGACACAGGAAGCGTTGTGATTGGAGGCAAGGATGTGACTGCGCTGCCTTCCTGGAAGAGAAGCGTAGGACTTGTTTTCCAGAATTACGCTCTTTATCCTCACCTCACTGTTTACGAGAATATCGCCATGCCCATGACTGTGGCGCGCTATACGAATGACTATATCAAGACGCATGTGCATGAACTGCTTGACGTAATGGAGCTTGAGGGACAGGAGAACAAGTATCCCAAGCAACTCAGCGGCGGCCAGCAGCAGAGGGTTGCCCTTGCAAGGGCCCTGATTAAGAAACCTGCGATATTGCTTATGGACGAACCTCTTTCAAACCTTGATGCGAGGGTAAGGATTGACCTGCGAGACTACCTGAAGGAAACACAGAGGAAGCTTGGTATTACGGCAATTCACGTTACGCATGACCAGGAGGAGGCGATGGCTCTGGGCGACCAGATCGTCATACTGAACAAAGCGCTGGTCATACAGTCAGGAACGCCTGCTGAAATATATTCAAAACCTAAAACTCTTTTTGCCGCTTCTTTCCTTGGAGGCATAAACCTGATCTCGTCTGAGCTGCTTCCAGATCTCGGGATAAGGAAGGACTTCGATGCCCTGGGCGTAAGGATACAGGACATCTCACTTTCGATGGAAAAGGCAAGTACGGATATGATAGGTAAAGTCATAAACATACAATATCTGGGATACCAGTACATTGTAACGCTTGAATTCGCAGGCACGAGGCTCAGGGTCAGGACCGACAACCTCAATGGAATTAGTGAAAATTCCGAGGTTGGTATCTTCATTGATATGACAAAGATAATGCTTTTCAGGGATGGAAACAGGATACCAATCGAAGAGGAAGGTCTGGAGAGCCCGGCATAAGCTTTATTTATGAACCCAGTCAATTATCCAATCTGAAAGTGCTCCAATATTCTCGGCAGATACCGTAGACTTCCTGGGATCAAGCCTGAAAGGATTCACGAACGCTCCATCCCATCCTGACTCGACAGCTGGAAGTATGTCATTTATGTAATGGTCACCGACACTCAGTACCCTGCAATCTTCATGTAACTTTTCATGATCAATGATCTGCATCACCATGTGCTGAAATCCTGCAGGCTTTTGCGCACTGGGTCTGACATAACTGAAATAACTGTCCAAAGAATATTTCCTCACCACGGGTTCAACATATGGTGGGGGAGAATTAGATGCTAGCGCTAAAACTGCGTAAGGCTTTATCCTTCTGAGTAGAAGCTTGACAGAGTCGGGCATATATGTCATTCCGTCATTTTCCAGCATTTCCTTTCTGGTCTCATGGAATGCGCTCGTGAAAGCATCACTTGAAATATATTCTCTTGATAAATTTGAGAGCAGGTTCCATCCATCCTCCCCGGGAAAAGGTATGGTGTGTGTGAGTGCAGCATTAACTCTTGACAAAAAAGCCTCTGCGTCAGAAGAATGAATCTGTTTTGAAATTATTTCTGCACAGCGGTAGTAAGGCTGGTCTCCCAGGATAACTGTTCCGTCAAAGTCAAAGACTACAATCTTTCTCATCGGACACCACTAACCGGATCAATTCATAATATCGTCATATCCATAATTACATTCTACTAAAAATTCTATTTGGGAAAAATAATAGCAAGAGACTTTCAATTTTGCGACATAAAGTTCCAGATGATCTTCCCTGTAACCTTTACGAAGAATCAGGGAAGTCCTATATATGAAGAATGATTAGAATAGTTATTAAATTATATTGCATATCGAGTTTTGATGACGGAAGAAATTTGGAATAAAGTTGATGATTACTTGGACAAGTTGATAGTCGACCAGGATCATGCACTGCTGTCAGCCCTGAAAGACAGCGAAGAGGCAGATCTGCCAAAAATAAATGTTTCTCCTCCATTAGGGAAAATGCTTCACATACTTGCCAGATCCATATCTGCCAAGAGGATCCTGGAGATGGGCACCCTTGGAGCATATAGCACAATCTGGCTGGCCCGCGTATTACCTGATGACGGGGAAATGATATCACTGGAGATCAACCAGAAGCATGCCGATGTGTCAAAAAGGAACCTTGAAAGAGCAAATCTTTCCAAAAAAGTTAAAATCATTCTGGGACCCGCGATTGAAAGCCTTTCCACGCTGCATAAAAATGGCGCTAAATCTTTTGACTTTATCTTTATTGACGCAGATAAACAGAATTATCCGGGATACTTTGATTGGGCAATCAAGCTTTCACACCCCGGCACTATGATTGTAGTCGACAACGTGGTTCGAAAAGGTTCCATCATTGATGCCGGTAACATGGATCCAAATGTAAGAGGTGTCAACGAAATGCTTTCCAATATGCGTGCTTATAAGAACATCATTGCAACCGTGATTCAGACAGTTGGGATAAAGGGATACGATGGTTTTGCACTTGTCTACGTAACAGGAAGCAGTTGAAATACCAGCTTATAGACTGGAAAACTAACCAGGTTACGATTTCCGTTTACCATGTTAGCATCCACCTTTGGAAGCTATTATCTTTCTGATGCTTAAACTTCCTGGGTATAGCCGTATGCCATCTATCCAGTTCCACTTTCAGTTCTTGGCTGCTTTTTTTATTACCTTATACAATGCATTGAGATCCGCATGGTTCAATGTTCCGTCTGCAGATCGGCATGTGCCATATATCAAAGCACACTTGTAGCAGTCGGGGAAATCCCGTCATATTAGAATTCTACCAGCGCAAGTGGATAATTGAATACCCAAGAAAAAGGCACTTGTTGCAGCATTTAGGAATACAGTGCCACATCATATGTTCAGTATGGTATAAAACAGGTTATAGTGATTGCCATAACTATTTATCCATATATGTCATTCTAACCTTATGGGAAGGGACAGGACACTTATTGTGAATAGATCAGTCAGCGAAGCCGACATAACAAAACGAATAAGGGAGGAGAAGAACAGGGCAAGAGTCATCCCAAGACTCATATTTATAAAGCTCCTTTACACTGGAATGGGCGTTATTGAGGCGTCAAAGGATGTGGGTGTTGTAAAAAGAGTTGGATACCAATGGCTCAAGAGATGGAATGAATCCGGTTATGAAGGCCTCGTTCCAAGATTTGCAGGTGGAAAGCCATCAAAACTGACAGGAGATCAGAAAAAAGAGCTGAAGGCATTGCTGGAAGCGAAGGATCTGTGGTATCTGAACGACATTCTTGATCTAATAAAGACAAGATTCGGTGTTGCATATTCAGAGCGGCAGGTTCGAAGGATATTGAAGAGCTTCAAGATGAGACATGCGAAACCGTATCA
>JBMFWM010000022.1:0-25119 GCA_049965275.1 Thermoplasmata archaeon | reverse complement strand
AGAAAATAATCAACTGATTATCGGATTTAGGGATATTTGTTAAACAGAGCAGAAAAAAAGAAAAATTTTAAAAAAATATAAAATAAAAAATGAATAACTACGATTAGGAGTTGTAAACAACGTAGTTATACATTATCTCGGCTCCGCCGCCTATCATGACATTCTGCTGCCACTGCTGGAGTAGTGTCTTGTTGGCAATAGAATCCCATATCCATATCTGGTTTACCTGGCCAAGATAAACTTCCATAGTCATGTTTATGCTGGCCTCATTCATCTTCTGGAACCAGGAATATGCAACAGCTGCATTTGTCTCGTTTGCGACTCCCCTGTTGTAGTACATTGTAATGTTGTTTAGGGCGCTAGCTTCTGCAGGGTCCGCCACGCTGTTAGGACCATATGTCGACGTTGTTGTTCCGGCAACATAGGATGAGTTCCAGCTGTTGGCATTCTGGTATGTAGAAGTTGTTGAGGGCAGGAACATAGCAGACAGGTAATCCGTTGGATAAGGATAGTCAGGAGCCCATCCTCCCCAGCTGATTGGCATCGGATCGCCCTGCGGTACTGCGTATGTAAGGAATATATTGACTTCAGAAGTCTGGATTACATCCTGTGATCCGCCGTCAAGTCCAGGTATGAATGTCTGGAGCATCTGTACCCATGTAGTCGCACCTGCTTCATCGGGTGGATCCTGCTGTAGCACAAATATCGGTACGTCTAATGCATGACCTCCGTATGTCGGATCAGCAGGAGTGCCAGTTATTCCCATTTGGGTGCGTGCAGAGCTATTCCAGAAATCTCCCCAGTACTGAGCAGCCTTTACAAGGTTTGTGAACGGAACCTGTATACCAAGTGCGTTCAAAGCAGAAATGTTCTGTGCTGCCGGCAATCCAGGTACAAGCATACCTGCATATGGAACCTGGAATGTGGCGTTGTACAGTTTGTTTCCAATCTGGTTGTTAAAGTACTCCGTGTAATTATAGGCGTAAGCAAATGCAAGCCTTACATCGTGGTTGACGAAGAATGCAGATGGAAGATTGGCTTTCTTGTCTAATGTGCTTAGCATGGATGTGTTTACGTTCAGGTTGAAGTTATAGAAGTAGATCGACAGCGTCGGGAACTCAGAAGTTATAGCCTTGCCCTGCTTAACGAGTGCCAATGTGTCATTCCAGTATTGTGGAGTGACGCCCTGAACATCCTGTGCCTGCCCAGAGGAGAACTCAAGCCAGGCAGTGGAATCAGAAGATGTGTACTGCATTATAACAGTCTTTGCACTCTGCGCCGCGGGATAGTATGGAAGACCCGGGAAGTTGGGGTTTGCTGTCAGAACGACAAACTGAGCAGGAGATACCAGCGATATCTCGTAAGGACCGTTCGCATCTATATGGTTCTGCACATAAGTATTGTATCCAGATGAGCTGCCTTCAGCCCTGTATGCGTTGAATCCTGCCGGTGAGAAGTCAATTCCTGCCCCATGCTGAGTTAGCCAGGTTGCACTTTCAACGAATGTACCAGAAGCTGCAAACAACTGGTATACCAGTGCTGTTGGCATCGGGTGAGCGAAGTGTATGGTGAATGCGTCAGATGTGTTGCTGTAGGTAAGATTTGGCATAATTCCCTGGTATGTGGGTGTGAATCCAGGAGTAGAATAGTTGTTAAAGAAGTACTCTGCAATCAAGTATCCTCCCGTTCCAGGCGAAGAGACAGAAAACAGCATATCTCTTACTATCTCAAAGTATACGTCATATGCAGTTATCGCATTACCGAACTGATCCCTTATGCCGCTCCTTATATGGAAAGTATAGTTCTCTCCAGGCAGTACTTTTATCGTAACCGGACCCATGTAATTGTTCTCGTATGTATAGTTGTAAGTATTGTTGTTCTCTCCGCTATTTGCTATTGTCGGAAGACCAGATGCAAGTTCAGGTATGAACGACGTTGTGCTGGTACCGTTATACTGATCCAGCTGGAGCAGTGTGTTCATGAGTATCTCGTTGCTAGCTGTGTAGAAAGATATGGCAGGGTCAAGTGTGGTATATCCACCAACAGCATTAGGAAGAGCATCAAAGAATGTGGTTGAGGCTACCTGTGAATAAGGCGTAACAGAATCAAAGATAGGTATATCGGTGTAGGAAACTGTCGTCTGCGCACTCAGGTTAGTAACATTTGCAGTTCCAGTTGGCACCAAAGTACCATTTATCATCGTCATTGCCAGGGTACCAACAGTCACGTAAGTCTGTACGGTGTAATAGCCCTGTGCCAGGTTGTTAAGATAAAGGTCTATCGTTCCCTGTGGTAAAATAAAGCCTGGCCCACTTGCAGTGATCGCATAAACCAGAGGGTAAGCGTTTGTACTTATCAGGTTGGAACCCTTATATATATTCACAGTTAGGTTTACGACCATATATGACGAATTGCTGGGCGTAGAATAACTGACCTGGTATGTCAGATCTGCACCGGGACCGAATATTGCAGGGTTTGTTATTACTGGTGGCGTGGAGTTTGCCACAAGCTCAGCAAAAGCAAATGATTGATTGACGAATGCAGTGCTGCTTGCAGGGTAACCAACACTAAGGGGTATCAGACCGTTATATGTCGAGGATGGGTAAGTTATCTGATACAATATAAAGTAGTCTCCCTGGCTAGTGTACTGGTGACTGGCTACCACGCTTGTAGACCCAGAATACTTTATCAAGCTAGTAGCTCCATCGCCCCACCACACAGTGATGTTGCTGAAACTACCGGACGCTTTTATTGTAAAACTATACGTTTGTCCTACGGAAAGCGTCTGTGTTACATTTCCGAGCGTCGCGCTAACTGCCGTTGTCTTAGAAGGGCCCGGTGACTTAGTCGCATATAGCACACCAAACGCGGCCGCTATTATAACTAGGGCCACTATCACGGCGTAGAATTTTGCCGTTGAGTTAGCTGGTTTGGGTGGTACTATCGCGGACGAGCCGCTATTACTTTCAGGTTTTTGGTTTTCCATATTTAATACCTCATCCTCTATCGAAATTACAATATATAAATCTATACCCTTTTGCTTTGACCCATTTTGTTCTTATTTTAAAGGCTTCGCCAAGTGTTATGGAGTGGCAGCATGAAAAAATTAAACCCAATTCAGGTGATTGATTTTGTTTATCTACTAACGCAAGTCTTTTCTTAATATTTGATAATTTTTTCATCCAAATAATAAAATATTACTGGACAGCATATTGTTGACCCAAATTAAAAGAGAATTGAAAAAATTTATCTTTTATAACAGAGCAAGAACATAGTTGGCAACTGTAATTCCCAAGGTGACCAATTAAGGCAAGCTATATGTCTCACAGTAATACCTTATTAATAAAAGGAGAAATATGAAACAACTATCGCAGACAAAATGATAACAGTTATCAGTTGTGCTTCCTCAGCGAATCTGGGTCCGGGTTATGATTCTGCATCCATCGCACTAAATGCCTTTCATGAAATCCTTGACGCAGAGGTCTCCCATGATGAAACGAAGATATCAATTGCTGTGACAGGGAAGGAGGGATCAAGATTGATGGGAACACCGCAAGAGGCAGTAGCTAAAGCTATTTTGCATGATTTTGGCTCTAAAGAACATATTAAGCTGATTTCACGCGGCAATATTCCATGGGGATCAGGTTTAGGAAGCAGCGGTGCCTGTTCTGTTGCTACTGTTTTGGCACTGAATGAACTGCTTGGCCTCCACCTTAGTAAGGAATCCATGGTTAAGTACGCAGCCATCGGAGAGCACACTGTCACCGGAACAGCCCACCTAGACAATGTGATTGCTTCGCTGGTCGGTGGCCTTGTATTGATCGAATCACTTGATCCGCCCATGTGGCATAAACTATCAATACACCCTGATCTGAAGCTTGCAGTTGTCAATATTCATATAGAAATAGGCGAGAAGACAAGAAATTGCAGAGCCGTGGTTCCAGAGCAGGTAAAGATCGGATCTGCAGTTGCAAATGCGAGGAATCTGTCGATGCTCATTCTCGGCCTAAAAACGTATGATCCCGAAATGATAATGGCTGGGATGAATGATGAAATAGTTGAGCCGGCCAGGTCTGCCATCTACCCTTTCTACCCGAAGCTCAAGAAAAACCTGCTTGCCCATGGTGCCCTGGGTGTTGCTCTGAGTGGCGCTGGTCCATCGGTATTATGTGTTCTGGGAGAGGATCAGCCAATGGATAATATTAGAATTGCTGCTCAAGAGGTTCTTGGCTTCAATGGGATTCCTTTCGATGTGATCGCATCTGGTGTATGCGGAGGTGCAGTTGTTGCGAGATAATACCAGGTATGTCAGGGAGGATGCGAAATTCAGTTATCTCCCCCTCACCACACCGATTTACCAGACGAGCGCGTATGTGATGCCGGATGGGGCAGCTTTCAGGTATACCAGGGAAGCGAATCCGACTGTCAGTCAGCTTAACGCTGTAATTTCGCAGTTGGAAAACGCTGATGCAGCTGCTGCCTTCAGTTCAGGGATGGGAGCAGTCACCACTGTTTTATTGCACAAGCTCAGACCTGGAATGTCGGTGCTCATCCACTATGACGTGTTTGCAAGAACCTTGAAGTTTCTCAGGGATTTCATGAGCGTCTACGGTATCAAGACAACTGTCGCGGGGCCTGGAACAGATAGTTTACTTAGATCATATAATGGTCAGGACGTGGTTTATGTTGAATCAATTTCCAATCCCACGCTTAGAGTTCAGGATCTTAGGAGAATCAGGGAGGAAATAAAATCAAAGTCGATTCTCATAGCGGATTCAACATTCGCAACTCCCGTCAATCTGAAGAGTCTTGATGCAGGCGCAGATATAGTTATCCACAGTGGCTCAAAGTTCATTTCCGGACATAACGACGTTATAGCAGGCGTTGTAGCCGGCGGAAGTGAATTTATCAAGGGACTGGACGATTTCAGGAAGACACTTGGGGAGACTCTCGACCCGTTTGCAGCATATCTGATGCTTCGTGGAATTAAGACCCTGCATGTAAGAATGAAACAATCAGGTGAGTCCGCCTTAAAGATTTCCGCGGATCTTAAGAAGTTACCAGGAGTAGGGAAAGTACTATATCCGGGACTACCGGAACACCCAGAATATGATCTTGCGTCCCGGATGTTGAGGGGTTTTGGCTCGGTTGTTTCTTTCTCCATTGATCAGAAAGGTCTGGATTGTGAGCGGTTCATGAGAGCACTCAGCATTATCACGCCTGCGAACACCCTGGGAGGTGTGAACACAACAATATCGCATCCGGCAACCATGTCACACAGGGGCCTCACTTCCGAAGAGAGAAAGGCGGCTGGCATTGAGGATTCACTTTTCCGGCTGTCCATAGGGCTTGAGGACCCGAACGATCTGATCGAAGACATTGTAAATGCAATGCAAACAACTACAAATAAAAGTGGAGGACGCAACTGAATGGACCGCCTTAAGGTCGCTATACTGGGAGCGACGGGTATAGTTGGTAAGGAACTTATAAGAATGCTTGAAGAACATCCTTACTTTGAGCTTGATGCGCTTTACGCGTCTCGGAATTCTGCCGGGAGCTCAGTGCAGATCGGCGAAGATGGTCTCTCCATGAAGATACAGCAGGCCGATGCCGAAGAGATAAGCAGGCAGCACTATGATTTTGTTTTCAGCGCAGTAAGCGAACAGAGTGCTACCATGCTTGAAAAGGAGCTCAGGGAAATGGGTAACCGTATCGTTACAAACGCGTCCGGGAACAGGATGCTGCCCGATGTTCCCATTGTTGTCCCGGAGATCAATTTCACAGAGATATCAAAGCTCAATAATGGGTACATACTTGCTAATGGCAACTGCAGCACGATTGGTCTGGTACTTGGACTTGCGCCTGTTGCAGAATTCGGCATAAAAGGCGTTGATGTAACAACGCTGCAGGCCGTGAGCGGTGCAGGTTATCCCGGTACTCCTTCGCTCGATATTCTTTCTAACGTAATCCCGTTTATCCAGGGCGAGGAGGAGAAAATTGTTGCAGAAACACACAAGATACTCGATTCCCGAAGCAAGACGAAATTTCGATTAACTGCAACCTGTACGAGAGTGCCAGTAATAAACGGGCACCTGGAGTCGGTAACCGTAGAATTGGATTCAGTCGTCGCACTCGATGAAATCCTGGATTCATTCCGAATGTTTAGAAACAAGAATCTTCCGCCTGGTTTGCCAACACTTCCTGATCGGCCCCTTGTCCTGCAAGAGGGAAAGGATCGTCCTCAACCAAGGCTTGACTCCGGTAAACCCGGCAAGCTTGATGGGATGCAGGTATCAATAGGGAGGGTTAGGGTGTTTGATAATATACTGCAGTTCGTGCTTGTTGTTGACAACCTTATACGCGGCGCTGCAGGATCAACTTTGCTGAACGCCGAGGTTGCAGCCACTCTTGGAGGATATCTGTGACAGATAAGGTAAATTTTTACAAGATCGGCGGTTCATGCCTAACTGGCGCTGATGCACTGAGAAATCTTGAGGACATTGCTGGCAGTGTTCCGAAAAGCGTATTTGTGGTCAGTGCATTCGAAAAAGTCACTGATTCTCTGTTGCGTTGCTGCAACCAGGATCGGGGACGGATCATAAGTCATGTCCATGACCTGGTCTCCCTTCATGCTGGATGGCTGAATGCAGCAATTGGCCGTTATCCCAGCGACTTCTCTTTACAGTTAATATCGAGTTCCGTGAATCCGCATCCCGCTAGAAGAGAAGTATGGAATGAGAGCATGCTTATGGCTGAGGACATGCCGGAGATCCTTTCTATCGGAGAAAGGCTTTCTGCAGCAACATGCACTGCATACCTGAACGAACTGGGCTGCAACGCGGCTTTTGTTCCTTCGGATCTGCTTGGACTTGTTGCAAGCGGGAAAGCCTCAGGCTACCTTCCGGACATACAGGCATCATCCTCATCGATCCGAAAAAACGTGGATGCGATCCTTACCGAACACGATGTCCTTGTAACAACAGGATTCTTTGCCGCCGACATACACGGCAAGATACAGACATTCGGCAGAAACAGTTCTGACGTCAGTGCCGTTGCCTTTGCCGGTGCATATGGATCACAGCATATCACGCTCTTCAAGGACGTCAACGGGATATACAATGTTGATCCGAAAACCCCATCAGAAAGAACCTTTCTATATCAGGTCCTTTCACACGATGCAGCTATAACTATTGCATCCGGAGGCTCAAAGATTGTTCACCCTGCTGCTATTGAGCTTGCAAAGCGTTTGTCGCTTGACATACGAGTCAGGAACTTTGTTCATAAAAGCACACCTGAAGGTACGCTGATTACAAGCAACTTTTGATCATAGAAGATCATTGTCTGCCTTCTGGTACTTGTAGAGCTGGGCAAATTTCCCCTCCTCAGCCATCAGGTCGTCAACTTTTCCCTGTTCAACGAGTTTACCATGGTCGAGGACGATAACCTCGTCGACCAGCCGGATAAGGGAGAACCTGTGTGTTATCAGGACCAGTGTCTTTCCCTGAAGGAATTTTTCGAGTGCAACCATTATAATTTTCTCTGATGCAGGATCTATCTGCGATGTGGGTTCATCAAGTATCAGGATCTCAGGATCCAGGATGAATGCCCTGAGCAGTGATATGGCCTGTCTCTGCCCTTCTGAAAGGTTTCGTCCCATCTCACCAATTTCACTGTCTATCCCGTTCGGCATCCTCTGGAACAGGGCATGCAAGCCGAACTGCTCTATCGCTGCCGCTATATCCTCGCGAGTTGCAGACGGATCCGCGAACTGTATATTCTCCAGAACGGTCCCCCTGAACATGAATGGATCCTGCAGTACTGGAGCTATAAGCTTCCTGTAAGAACCCGTCGATATATCATCCAGGTTCCTTCCGTCGATCAGGATCGCCCCTCTTGTCGGATGATAGTATTTCATGATAAGGTTTGAGATTGTCGTTTTACCTGCACCAGTATGCCCCACAATGCCGACTTTCTCACCTTTTCTTATGCTGAATGATACTGAGTCCAGCGCATTGTCGCCGCCATATGAGAATGTGACATCCTTGATCTCTATCTTGTCCTTGAAATCCTCAAGCTTGACTGAATCCAATGGATCCTTGTCCTTCTCGCTGTCGATTATGCCATATATCCGGACTAGACCAACCATTGCCGACTGATATGAGTTATAGGTCTGTGAAAGCTGCACGACAGGATCGAAGAATTCCTGCACGTAAAACACAAACGATACAAGTATACCGACAGTAATAAGGCCACCAAGCGCCATAATCCCCCCTTCTATGAGCACGATAGCTATACCAACAGCCTCAATTATCCTGACGACCGAGCCGTACGATGATGCCAGCCTGGAAGCTTTCATGTTGGCTGCATAGTTTGCAGTGTTGAGTTTGTCAAAGTTCCCCTCGACCCTGTCTTCCACGTTGAAGCTCTTGATTGCACGCACGGCGTTGATATTTTCGCTAAGGTTTCCTGTTATAGCAGCAATTGTCTTCCTTGTCCTCAGATAATTACGCTTAACCCTCGGTTGAAGCGAAAAAGTAAAACCGACAAGAAGAGGTATCACGATGAATGAATAAAGTGCGAGCCTTGGTGCAAGTATAAGCATTATTGACGCAGAAATTATGACTGTTGTAATACCCGATACTACCTGTGGTACCTGGAATGTCAGGAATTCGCTTAATGACTCGCCGTCATTGCTAATCCTGCTTATAAGGTATCCAGTCTTGACCTTGCTGTAGAAAGAGACTGGCACTTTCTGGAGGTTTTTGAATGCCTTGTCTCTCAGGCTTTTGATAGTGTACTGTGCCAGGTAGGTTGAGCTTATTGTCCTCACGCGGTTTGAGAAGAACTGTACCACGTAGACGGCGAAAAACAGGGATGCATATGCAACAAGCAGGATTGCGCTCTTCTGGATAAGGATTGCATCGACCGCAAGTCCTATTGAAAGGGGGTAAATTGTACCCATCACCGCAGTAACTATGATGGATATACCCAGTTTCGCTGATTCCCTCTTCTGAGAAAGCATTTCACCTATCATTCGTTTGAATGAGGCGAAACCCTTGCCACCCTTTATCAGCTCATCTTCAACCTCCTCATATGTCTTCGGCGTGATCAATCACCTCCGGCGAGGCCGTCCCTTCTCGAAGTATCGATAAGATTCCTCCTGGAGTCGGTTACCTCCTCAAGGTTTCCATTGTCGACAACGAGGACCCGGTCGGCAAACATCAGTCCAGTTTCCTTCAGCGATATTATAATAACGGATGTTGAACGAAGATTCTTCCTTATTGAATTGAATATATCCAGCTCGGTTTCGGCATCAAGGCTTGAAGTGGCATCGTCAAAGATAAGGAGCTCGGGCTTCATTATTACTGCCCTTGCTATCGCGACCCTCTGTTTCTGCCCCCCGGATAAGGTTATACCGCGTTCCCCAACGATTGTTTCGTACCTATCCGGAAGGCTATCTATAAAGTCGTCAATGTGGGCTATCTTTGCCGCCTCCACAACTTCCTGATCGGTGAACTCACCCTTTCCGAACGCTATGTTCTCCCTGATGGATCCTGAGAGGAGACTTATTTCCTGTGGCACCACGGCAATCCTTTCCCTTATTTCCGGAAGCGTGAATTTATCGTACACAACGCCGTTATATGAAATTGTCCCGGAGTCTGGATCGTATAACCTGGGAAGCATGTTTATAAGCGTGCTCTTGCCGCTGCCGGTAGTTCCGGTTATGGCGACAAACTCCCCTTTCTTGATGTGGAAACTCATATCGTTTAGAATCACTTTAGTGCCACGGGAGAAGGATATAGCGTTAACTTCAGCAGGCGGGCTCAATGGATTCTTTATTTCACCGGATACGGCTTCCTCTTCTTTGCCGTTTATTATGGTATCGATACGATCTATTCCTGCCCTTGCATTCTCAGAGAAGACAATCAATCTTCCAAGGAAGCTAACTGGAAATGTCATCGTGTTGAATATGTTCACTGCAGCGGCCAGGTTTCCGATCTGGCTTCCTGTTATAAGTGAGGTGTAGCCGCCATATAGGATAACGCCAGTCGCGGCTGCACTTATCAACAGCGGCATGAGGTTGTTATATTTTCCCCGGAGTTTTGCTACGAGGTTATATTCCTGAAAATATGTATCCGTTGTTTCCGTAAATCTGCCTATCTCCCTGTCTTCGCCTAAAAAACCACGCACAACACGCTGGCCTGTTATGTTTTCCTGCAGGCGTTCGTTCATCGTGCCATATGTATCCCTTATTTTGTGCCAGTGGTTCCTCTGCTTCCTCTGGAAGGTTATTCCCAGATATATGAGCATTGGAACAACCACAAGGAAGAACAGCGAATAAATAGCATCCAACGTGATAAGGAAGTAGAAAGCAATGGCTATCAGAAAGATCGTCGGGATAAGCTGCGACAGTACGTTCAGGACGAAATTTCTTGTCGCTTCTATATCCATTGTCGATCTGGACAGCAGATTCCCGGAGGTCTGGGTCTCGAAGTACCTGAACTTCTTGTTGAGGAGATGATGAAATACATCCTTCCTAAGTTCGTATGCATATCGCTGGGAAAGATACTGAGAGCCATAGTTCACAACAAACTGTGCAATGGCACTCAGTCCTGACACAATCAGGATCAGGACTACAAAATGCTCTGCTGTAGAGAAGTCGGTGCTTTCAACAGAGTTAACTGCATCGCCGAAATATATAGGAACAAGCAGCCTGAATACTGCAGTTAGTGCCGCAACAACCGAAACAAGAACCAGTATTTTTCTCTCCTTCTTGAGGTATCTCAGTGCAAAAACAAGCGGAGAAAAGACACTGAAAAGTTGCTTTATCTTGATTTCAGACCCGCCCCTTCAAAAAGAATTTGCATTTTCTCCTGATATGAGAAAAAAACAACTGATTCATGGCCACAGATAGTGTGTGCAGGCATAATCCTGAGTATTGTTTATTGTCTTAAAAGGTTTAGCTGTCCGGCTCAACGCCATATACCTGCTCTCTCAATGTATTTGTTCTAATGTTTTGTGACTATAATCTCCATTAAGAGAAGATATTGAATGCCAGTTTTGCTGCCCAGAAGGTATGAAAACATCTTATTACCATATCCATTACCTATCAGGCTGATGAGATCACTCCTGAAGCTTACTGCATATACACTGATTGCCTTGATGGCAATTCTTCTTGGAATTATTTTCTATTTCGAGTTCCGTTTCTATCTCAGCATTCCGGTGATAAAGGTATCTGACTTTGTTCCTTTTTACGAAGAGTTTTTGCTGTCGGCACTTCCTGCGCCGTTTATCGCCATATTATTCCGAAAATCCCAGGCAGGAATAAAGGAGCAGCGATCCAGATCATTTCTCAGGGTGGCTCTCGGTGTAATGTGGATTCTTGATGCAATTTTGCAGGTTCAACCCGAAATGAACAATCTCTTTGCTCAGTATGATCTGATACCAATGCTGTCAATGGGTTTTCCAGTAACGCAGGTAATACAGCTGAGCGTAAATTTTTGGAACAGAAATCCACCTTTGATGGATCTCGCAGCTGCCGTGATACAGCTTTACATTGGTGTTCTGTACCTTGTTACAAAGAGAGGCAGGGCGTTCAATATAACCCAGGGAGCTGCAATAGCCTGGTGCTCTGTCATCTGGGTGTTCGGCGAGGGTTTCGGAGGTGTTTTTACAGCAGGTTCATCCATCCTTACCGGGCTTCCAGGTTCTGTTCTCTTTTATCTGCTTGGTGCAGTAGTCCTTTTCTTCACAGTGAAAGAAAACAATAAAGGGATAGCGGAAAAGACAATCAGGTACGCAACAGTGCTTGCCCTTCTCATTTCTCTGGGGTTCCAGGCCTACCCGGCAAATGGATTCTGGTCATCCCTTCCAGTGAACGTTTTTCCCTCACCTTTCGGGTTCCTTGGTTTTGCAGTTTCGGCTGAAACAAGGATTGCTGCATCTTCCGGCATATTCAACACCATATTTGTTGCAATTATTGCGGTGGCAATCATTCTATGGTTGTCAAGGAGCATTTACGCGCCTGCATTGACTTTTTGCTTTGCAGTATCCACATGGATAATTTATCAGGGACTTGGTATCGTGGCTCAATTCAGCACAGATTCAAATACGGGACTGATTCTTGCAATACTTATGGTTGCGTACATGTTGAACTACAATGAGATGAAAGCATCTCAAAAGACAGTAGTTTCATCCAGACCTGGCATTGCAGGCAGCTACTGAACTGTTTACTTGCCTCGCCTTGACTTCATTGCATCCCAAAGGGAATCCGGCATCTCAGAGAGCATGTTAAACTGGCCAGCTCCTTTAAGCCATTCGCCGCCATCTATAGTAATGACCTCCCCATTTATGTAAGAAGCGGCATCAGATATGAGGAAAGCTGCCAGATGGGCAAGTTCTGATGGCTCACCAAGGCGCAACATTGGATTCCGCGCTTTCATTAAATTTTCAAATGAATTATCAGGGATCAGGTTTTTCCACGCACCTTCCGTTGGCATGGGACCAGGCGCAATAGCAACGCTCCTTATTCCTTTCGGACCCCACTCTACTGCGAGAGACTGCGTAAGTGCAAGCACGCCTGCTTTTGAGACTGCAGACGGCACTACATAAGCTGAACCTGTCCAGGCATATGTAGCAACTATGTTAAGGATTGTTCCATGAATGCCTGAATTAATCCACTTTTTTCCCATTTCAAGAGAAAAATATGAGGATCCCTGGAGCACTATGCCTATAACAGTATCGAATGCCTTCGGTGACAGCTGTTCGGTCCTGCTAATAAAGTTCCCGGCGGCATTGTTTACCAGGACATTTATCGGGCCAAGTGACTCCTCTAATTTGGATACCGATTCACTTATCTGTGAAGGAAACCGCACATCGCATACATGGTAGTCGATTTCTATGCCCATAGTGGACAAAGCTGCGGTTGTGGCTTCAAGATTCTCCTTCTTACGGCTTACGATACCGATCTTCGCACCCAGATTTCCGAAAGAAACAGCCATCGCCTTGCCAAGTCCCGTCGCACCGCCGGTAATAAGGACAGTCTTCCCCTTAAGCAGGTTATCCACAAAAATAGCCATGGTAAAGCATGTATCGGAATAATATGAGCTTTACACTTATCCATAAGTGCAGAATTTGCAAAAGGAATTAAGAAATGCAGCTATCGACTCCTGAATGCTCAACATAATAATAGTAGACGCGGAACTTGAACTTGTTCCAAAGGAACTCTGGAGTTTCCCGGACGCAGTATCCTATTCAAAGAGAAGGTCAAAGAAGCTTTCCGAGGTTCTCCTGGATTCCAACTACATGCACAGGGCAATCGAATCAGTTTTTCCAGGGGAGTCGACCAGGCGTGGCAGGCCGGATATCATACACACGCTTCTTCTTAGCTGTCAGGAGAGCATTCTGAATAAGGCAGGTATGCTACGCGTTTTCATACATACAAGGGATAATAAGGTGATAATCATCAACTGGCAAACCAGGATACCAAGATCGTTCAACCGCTTTGCAGGGCTTATCGAGGATCTTTTCAATAAAAAGAAGATACAGAATAATGATGTTATTCTGCTTGAAATGATCGATTCGACCATCAGTGAATTCGTTGCTTCAAGAGGATTCAAGAACATACGGATTTTTTCTCCAGATGACAGGATAAGCAGCATTTCAGATGCAGTTGGCAGCCAAGATGAAACCACGCTTATTATCGGCGGCTTCTCTGAAGGTAAATTCCGATCCGACCTTGATGGCCTGGGAGACAGATATTCAATTTATCCCGAGGAACTGACAATATGGACCGTTGCGATGGAGGCTATCTGCACATATGAACGGCTGCATAATGTCGTAAAGTGAATATGCCAAGCTATCTTTATAGAGCAACACGCCGCATTCCAGCCGTCCTGCTCCTGGGTAAGAGAATGCTTGAAGTATGCATAAAATATGTTGAATTATTTTCCGCGTGCAGGCATAAAATAGATTAATAACTGACTAATTACGGTTTCAGCGGAGAATACAAAATGGCCAGAATGCACACCAGAAAAAAGGGGAAATCACGATCACACAGGGACAGGTATACCACGAAACCCACATGGATTAAAGCCTCAAATGACGAAATTATAGATAACATCGTACAGTTGAAGAACTCGAAGCTCACCACAGCTGAGGTAGGAATAAGGCTGAGGGATCAGTATGCGATACCATCCACTAAACTGGTGCTTGGAAAGAAGCTCAGCACTGTACTGGAAGAGAAATCTCTAAAACCTGAAATTCCGGATGATCTGCGGAGCCTTATTATGCGATACAGGAAGGTAAGTGCGCATCTTGCGTTGAATACACGCGACAAGAGCAATGATAGAGGCAGGACACTTGTAATGGCAAAGATTCTCAGACTTATCAAATATTATAGAAGGAACAACGTTCTTCCTGCTGGCTGGAACCTAGACAAGGTTCTATGAGTCCTGTCCAGAAGGTTATCAACCAGGATTTATACAATAAGCTATCAGATGCGGCAGAGTTAACAAAGTCAGAGCCTTTCGTAAGGGTCATAGCCCATTATGACGGCGATGGAACTAGCGCTGCAATCGTGATGCTGAAGACTCTGCTCCGACTAAAGAAGAGGGTCCATCTCACATATATCAAGAGCCTGCTTGGGGAGGATTTCCGCAACGTTGTCATGGAATACCCTGATTCCCTTACCATTGTGGTAGATGCTGGGTCGGATCAAGCCCAGTTTGTTCCTGAGCTTGAAAAACTTATAGTCCTGGATCATCATTTTTACAAACCGTCACCAGCCAAAGCCATGAACATAAATGCCAGGGATTTTGGAATTGATGGCACGAGAGGCGCCTGTGGCTCAACGATGGCAATGATATTCGCCCTCGTCTGTTCCGAGCGAAACTCGGATCTTGTTCCGTATTTCATCTCAGGAATGATAGCTGACAAGCAGGATCTTGGTGGAATATCAGGACTGAACAAACTTTTACTGGATGAATACTCGAATCTATTCAGCAATGAGCGATCGATAAGCCTTGAAGGCGAGACGCTTCTTGATTCCCTGGTCTATTCCACCGATCCATTCTTCAACGGAATCACGGGCAAACCCGAGGGAGCGAAGAAGATTCTTGATGAGTGTCACTTGGGCTATGACCAGTCACCGTCATCTATGAATGAGGAACAGAAACGTATTCTTGAAAAGAAACTCGCAGGTCAGCTGATATCCCAGAAGTGCGGCCTTGAAGCTATCAAGTATCTGGAATCAGACATGATGAGGTTCAAGGACATGGAATTCACATCCAAGGAGCTGAGCAGCATCATAGACGGCAATGCAAGAGTGGGAAAGAACTCCGTTGCAGTCCAGTACTTCCTCGGAGACAGGGCACTCAAGGGGGAAATGCTTGCTGCATGGAAAACTTATAAGACACGCCTGATCGACTATGTGTATCGTACAATGAAGGAAATCGGGAACATGTCACATCTCCAGTATTTTTACTCGCCTGAATCTGAAATGGCTGGAAAGATAAGCGATCTCCTGATGCTATATCTGGTTGACCAGAACAAGCCCATAATCGGGTTCAATGTAGGAGATAAGACCACGAAGCTTTCAGCGCGTGGAACTATAAAGCTGGTCAGGAAAGGGCTCAACCTCTCTTCTATTCTGAAAAGCGCTTGCGAACAGGTTGGCGGATCCGGCGGAGGCCACGATGTTGCGGCGGGCGGCGTGATCCCTAAGGGGAAGGAAAAAGAGTTCGTTGAGCTTGTCAACAGGATATTGAAGGAGCAGGGCAAACCTGAATCTGATTCGTAGTTAGTGCAAATTCAACAAAGCTATTAAATGAGTATATATTTATCATGATGTAAATGAAGAGGGTAGGGATTTACACTCATAATTTCAGGTTTTATCATGAAGTTGTCAATGTGCTCAAGTCCTGGCGAATCAAATCCGTTTCGATCGACGATATAGATCATTTGCCTTCGGATGTTTCGATAATACTTAGCTCAAACAAGGATGAGAAGATCAGGGAACAACAGATCAGGACAGACAGCGCCATAGAGGCAGTTCGTGTCGCAGTACCCTTCCTGCTGGGCAAAGAAAAATTCCGTACTCTTATAATAGGAATTGATCCAGGCCCCAAGCCTGGTATAGCGGTGCTCGGAGATGATATCCTGCTTGAGGCTTTTGAGGCACCCAGCATAGATTCTCTAATGCGGTCCATAAGGACAATTGCCGCTGGTTACCGGTACTCATCGTATACTGTAAGGATAGGCCATGGCGATATACCAAACAGGGACACCATCATATTGAAGCTTAAAGGCGCAGGTATGACACCAGATATTGTTGATGAGACAAATACAAGCCAGCCCCACAAGATACATGACAATGCGGTATCGGCGGCCAGGATAGCAAGGGGCAGCACCTCTTTCCCCGATCCCAAGATTCAGAACTACAGGAGACGGGACATACTTGAACTCGAGTTCGTGACCCTCCAGAAAGCAATAACCGCCTGACAATGGGCCAGAAGATTATTTTTTCCATTTTGGTGCTTTCGGGAGGGATCTCCGACCCGCACTGACTGCGAGGAATATCATGAATGCTACAACAACAGCCGCAATATAGTATATCCATGTATAGTTGGGTGGTGTGCCGTAATAAAATGTTGAGTCACCGTTGACTACAGCCCCGGGAGTGCTTGCATATACACTGATAGTGTTATCGCCTTTGTTGATCAGGGAGACTGCAGATGAGTTTATGGATACAACCTGTGAAGAGTATGGAGCAAGCTTTGGTATCACAATCTTTGAAACGTTGTTGCCGTTGATGGCAAATGTCACTGTAACATTGTACATGTAATACTGGGTTGGATTGCTTATAGTTGCCTGCATTTTTATCGGGTTCACAACAGTAAGCTGTACTATCGTTCTGTACTGCATGACGGTTGATCCATGTGCTGAAGTCATGACTAGTATGGATATTGTTCCCGGATTCGATGGTGCAGTTATATTGAACACAAGATCCGGATTCGGCTGGTTCTGTGACAGGACCGTGGTCCCGGGAGCCATACCGCTCAGGTTCATTCCAGAGAATATCAGGACTGCAGTGTAGTTATTGAAACCGTATGTCGAGTTCACATATATTGAGAAGCTTTCGTTTGTATAAACTGTCCCATAGGATATCGTGCTTGAAAAAATTGACGGGTAGACTGTCCCCCCATCGGAAACTGTTGCAGCCAGTGGCATCATGATGAACAGAATGCCTATTGCAATAAGTGCAGCCTTTCCTTTCACCTGTTTCTCCGCCTCCCTCTCGATGAAGCGACTATAAGCCCGATAATGACCGAGGCAGCTATCACCACAACACCTATGATAATTGTCATCTCAGGGTTACCTGTAAAGTGGGTTATTTCAGTACCCGAAACAGTTGGTTTAAGGTTAATGTTGTTTGGAAGGTTCACTGGCACGTTAAGGGTTTTTGATATGTTAGCGCTGGTGGTTATGTTCAGAGTAAGATCCCCGCTCAGATAAAGGCTCTTCCCGGACATGGGCGTCACGTTTACATATATGGTCTTTGAGGAGAATGCTGGTAGCTTCGCACTGTAATATAGCCCTGTGCCTATATTTCCATCCCAGTTATGATTGCTCAGGTTATCAGGATCAAGGGCAACATAAACGGTCATAAGCTGGTTCCCCGTGTTTGAAAGAACTACAGGTATGCTTCCTGTGTTCCCATATATTGAGTTCTTTGCCGGTACTAGATAGGCGTTGAAAGATGGGCTGGCTGAGACATTAACGCTCAGCTGGATGTTGTAAGTGCTTGATCCATATGTACCATTTATCTGAAGTTTGTCAATTCCTGCCAGCATCTTTTGCGGCAGTGTGAGGTTGGCGGAAATAGAAACGTTCTGGCCAGGAGCAAGCATTACCTTGCTTCTGTTAAAGGAAGCAACCAATCCTGATTGTCCGGAACTGAATGTCATATTAACATATGTATTGCCGGTATTTTGGACATAGAAAGGAACATTTGTAAGGTTGGATCCCTGAACTGCGACCTTCGGAGAAGAGAGCATTCCAGATGTAAACTGATAAATGTCGACCCTAAGCAGTTGTATGTTTACATACGTGTTCTGTGCAGAAATGCTCTGCGTGACTGACGAACTATAGGTTATGTTCATTGATGAACCGGTATAGTTTAATTCGTGCACCGTAAGGTTTCCGGAGAACGTATAAGTTCCACCAGGTAGGTAAATGCTCCTTGACGAGGTATTGAATAGCAGTAAAACGGTTCCTGACGAAATTGATATATTTCTCTGGAGGAGTATGTTGCCTTTTGTTTCTGTAATGAAGACCTTATAGGATGGAACCATGGTTATGTTCAGCGTTTGGGAGGCACCGAACGGAATCACAGCGAGAGTCGTCAGTGCAGCTTCCTTGTCTGCATTGCTTGTTGCATAGACCGCATATGAACCGCCAAAGAGATGGGCGCTATAATTTCCATAGGCGTTCGAAATTGCCGACCCGACCAGATATCCGGTGCTGTTGTAGAACATGACAGCGGCATAAGGCACCGGAACCCCGTTATAGAAGGTCATGCCTGAGACCGTTGTTTTCGCAGGAGCAACTGTAACAGGGACTTTTATAGATCCTGTTATACTTGTAGAGACCAGAATGGAACCGGATACAGAATTATCCACACCGTTGCTTGTGAAGTTATAGTAATAACTTATCCTATATGTTCCAATAGGCAGTACTATTGAGCCGCCTGAAGTTGATATCATGCCCTGACTCGAAGATATGAAATATGTTCCAGAGGTATATTCAAGGCTGTTAGACAGGTTAACTGTGGAGCTGCTCTGAAGTGACGGTGTAATTGTTGTGTTGCTATCGAGATATAAGGTCGTAATATTCGATGTCGTGGCAGTCTGTGAATACAGCGTATAATATCCTGAGGCAAGATAGGTGCTCCCAACCTGGATGCCGTTTTTATAGACCGAGAAGGATGATGCTGTGCTTGTTAGCGAGAAGAGCTGGCTCAACGCAGTGCTTGTACTGTATGAATTACCAATTGGTACGGCCAGTACGGTAGTTGAGGAATTAACCGCTGCAGATGTCGAGAATACAGATACAGAATAGAGACCGGGGGTTAGAATACCAGTTGCTGTCAGATTGTTAATGGGGAACAAGTAAGACTGCTCTCCCTGCAATGAGATGTACCCGCTGGCACTCTGGCCGGCAATGACGCTTACATTGAGACTGATTGTCGTCAGTATTGGGGTTACAATAATAGCAGCAACTGTGTTGTTGTATGTAATCGTAGTGCTTGCATTAAAGAAACCAGGGCTGTAAAGATCGAAGGTATACGTGTCAACAAGAGTCTTTGGATGGACCAAGCTGGCAACGCCCGAAGCCGATACGCCAGTATAAAATATAGGAAGGTTGCCGGCATACTCTATGGCCACCCCGCCTGTCACCTGTGGTGCGGCGGGCCCTGAACTTGAATGATAAGCATCATATGTGGTCAATGAAATGTTAGTCTGGAACGCAAGCTGCATTGTGAATGAAAGGTTCCCGAGCACTTCTATGCTCCTGAAAGATCCATAGTTGAGCCCTACGTGCGTGACGTATGCTGCAAAAGTGTAGGTCCCGAAGGGCAGGAAGAAATTGTAATAAGTTGAAATAGAGCCCTCAGACTGCATAGAGATTCCGTTTGAAAGAGCCTCAAAATAGCCGGTACCGTTGGTAAACGCACTTGTAGCGTAAGATACGTTGACGAAGTACCCTTTGGACAGGCTTACCGAAATACTGGTGCTATTTGCTAAAAAGAAAGAATGCGCATAGGCTGAGTATCCATTCATGGCATATGCCGTATAATACCCGACAGGCAGTGTAATAGAGAATTTTCCTCCGACGACGGATGCGTTGTAAGAATCAGATATGTTTCCATTTGAAAAGAAGCTTACTTTATGAACGCCGGAAGTAAGAACGCTACCGGTGACTGTTGCAGTAAGGACAGGCGCAAGAAGAACAGTTCTGTTCAGTCCCCAGGATGCAAAGTCCACCTTCTGGGCAAGAGATGTGTATCCTGCACCTGAAACATATACGCTGTAATTACCTGGTACAACCTGTAAAAGTGCAATTCCAGAACTATTTGAATAAGCCGACGTGCTGAAATTGCTTGAAACGGCCATGAACTTGACGTTGTGCAACGAAATGTTGCCGGAATAAGAGGCCGCATATATCGTATCCATTCTCACTGGCAGATTCTGTGTTATATTATTATTGGAGCTTATAGTGACACTGAAGAAATCCTTGTAAACATTGCTGCCTGTTTTCAGCGTAATGTTATAAGTTTCAGGAGGCATATTGCTGAGTGAATAGTTTCCGGATGTAATTGAGGCATTGTATGTCTGGCCTGAAGTTGTGTTTGTGAAGATAAGAGTTCCTGATTTTACTGCAACTTTTTGAGTAACGTTCTTTGTGACCTGGTAAACATAATTTATACTTCCCCTCACACCGCCTGAGACCGCAACAAAGTTCTTAGTTATTATATAGCCCGGGAGGCCTCCGGATGATATTGCTGGAACGTTCCTGTCAGCCTGCACGTTAGTTATAGTTATGGTTGTATTGTTAAGAAGCGTAGATCCTATAAGATACTGCTGGTTCAGGGCACCAGTGGTAACGTAAATGGAATCGTTACCGGGGATAGCTGTGAGGTTGTAGTAACCCTGTGCATTTGTAGTAGCGAGATCATGTGGAATACCGTACTGATCAAATAGTGTGACATGCGCACCAGCTACCGGAGCACCGGAGGAAGTAGTCACTCTGCCCTGTATTATGGCTCCGGGGTAATATGCTACTATTGGATCGAACTCTGCCTGAATGCTTGACAGGGTAGGCAGCAGTATTGTAGTGCCATATCCTTCCTTCTGGTACTTATAGGCAGTCTGAATCGGTACAACAGTCCATGCAGCACTGTGATTCTGATAATCCTTGTATGGGTTCCATGGAACACCGGCATAAACAAGTTCAAAGTTGCTCATGTTCCACGCAGGCATTACAGGAGCAGTGGTCTGGTTGACTGTAAGACCCGGGATTCCGCCTATAGACCCGACTGCTGAGGGCGGATATCCAACCGTGAATCTGTAAATTGACGTATTATAGAAAGCAGGATTGTATGTTATTTCATAGTTTGTTACTATTGCCGTAGTGGGTGTCTTGTTAAGCTGATAAGTCTGGTTTGCCGTGACGGCATATATCTGGTAATACGGGTACGGGACTATCTCACCCTGATAAGCGTATGAAAGGCCATCAGTAAGGTATTCAGGCGCATAAAATATTCCTGGGTTCAGACCTGAAACTGGGAAGAGGCTGTGATCAATACCTACATATTTGATATTATAGCCAGTCTCTGCCATAAGAAGAGTGTAAAGATTGTTAAGAACCGATATAGAATAGTGAGCGGGCAAGTATCCACTGAATACTGCAAATTGCGCGTTAGCAGAAGTCAGCTGGCTTATATATTTTCCATAGATAGATGGATTATTAAGAACAATTGAAACGTAGTTACCCGGATTCTTGATATCTCCTGCCAGGAATGAAGCGCTGGTAGGCCCGAGGCAGTTCACAAGAGTCTGATAAACGTTTGATGGTATGTTGTTACTGTTATTCTGGTAAGCCCCTTGTATAACCCTCGCTATGAAGAGAGAGACCACCTGGCTTTGGTTCTGTGCAAGAAGAACCTGTCCAGCCACTTGATAACCTTGCTGGAAGTCATCGGCAACAGTAGGATGCTGACCCTCCACGACTTCCTGGAAACCGTAGTCCCACCACGAAACGAACGCCGGACGGTCAAGCAATGGAACATTTGTATCCTGTGTAGAGAGCCACTTAAAAGCCTGATTAAGGGGAGTGGATTGGTTTGTAATTCCAAAGCCATATGTACCCACAAACTGATCATTTGCAGAAGAATAGTTAACCAACGGTTTCAAGAATGACGGCATGGAATTGTATATCTCCTGGTTGACAGGGCCGGCGCTGTTTGCTGGAACAGCGGCATTCAATACGCCAAATCCGGATGGAATAATCAGAAGGATGACGACAGCAAGAACCACGGTGAATGAGGAGAAAGAAATGTTCCCCTTCAGCGCTTTCCTGACATTCAGTGATTCCATAGGAGTCCTGCGCCTGATCTTGTTCGTTCCTGCCATATCTGCAAAACGCGCGAGGACTGCACCTCCCATTGCGGCATAAGCTGGAGCCGCAGTTATGTTAAACCTTGCAGCTACGAAGCTCATGTAAATTGACACTATGGCAAAGACCATGAAAAGCAGAAGGTATTCCTTCTTGCTCTTGAAATAGAGATAAACAATAAGGATAACGCCGGAAACCCCCAACAGGAATTGCCCGATCCCAAAGCCGGAGATGTACTGCCCAAGCTGTGGCGCCGCGGCCTCGGCTATTGTCTGGTATACCCTGGTTTTAATGAAGTAACCCTCGCCCGCAAGTATGCTTGAAAGAGTTGCAGGAGCAACCAGATAAAAGGCAAAGATACCTGCAACCGCAAGTATCAGCATCGATGGGACAGTAATGATCCACGGTCTTCTTCCGATCAAATTTACGATGATTGAGAAACCTACTGCCAGAACGGCTATGTAGAAACCGTCAACAAACCATGGAGAGACTTCATGAACGCCAAGGTAGTAATAATAACTCATGGCAAATGGCAATATGAAGAAAAGAAGGGAAAGAACCGTGATATAACCGGTAGGCTTCTTCATGAGAAGGTTAAAGACAAGTTGAACAATGATATATATGGCCACAATTGCCTCAATATACGCGTATCCCTGCCATGATAGCATAAGTGCACCCATGGAAGCTGCGGAAAGCAGGGCATAGATGCTCGCGATTCTGTTGCGGTGCATGTATGTTCTGACTTCAGATGCCCTTTCCTTCATGTGAAAAATTGACATTGTGGAAAAAATCTGTCCTTTTCTTGATGCCTTTACTGCCTTTATGAAGAAATAAATAACGAAAAAAGCAAAGAAAAGCTCAGGAGTGTGCATTCTCCCGTCAGATAGAATTCCTGAGGAGAAGTTGCTCGGCATAAGAGTGTATAGAATGGCGCCAAGCATTCCTGCTTTCCTGCCGAACACCTCTTTTGTCATGAGATAAACTGGTATTATGAGCAGGGCACCAAATAGAGCGTCAAACTCGAGGAACGAGAACTCGGTGATAGTTGTCATATTATAGAAAGGACTGCCAAGTACGCCTACGTAAACGAGCAGAATGTGGAAGAAGGGATTTCTCGGATTGTATGTTCCGACAGGATAGTTGATCGATGTATCGTAAACCATCCAGTGCTTTGTTGTAATGAAGTATGTTATAGACTTGAAGTTGTAATACGGGTCACTTCCTCCAGAAAAGTTCTGCATCCCGCCGACAAACGTCGCTGACCACGCAAAATAGTTTGCGATGAACAGGTAGGACAGGACAAGAATTACCAAGAGGGAAAACTCTGGTGTTTCCCTTATGAATGTCTTAAAGCGCTGTGTAATTGTTTCAGGTAAGTCAGTGATTGTACTCATGCCAAGAAAACGTAATGGAATCTCGGTATAAATAACTGATACACTTAACACTTTACCTGCTTTACTTTGGCATGACTATTGCGATATGTATTCCATGTTTATTCCAAAAAGTATCTTTGCATGGATCCTTTAATGTTAAAGCATAATATGCATTCCTTTTCATGAACCAGTTCAATAATTATACTAGCTTCCGTTTATAGTAGTGCATGAGAACTCCTTTGCCCCTGAAAGACGAAATAAGAGCAATTCTCCTCGATAAAGGACGCGATGGATACCTACAGGCGGATTTCCATTCCAGAAAGGGTTTTTCAAAATCTAGAGTTTCTGAAATTCTGACAGAAATGCTAGAGACTGGCGAGATTGTGATTAGGAAGGAAGCGGGCAGGAGTAACAGGTCCTGGCTTGCGCAATATTATCCTGGCAGAGTTGCTGGGATAATCAGGGTAGGAATGCTGCCTTCGGTTGAATATTTGTACCACCTGGCCGCAATCAAGGAGTACTGCAGAAAACATAGTGATAAGCTTCTAGTTACATTGTATCAGAGGTCCGCTGATATACTCGAGAACCTTCTTGCAGGAACCCTTGATTTTGGATTTTCCCCTCTTATATCATTTATAATACACCCAGAAAATACTAGCCTGAGGATTATAAGCGACGTTGCAACCGGAGGCTCGTCTATATTTGAAAACCGCTCTTGCCAGAATAGAAGAATAATCTCCAGCGAATTTTCCTCAATGGCAATATTGACCAAGGCATTTGAGAGGCTGACTGGCGAGCTTGACGTTACGGGTTCAGGATCGCCTAGGTCTGCCCTATCTTCATTCCTGCGAGGCGAGACGAGGTATATCGCAATCTGGGAACCTTTTGCTACCATACTTAGGGACAATGCTGACAAACAGGAAGTTTTCAGGTTCCCAGATGCAATGGATAGCATGCCCTGCTGCTGCCTGGGAACAACTTCACTGAGGCTCGAAAATATGTTATCTGAGATTCAGGAAATTCTCGCTTTTATTAAGAGAGACGTTGCAGCTCCAAAAATGAGCGATGCAATAAGCGAGAATGCGAAATATTTTTCAGGGCTTTTAGGCGTAGATGAATCTGTAATCATGAGATCATTATCACAATATACGTTCCTATCTGGGTCCAGCGCGGAAGCCATAACTGAATTGCTCGAAAAAATCGGAATATCCATGTCTGGGGATACGATTAAGGCTATGGTATCACTCAGATGATCTGGAATAGCAGTAAAATTTCCTTCTTGTATCATTAAGGCATATACGAACATTCACGAGTCTGAGCGCTGTCAGATTCTTTAGTGCAAGCTGTACTGTCCTGGTTGGCAGACCCGTCTCAACAACTATAGCGGTCAGGGTAGAAATCTTGGTCCTTGACAGCGCAGCAAGCACTGTCCTGGAAGATGGTGGCATTCTTGACAGGCTTAACTGTTCCATGATCATTAAATGATTGGGAATACAAATAATAAATGTCAGGATGGTTATGACATACTTGTAACCGCGAATGCTTTAATATCTGATAATTATGAGGTTCG
>JBMFWM010000021.1:0-26110 GCA_049965275.1 Thermoplasmata archaeon | reverse complement strand
CTATAAGGCACTGGATAGAATAGGCATGAGCATTGAGGACATAGACTGTTTTGAGATCAACGAGGCGTTTGCACCTGTTGTTCTGTCCTGGGAAATGGAAACTGGTGTGGATCCTGAAAAAGTTAACATGTATGGCGGAGCAATTGCCCTTGGTCACCCAGTTGGAGCGACAGGATCTAGACTGGTGGCAACGATGTTGAATATACTGGAAACTAAAAAACTGCATCGAGGTCTTATAGCAATTTGCGAAGGGGGCGGAATGGCCAACGCATGCATTATTGAAAGAATTGAATAATCAAGTAGATTCCATCTCTTCCACAAGGGAATCTTCGAGGAACCCTCTCACAATTTTACGCAGAGTTCTCCTGAGGCTCTCAGAAAGAGTGGCAGTCGATATTCCAAGATTTTTTGCAATCTCGGTCAGAGATGCTTTTCTCATCTGGTCGAAAAATCCATGGGCATATACTTCGTAAATTATTTCTCTTTCTCTTGCAGTGAGCTCTTTTGGCATCTCATGCAAGGTCACGACTGGATTAAGGCCTTTTGCTTTAAGATCTTTAGTTATCTTTTCCAGACTGCCTTTAGATTTTACAAGCACCCTGTATATGACGGTATTATCATTAACTGCACGACTTGATAATGTAATTGCTCCAGTTTCGGATATAGCGTGACAACCTGAGCAACTTTTCCCCTCTGCCCAGATAGAGCTTTTCCCCACTCTACTCACAGAAATAGCCTTTTTCTGCAATGCTGTATATAGCTTATCAGCATTATTATTGGACGAAACAAGATGTGTAGTTGTTTCATTTCCTATCTTCAGGCGGGCGATCTTGCAATCAGGTTCGATCTTGCGAGCTTCCTTGGTGACAACGCAGTCGTCTCGAGTCAACTGGATAAATGCCTCAATGATCTTGAGCATCCTTGGGATATTATGAGAAAGGTTATCAACTTTAACATTCTTTAAGGTCTAAGGCTCAAGGTTTAAGAGGCAGATTCTTTGAATAAAGATGGAAAATCTCCAATTGTTTCGGCTGACTGGTTAAAAACTAACATGAAGAATCCTTTTCTGGTGCCTGCAGATTGCAGGTTCAACCTGATGGATCATGCTTATGGCCTGCGTTCTTATACAAGCGGTCACATACCGGGTGCAGTTTTCTTTGACATGGAAAAGGACCTTTCTTCGCCTGACAAGTCTTTTGGCAGACACCCGATCCCAGCTCTTGATGATTTTAGGAAGGTACTGGAGGGTAGAGGTATATCCAAAGAGAGTATAGTCGTGGCTTACGATGACGATGGTTCCGGCGCCGCAAGACTATGGTTCCTTCTGGAGTATTTCTCACTGGCGAATGGGTACGTACTGGACGGAGGGCTCAATGCATGGCTGAAGGCAGGGGGCGATGTTACCACAATAGTGCCTGAAAGAAAGTCATCATCGGTTCGGTTAAAGGCTAAAAAATATATGATCGTAGAGAAAGAGGCAATTGAATCAAATAGTTCTCCGTTTTCTCTCATAGATGCGAGGTCACCCGACAGGTACGCCGGTGAATACGAGCCAATCGATCGAATACCAGGGCACATTCCTACTGCTAAGAATATCTTCTGGAAAAATGTGCTGAATGAAGACGGTACATACAAAACTCCGGAGCAGATAAGATCAATCTTCAAAGAAGTGGGTAAAAACCCTGTGCTTTACTGCGGATCCGGTGTTACTTCCTGTGTCAACTATATTGCGATGAGAATTGCAGGTATTGAACCGAAGCTCTATCCAGGCGGATGGAGTCACTGGGTGAAAACTATCCCAGAGCAATAAGTCAAGCAACAAAATACACCCATTTCCTCTGTTTCAGAAGGAGTCATTAAAAATTTCTTTAGATGGTCACAATCAAAAGAATTAAACGCGAAACAGAATATTAAAATAAATCATCAGGTCGCTAGACGACTAACCGTTGTCTCTTTTTAAATAAATATACGGGTATAGTGGCATCGATTAGAAAATCTGTGATGACAAATCCCGATTGCAGCAATGATTGAATTGCCTTATACGTATCTTCTTCTATTGCCGAAGCACTTAAAGGATCCGCCCTCCTGAGATCTTTAATTCCTGATAGAAGCTGAAAGTAGATAGCAGGAGATTTCACATATCTGGAAGGGTTCATGTTAATTGCTCCTGCAGAGAGAACAGGAATATCGTCCCGTGAAGGCACATCTTTGTCACAGCTACTGTCTAAAGGTAACCCGATCAGCATCCTCAAAGCCTGGTGGTTGCTCCCTTTCATGGCAGAATTATTTGCGATGTCAAGTAAAAATGGCTCCGCTGAGCTAGGGCACATATTCTCGAAAAAGAATGAGGATTCATCAATGTCGAAAGGATCTAGCTCGGTGAAAATAAAATTATAATCATTATCAAGTGCCCATATCTTGAGGTATGGGAACAACAAAGATAACGAGGCATTCTTGGCAAGATCCTCCTTAATATACAACGTTTTAGCATAGAGATAAATCTCTCCCTGCTTGTATCCGGGTGCCCCTATCAAGAGAACATTAATTTCATCACGATCCAGGAGTTGCAAAACCACGCCTCCGTTGTAAGATATTGACCTGAAGGTGTCCGCCAGTTCCGATCTGATGCTGGTATTTTTCCAGATAGATGTAATAACCGGGATCATGAGGTTAAGCTCAGCCGGATCATCAACCTGTCTAACCAGCAGCATATAAGAACATGGCAATCCATATTAAGAAAGTATCTGACGGCCAAGCAAGAAACATGCAAAACTCCACTAAGATATGTTCTAAAATATATTTATTCCTTGAACAGTCAACTATATCACCCCCTATCGACTTACGGACTAGGCAATAACCTTTCTGTTCAAGACCAGAGAAATAAGTGACGCTTGCATGGTCTAGACCTGACAAGTGGTGTGTGATTTAAATATGAACCACATGTAAATCATAAAAGTCTGGTTTTACAGTGGCTTTTGCGGAAATTGGAGAGAGGTGATACAGTATGGATAAAGTAAGACCACCAAAATTAACAGAAGGAGACGAAATAAGGATAATTGCACCTGCGAGTGCCCCGGACATGGGAAATCTCTCTAAGGGTATTGCAAGATTGAAGAAGCTTGGTTTCAAAATTTCACTGGGTAGTAACATCAAGAGGCTCGTCCAGGTACATCAACTGGCTGCGACAGCCGAAGAAAGGAGCCGGGAAATTCTAAATGCATTCAAAGACGACACCGTTAAGGCAATTTTCTGTGCACGAGGTGGCTACGGCTCTATTCATACGTTACCTTTACTTGATTTTGATGTAATTCATGATCATCCTAAGATCTTCATCGGTTATAGTGATATCACGGCACTTCACCTCGCTTTCAACAAACTTGCGAATCTTGTGACATTCCATGGCCCAATGCCAGGATCAGATCCTGAGGAGATGGGAAAGCCATATTTCAAGACAATAATTGAGGTCCTAGAAGGAAAGACAAACAACTTTGCGACCGGTGACAGGGATCTGCTTTTCAAATACATAAATCCTGGTACCGTGGAGGGTAC
This sequence comes from Thermoplasmata archaeon, assembly GCA_049965275.1. Lineage (GTDB taxonomy): Archaea > Thermoplasmatota > Thermoplasmata > Thermoplasmatales > Thermoplasmataceae > UBA582. Next base: position 22,561 of record JBMFWM010000021.1, on the reverse strand, counting down.
TTCAATCGGTACGAACATTTCTGTCGCATCTTCGCTCATTGGAACAAAGTACATGCCGGATACCACGGACAAGATACTCTTTGCCGAGGATACTGGCATCACAGCAGGCGACATTGATAGATATTTGTTCACAATGAAGCTCGCGAACATGCTGGGTGGTTTTTCAGGCTTTGCCTTTGGCGACATCAAGACTGTCAACGAACAGAGCGAACCTATGCCTTTTGTAGAGGATGTGATTGAAGATTACATGGAAGAACTCAAAAAACCCTCGCTTTATGGACTTCCATTTGGTCATGGAGAGGGGCAGATGCTTATTCCACTGAACTCAAGGATAAAACTCTCAACATCTACCGAGCCCACTCTTGAATTCATGGAGCCTGTGGTGGAGTGACCTAGGCCTGCTAATGCCAGTTTGTATAAAGAGTTGCAGGAGATAAGGTACCTTTTTAGCTTCATCAACGAGTGATATTTTTGTGTCAAGAAAATAAAGTGTAACAGTCAAGGATCCATTGAATTTTGGATTCTCCATTTAAAAATCATAGGGGCAGAGTTTTGCTGAAGAACCCTATTTGATTCGATCATACTCAGCCAATATACAGGGATTTGTGAGTCGCTGCAAATGCAGAATAAAGTTAAATATTGTCTAACAATAAACCGCCGAAGCGCATGGTTAAGCAGGTTCAGCAGCCCTTGAAGCCATTGGAAGTATTGCGTAAAACAATTACTAAACCCATAATGGTGGATGTCAGGGGAAATCGGAGTTACTCGGGAATTCTTGACGGATATGATGTTTACATGAATCTTGTCCTAAAGAATGCAGCCGAAACAATAAATGGCGAAAACAAGGGTGTCTTCGACACAATACTTGTGCGCGGTGATAACGTAATTTATGTTTCTCCATCATCGGAGGTGTTGCAGTGAGCAGAGGAACCCCATCAATGGGGAAAATGAACAATAAAAAGGTTCATATCAGGTGCAGAAGGTGTGGTCAGCATTCTTACCATATCAGGGAGAAGAGGTGCTCCCACTGTGGTTTCCCATCCCCAAGTCTCAGATCCTATCACTGGGCAAAAGCCAGATGAGGATTGTGCCGTCGTAGGTTACGTCGGCAACAGGAACGCCTTTCCTTTTCTTCTTACAGGTTTAAAGTCGCTTCAGCATAGAGGTCAGGAAAGTGCAGGAATCGCCACTTTTGACGGTTCAATGATACGTATAAAGAAAGGAATGGGGCTTGTCGCTGAAGTTTTTAAGGAGAGCGACCAGAGTCTCAAGGATTCCCTGCCGGGAAATATAGGTGTGGCACACACCAGGTATTCGACGCATGGATCAAAGAATCTTGAAAACGCAGGTCCGATAACCATATCAAATTCCATAGGCTATATCGCCATTTCGCATAACGGGGAAATAACTAATGCTATCCAGCTTAGGGAAGAGATGAAAAAGCGTGGGTCAGGGTTCATCACATCCTCGGACACAGAAGTAATGCTGATGGAGATTTCAAGGAATATTATTGAACTTGGAATAAACGCCGGTCTGAGAAATGCAGTCAGCAGGCTCAGAGGGGCTTATGCATGTGCCCTAATGATTAACGGAACCCTTTATGCACTGAGGGACCCGATGGGAATCCGGCCACTCATGCTCGGCCAAGTCGGTGACTCTTATATAATCGCATCTGAAAGCTGCGTCATGGATATACTTGGAGGAAGCGTTATAAGAGATGTCAAACCTGGTGAGCTGATTGAGATCACACCTTCAGGATACAGGACAGTTTTCATAGCCAGTACTCCGAATACTGCGCATTGCATGTTCGAATACGTTTACTTTGCAAGGCCCGATAGCGTCATAGACGGAAGCGAAGTTTTCAGCGCAAGGATACAGATGGGTCGAAGACTTGCCAGGGAATACCCTGTCGATGCAGATATTGTCATTCCGGTCCCAGACTCCGGCAGGGCACAGGCACTTGGCTATTCACAGCAATCCGGAATCCCATACGGCGAAGGTCTGATAAAAAACAGATATTCTGAGAGAACATTCATAATGCCGACTCAGGAACAGCGTGCAAATGCCGTGAGGCTCAAGCTGAATCCAATCAAGTCTGCAATATCAGGAAAAAGGATTGTCCTTGTTGAGGACAGCATAGTCCGTGGAAATACGATAAATTATACCGTAAAGATACTCCGGGCCCAGGGGGCGAAAGAAGTTCATGTGAGGGTTGCATCGCCCCCGATTATAGCGCCATGCTATTTTGGAGTGGACATGAAGACAAGAGACCAGTTTCTGGCAAGAGACAAGACCCTTGATCAGATAGCGAATGAAATCGGGGCGGATTCAGTTGGTTACATATCCATTGAGGGGCTTATAGAAAGCATTGGCCTCGGGAAACAGGGTCTATGCCTTGGCTGCCTGACTGGTTCTTATCCAGTCCCTATACCCGGCGAGAAGTATTCTTTCCAGTCCGAGCTCGAGAACTACCAGAACTCCTGATCTTTTTCAGCCTGGCTTCAAGATCATTCTTCATTTTACCGGAGTCAATTGTGCTGCCTAAGTAGTCGGCTCTGGCGGCTATGGCGATCTTGGATGCGGCAGATCTCGCATACTTTCCTCTTTGGCTCTTCGGCAGGCCTGTGAGATATGGAAGTTTGAACATCACGCCATGCTTTGGTGGTGGTGAACCGGTTTTAAGGTGCTTGAAGAATGCCTTCTCTGCACCAAGTACCTGTATGGTACTAGCAGGAAATTCTGCCAGATGCTGCAGTCCCTTTCCGGCAGAGAGCAGATCAAGCGCAAGCTCCGTTCCGGCGATTGTCGTCACATTCGGCATGATAAGCTTTACCTCCTCGCTCATGAATGAAACGAGTTCGCCCCTCAAGTCACAGAGTTTCTTTCCAGTAAGTGCAATACTCTCTATGATCTTCTGGTTCGGCCCATCTCCCATTATGGATGGCAGTTCACGGAAAAGTGCACAGGGATCCATGTCATCCAGCAGTTTCCCTGCAAACGCACCAAAACCGGAAACCCGTTCAAAATAAAGATTGATTATTCTGTCAAGCTCGCTTCTCAGGTTGTAGAACCTGATCAGGAACCTATCTTCTGTCCGGCTTTCTTTTATCCTTTCTTTTCCGAATTCCAGCATAAGGATTCTGAGGTCGGGTATGTTGCTCGACTCTTTTCCCTCTGTCTCTGGAATCTCTCCATTTCGGAGCTTCCTGAATATCTCTATGAAATTCTTTTCTAGGTCTCGGTATAGATATATCCTGTGATCTTTTTCGAGGCCGTACCACTTTAACTGGCTTTTCTGCATTCTCTCTACCCTCCTCTGATATCTGTGGCTCTATAAGAATCCTATCAAAATCGACGACTTTCAGAACGTCGATTTCATTGAAATCAACCAGCATCTTGCCTGTCCCGAGTACCCTGTTATTTTCGTCAACAACGCATACCCTGTCACCGCGTCTTGGGTTGCCTGTCATTGCAATGATTCCTCCGGGATAAAGATCAGATCCATGCGATATATTCGCAATAGATGATGCCTTCACAACAATTTTTGGATACTGGGCGAACAGCTTGTCTATAGGGAAGAAGTACTGATTGAACAGCTCGGGCTTGCCCTTCTTACTGAGATACTCGAAATCAGAAAGCTGCTGCAACGTAATCATGTTATCCTCAGAGAATGGCCCAGTGATTGTCCTTCTAAGATCTTCCATCTGTGCTACGGTACCGGCTGCATATCCGATGTCGGTGCACAGGGTTCTTATATATGTGCCGGACTCGCATTTTACCCTAAACATGACAAATCTTCCTGAGATCTCGATATCCGATATACTGTATATAGTACGGATCCTCAGGTTCCTGGCAACAGCAGACCTGATTGGTGGAATCTGGTAGACCTCTCCTACAAATTCATTCAACTTTTCCCTAATTACCGGTTCCGGGACATCAGTATGAAAACGCATGGTGCAAATATACTCCTTGGGGAGTTCATGAACCTGGTCAATCAGCTTGACTGCCTTCCCGATCGCCATGACTAGAACACCTGTGGCATTGGGGTCAAGTGTGCCGATGTGACCGACCTTTTCAACGCCAAGGATGTTTCTGACCCAGCTGTCAACCTGATGGCTGGTCGGACCGTATGGCTTGTCAATAACAAAGAAACCGTCCAGATCACTCATGCATTAAGCTCCTTCATCCTTTCTAATATCGCAGTAACGGCATCTTCCGGTTTTATGTTAGTGGTATCAAGGACTAAATCGTATATGGAGGTATCCCCTATGTCGATTCCATATAGAGATCGATATCTCTTTGCCTCAGATTCTTCTCTACGGGATATAAGTACTGATGCATGCTCAGGAGTAACTTTCTCTCTCCCGGAAATGCGTTCCACCCTAGTCTTATCATCAGCGGTAATGTAAACCCTGAAGGCTGCAATACGGTTTTTATAAGATAGCCAGCCAGCGAGTCTGGAATCTATGACCAGCCCATCCGATTTCTTCATCTTTTCTATAAGATAGTTATCCTGATCAATGTCTACCTCGGTGTGCTTCTCTGCGTATTCGTTGAATGCCTCGACGGACATCCCATGCTTTCTGGCGTTCTTGCGAAAAATGTCCCCTGTTGACATGTAATGAAAATCAAGCCGTGATGCAAGGAGTTTTGCAACAGTTGATTTCCCGCTCCCTATTGGGCCGCTAACTGTCAGTTCCATTGGCCACTGCCCTTTTCTTTCTCCTCTATCCTCCTCAATTTGAACGAAAAGTCGAGGTATTTGATCATCATTGTGGCGAAGTATCCTATCACGAGGCTTGCGAGGAAATAGATAAAAATCCAAACTGGGAAGAGGAAGGATGATGTGATCAGAACATTTTTTGCCCATGGAAACGAAACTATGCTATATGGAAGCGAATAGATAAAGACATCCAGCCAGATGAATATGAATATAGTAAGAATAGTTAGGACCATCAATGGTTTCATCGTCTGCATCTGGAGCTGCTGTTGCTCCATTGTCATTTCCATTCTCATCTTGTTGAGCTTTTGTATCCTGTCTCTCTGCTGAGTCTTGTAAGCTTCCTTGATTGCCTGGGAGTATGCCCTGGATCTTGCCTGTGTCCTTCCATAGCGCATCCAGTCCGTAAAGAAATATCTTGGAATTGATGTAACGAGACCTATTATTATGCCAGCAATGACAAGCGTGAGGAGAGGAAACCTGTAGTTGAAACCAATGGTGGGACCAAACACGGCATTAGCTGCATTTCCTATAGGGAGACGGATTGCAGGTTCACTTATCACTATCAGCATCGAGAATGATATAAGAAGGTAGATCATCTGGAATCGCATCAGTTTCTTCTGTGCTTCGCTGATTGGTGGTGGCGGTTGTCTTCCACCCGCAGTTCTGGCCGGTAACGGTCTCTGTTCTGTCATCCCTTCTTCAACTCCTTTATTATCTTGTTTGCGGCATAGTCAGGCGTACCTTCCGGGTTGACAACGAAATTAACGGTGGCCCCTGTGAACACAGAATATGCCACGGCGTAGTACCTGTTCACTGACTGGTGTTCGGATATCTCCTCCTCAGTCTCGTTGTCCCTGTGTCTTGTTGGGTCCTTCATTCTTCTAGACCTGATAAGCCTTGAGTCGGCCTCTAGCAAGAAGAACATGGAAACCCTGAGCTCCCTGACAACCCACTCTGGCAGTCCGGGCAGGTATCCCTTTGGTGACCTTATTGCCATATGTGTATCTATTATTACATTATCCATTTTTCCAATTGCACTGGAAGCCTTCTTCTGGAGGTTTATCTGTGTATCGATGGCAAGTTTGCGCAACTCGTCCCGGTTCTGAACCAGGTTCAACTCCCTTGCCATCTCAAACATCAACGTGCCGTAGTTCACAACATCGTACTGAGTGCCTTTGGATACAATTTCAAGTACAGTAGACTTACCCACGCCGGCAACGCCGGAAATGACCACTCTCATTCATGCACCAGCAAAGAACTGCCTGATGACAGGGTGCATCTCCATGAGCTGTTCCCTTCCTACGGCCTCGTAGAACTGTATCACTATACCAACTGCCAGCAGGAGACCAGTACCGCTGGTCTGTCCCACAGTTCCAATCAGATCGGCTCCTGCAGCCAGCAAACCTACCACCGCTCCACTGAATACAGTTATTGCCGGGATGTACTTGTTCAGTACGCGCTCCATTACCTTCGGATCACGGCGGAAGCCCGGTATCTGCATACCGCTCGACTGGATCTGTTTTGCGACAGAAGCGGCGCCCATATTTGTCGTCTCTATCCAGAACTTTGCAAATATGATGCTGGCTCCAATCATGAAGCCGAAGAAAATGACGACATGTGCAGCCTCCTGCAGGCTACTGTGCCCGAATAGTACAGTGCCGGAATAGGCGGCAGGCGATATGATAGGGAAAAGCCAATTAGAAAGTCCATTTGGCGTGTATAGATAGAAGGCAAGACCTCCTGTAGGCGTTGTCGACGAAATAGCTGTTGTGGTTGCGAGCAGGGAGCTGCTCGGATATGATCCCAGCAGTGCATTGTGTCCTAAAAGTGGAATATGGCTGAGAACCGGACTATTCCAGAAAAGAAGTGTCCACATCGATATATTTGCTAAGAGAGCTGTCGCTAATATGACAGGAATGTTAGATGCATACAGCAGTTGCAGTGGGTACCTCCCTCTGGCTCCCCGCACACGTTCATGTGCAATGGGAAGCTCTATCTTGCTGCTTTGGAAATATGCCACTATGAAGAATATGAGTAATGTGCCGATAAGTGCTATCAGCGGATTGGGCTGCTGGAATACTATCTGGTCCACTCCTGTATTGTAAAGATATGACGAGGGCTGCGATGATACCAGATATAATATCTTGGGAATTGTGCCTGCGGGTGGATTTGATGCCGAAAGGAGTGCCGTGGTTGACACCGGAAGCCAGCTGAATGTTCCGGTGAAAAGCTGCTGCGATACCCCTGCCGCAATAAAGAGCGAAATACCTGACCCGATTCCGTATTTGGAGACAAGCTCGTCGAAAAGGAATACAAGGTAAGTTCCTATGAAAAGTTGAGCTATGATTATAGACTGAGCGAGAAAGACTCCATAACCGGGTGCAAAGTGACCAAGGGTTGCGACCAGTACGGGATCCGGCACAAGGTATCCGAATGCCTGGGGTATCGCCTCCACGAATATCATTAATATGATCATCAGTTTCTGCACACCCTGGTAGATCGCCTTATCCTTTGAATCCTGCAGATTGAGATTGAATATCTTGGCTCCTGCGAAAAGCTGCATGACTATACTAGCAGTAACGATTGGGCCGATACCAAGATCCATGAGGGATCCCTGTGCACCTGCGAATATAGCCCTGAACGATGCGAAAACGTCGATAGTCTTCGCAGCGTCGAGACCGTATATGTATATATTGGTCAGGACAAAATACAGCAGGACCACAAGAGCAGTCCACATAATCTTGTACTTGAACTGGACATGTCCCTTCGGCTTTTTTACCGCAGGAAGCATGGATGTGAGGCGTTCAAGCCCATACAGCTTGCTTTTACCTGGTCCCTTGTAGCTGAAAACAAGATAGGCAATTCCAAATAGCGGGAAAATCAGTACTGATGCAATCAGCAGCTCAAGCCAGCTATAATGCCCGAAGTAATAGAACGCGAATACTGTCAGTATGAAGACAAGCGCAGTCGGATAAACTACACTTCTGTTACGTTCTGGCCTATCCATCTGTCTCAACCGTTGAGCCTGAAGCTGAAAGCTTGCTTAAGGCTTTTTCTGTTGCCTTGGAGACAATTACCTTAACCTTGATGTTTAGCTCACCAGATCCCAGCAGTTTATCAATGCCGGCGTTTTTCAGGTTAATAACCGGAACTTCGCCTGACTCGACATAGCCTTTCTTCTGGAGCGATGGATAAAGCGTTTCAAGCTCGGATAAGCTGATCGCCAATGGCGGTTTTGCATAATGGTGACTGGTGAAACCTTTTCCTCCGTAATGAAGGGGATCGTACTTGACCATCCAGATCCAGCGATGTTTTCCGAGTCCGGCCATTCCGTTGCCTCCCTTTTTACCTTTTCCTCTGCCGGCCTTCATGCCGCGGCCGTAATGACCACCTCTCAATTTCTTGGTTCTAGTTCTTACCATTTAAGTCAACACCTTCCTTAAGCATCTTCTTGATCAGAACGTTGATCTCCTCGCCGCGGTATCCAGCTGTTCCTCCGTTCTTGTAGGACTTCCTGATGTATTCATAACCACCTCTCGGTGGGTTGAGTCGTAAAACAGGTACAAGATTCTCAATCGAAGTAAGCGTCTTTCCGGACATCAGGAAATCAGCCACCTCATCAAATGATGCGTAACCGACGGCCTCCTTCATGCCGTCTTCCTGTATCTTCTTCCTTCCTCTGAGAAGGGCACGATGCTTCAGTGCCATAACCAGGGTCTCCTTTGATACTTCTCCCCATGTTATATAGTCCTTTGCAAGCTGAAGCATTCCTTTGTATTCCTTGCTCTCTGGAACAAATACCATGTGGTTGATCCTTGTAAGCCTGAGCTTTCGTAATGTGTCTTCAATTGGCTCCCTTATGCCGGTTCTTCCTCTAATCCTTATCACTGCTAGCAACTGCAACACCTCCAGTATATATGGGAGTACTGAGCTTGATCTGTTCATTTACCCTCATTCTTGCGGTTTCCTTCAGAGCCTGGAAAGTTGCGAGAGCATAATTGACGGTTGTCTTAGTATGCCCGGTGGCAAAACCCCATGCATCCTCTATTCCAGACATCTTGAGTATCACCTTGGCAATATCGCCAACAGCCCTTCCGACACCCCTTGGTGCCGGCTTTATTGTTACGGAGACAGATCCAGACTTTCCGGATACTGTGAATGGAACAGTGTGTGCTCTTCCGCAACCGCATTCCCAGGAACCGCAACCCCTCTTGAGTTCTATGATGTTAAGCTTTGCATTGTTAACGGCTTTCCTGATTGCAGGTGCAGCTTCCTTTGCTTTTCCCATGCCGACGCCTACATATCCGTCCTCGTTTCCCACGACAGCGGTTATGGAATAGCTCATCCTTCTTCCGGAGTCGGTCATCCTCTGCGCCCTGGTCATATTCAAGACCTCGTCCTTTATTGTTGGAAGAAGCATATCCACTATCTGGTACTCCTTCAGAGGAAGCTTTGTCTGAAGTGCTTCAGACAGGGTCTTAATTTCACCACTAACGACCTTCCTGCCCAAGGCAGTTCTCGGAATCCAAACTTCTTCACTCATGCCGGTGCCTCCAGCTTTTTCTTCATATCATCCATTGCCTTCTTTCCAAGTTTCTTTTTCATGTGTTTACCATTAATCCTGTCGTCCGACGGGTAGATGGATTCATCATGGGGCAGCGTGCAGCCGGCATCCGCAAATCCCTTTGTAACTGCTCCTATCCTCCCTCCGGTTGTGAGCCTGGTTCTCCCGATGTCCAGTATAGTCTCTTCCAGCCCAAGCTTCTTTGCCTTGATCCCGGCAAGGTATCCAAGCAGATAAGCGACCGGGGTAGAGTTTCCCTGCAGATCCACTCCTGCTTTCTTAAGGGACTGCGGGTTGAGAGAAACCGCAACATGATCTCCGCTGAGGTTGAACTCAACGACCTGCACCACAATACCCTTCTTGCTTATCCTGACCACAAGGCGCGGAATACCTGACTTGATCAGATGATATCTGCGCCTATAATCTGTAACGCCTTCTTTCCTTCTCTTATAGATAACTGGGGTTCGCATCTCAGTTACCTCCATCCAGTTTCAGGTACATTCTGAGCTGGGCTCTTGACTTGATGCTTCCACCCTTGATCATCCTGTAGTACTGCCTGTATGTCTTTGCATCTATCCTTTTCGCTTCCTTGAGGAGCGATAGCTCGTTCCTTAGTGCACGTATGGTTTTCATCCAGCGGACTTTTCTCGGGAACCTTGCGTTCCTGGTGCCGCGGACAGATCCCTCGCCTCTTCTGCGATCCTTGGATCTCTGAATGACCCTCTTCTTGTGTCTAGCATTCGAGTTGCCTTTCTTCGGTTTTTCCTGGATCACATGTCTCCGGATAAGTGCATAGACATCCGATCTCGTAGCAGCCTCTGTAAGCTGATCAACGCTATTCATGTCTATCCATATTCTTGACGTGCCGATCTTGAGCTTTTCGGCTGATATCCTCTTGATTGTATCTACTTTCATTCTGTCCCTCTGTTAAGTACGCGGATATTCATTTCATCCGCTTTTTCGACGATCTCCTTCCTCTTTCTCGATCCTACTGTTGATCCGATTCTTGCAGCCTCGGTTTCCCTGTTCAGTTTGCCGAGATCAGCAACGTTGTGAACCATTACCTCCGAAAAACCTGAAGGATGCAGTCCCCTGGTGGCTCTCGGACCTCTGAATCCGACATCAACGACCGGAGGTCTCCAATCCAGGTGTTCCCTCAGCTTTGAATGCTTTCCCCTAGGTTTTCTCCAAGATTCATCGAACTTTCCATACCTGAACCATTCCTGTCGCTTGAATGCAGGTCTCTTCCTGCTCTGCTTGTTCTTCTTCTTCAACAGTTGCTTCTTTTTACTGTCCATCTTTGGTTTTGGATCGACCATTTCAGTTACCTCCTATCAGGTAGATTCCATCCTGGAATACCCTTAGATCAAAGCCCTTGATCTTTGTTGCCCTTTCAATGTTAGCCGCGGTCTCTCCAACCTCGTACCTGTCGATTCCGTTCACGAATACCCTATCGCCCTTTACAGACACGGAACATTGGCCCACGATCTTCGCCGATCTCGGGGCTCTCTCTCCGAGGAAGTTCTCTATTACAACCTTGTCCCCGCGCACAGATACCCTCATTGGGAAATGCGTATAATCAATCTTCATCTCGTACTGGTAACCTGACTGCACTCCATGTATCATGGATTGTATGAGCGATTTCCAAGTGCCAACTATTGCCTTTGAATACTGGTTCTCCTTAGATATACTAATCGAAGCTTCCCCGTCCTTGAGTGCAACCGTAACATAGTTATTTGTAAACTTCTTTTTCAGCTCTCCCTTCGGGCCGCTTATTGTGAATTCGAAACCATTCTGGGATGCCTTGATCCCTGCCGGGATCTTCACTTTTTCCATTTCTTTCCAGCTTGTCATTTTCTGCACCTAGTAAACATAAGCGAGTAGCTTGCCGCCAACACCGCTCTCCCTGGCAGTCTTGTGACTCATTACTCCCTTTGTGGTCGTCAATATGAGTATGCCGAAGTCCTGTGCGGGCAGGAATCTTGCCTCAAATTTCTCGAGTTCCAGTTTCTTGACCGAAAGCCTCGGCTTTATAATTCCGCAGTTGTTGATCGTGTTTGCAAGGAATATACGGAAAAGACCGCCCCGGGAATCATCGATGACCTCGAAGCTCTTTATGTAATTGTATTCCTGCATGACCTTCAGCACCCTGCCGATAAGCCTCGCGGCCGGCCGTACTTCCACCTCTCTCATTCCCATTGTTGATGCGTTCTTTATTGTATTTATTATATCATTTAACGGATCATGTCTCATTTATCACACCTCAACTGTACTTCCTGAATCCAAGCGCCGGAGCCGTTTCCCTGAAGCATTGCCTGCATAGCCTGATTCCGTATCTCCTTACCAGTCCCCTCTTCCTTCCGCATCTCTGGCAACCCTCTTTTCTGCCGAATTTCTTTTTTGGTTCTAATTTGATCTGTGCCATCTGTTCACCTATACAGTCTTGACTCCAAACTTCTCATCAAGGAACTTAACCGCCTCATCCTTGGATACCCTGATGGATTTCGATAGTGCCTTTCTCCTTGTACGTCGTCTTGCAACCCTGAAACCACCGCGTCTCTTGAATACGATAGCGACGTCCATGCCAAAAATTCCTATGTCAGGGTCATACTTCAACCCCTCGAATTCAGTGTAATCTGGGATTCCGAAATACGCATTCCCCTGCTTATCGAAGGAATATGTTGCGATCTTGAAATCCTTGGCGTAAAAGGCCTTCTTAAGGAAAGTGAAAGCAGATTCCTTTCTGAGAGTAACTTTTGTCCCTATTGTCATGCCTGGCCTAAGATTAAATTCCCTTACTGTTTTCTTTGCAGCTGTCTGGGTAGGTTTCCTGTCTGTGACCATCTCAATGACCTTCATTGCCTTGTTCAGGCGGTCACCAGTCTGTCCGACGCCAATATTAACGACTACCTTGTCTATCATTACTTCCTGCATCGTATTCATTGAACCACCTCGCCAGTCAGTTCATAGGAAAACTTGTTAGAACCAATGACGAAAACGTAATCTGAAATAGTTTCGAAGCCCTCCTCCATCTCGACAAGGTTTGCAGAAGATGATTTCTTGACTTCAATCTTCTTGACAGTTGCGGTTTCTCCAACATGCGATCCACCTGTTATGAAAACCTTGCTTCCGGGCTGCATTCTCAGTACCTCCTCAAATTTCTTTTCCGGAAGCCTGACTTTCACAACGTCGCCTGGTTTCAGATCAGCGTCCGTTACTGTATTCTGACCGTCATGGAACGAAAGCTGGGTTTTTCCTCCAGGAATCGTATGCTTGTTCTTTACTCTCAGGAACTTGACACCTGCAAACTTGTCGCTTTCCTTTCTGAGGACAAGGCGACCTCTCTGGTCGTAAAGCAATCTGTAGTTCTCTGATGTGGGCACGATCGTAACAAGATCCATGAATCCAACGCCTGTTCTGCGATCCTTTATCTTTTTGCCGTCCACGAGGATATAGCCACTATTAAGAAGCCTCGTAATCTCCCTCTCTTTGTCGCCAAGGTGGAGGTAATCCCTCAATATATGCAGCAGAGGAACTGAACTCTCTCTGGAATGTTTTCCTGGTCTAGTGCTTGCTCCCCAGAAATATTCTTTTCTTGGTACCTTTACTACTCTTGGCAGCATCTGCCTTTTAGTTCTCGTTATCATGATCTTCCTTCTCCTCCGCTTTTGTTTCTTCTTCCGCGTTCTCCGTTTCTACTTCCGCCTTAGGTTCCTGAGGCTTTTCCTCTGTAGTCTCAGGTAATAGCTCTTCCTGTGAAAGATCCGGGAGGCTCTCTTCCTTGGTTTCAGGTATCTCCGGTTCCTGCTTCAGGTCGTTCTCGTCTATCACTATCTTCTTTAGGGCTGCAAGTTTTCTTATCTTCTCAACCCTTTCATTTCTGGATAGATCAAGCCTCGTTATCTCCACGTAGTCAGGCTGAAGAGTGAATTCTTTCTGCTTGTTATCTGCCTTTGCGATAGTGATACCTTCTACCGTGATTCTGGATTTCGTGTGATCGACATCCATCACTTTGCCTCCTTCCCCCTTCCGGCTACCCTTCATGATCCTCACCACATCGCCCTTGACGATTGGGAAGGACCTGAGACCGTATTTCTTTCTCAAATCCAGGCTTAAATCAACTGCAATCTTATTCATATTTCATCACACTATAGTTGAGGCTATCGAGGCTATCCTCGGCCACCTTTCTGCTGCTTCTCTTGCAACAGGTCCCTTAATCTCTGATCCTCTCACTTCGCCCTCAGGAGTGACGAGCACCGCTGCATTATCCTCAAACTCAACCATTATTCCGTCAGACCTCCTGAAAGGCCTTCTCTGTCGTATTACGACAGCATAAACGACCTTGGCTCTCATCTCCGGCGTTCCCCGCTTCACGCTTGCAATGAACATGTCACCGACACCCGCTGCAGGTATCCTGTACGCTTTTCCATGATATGCCTTGACCTCAATGAGCCGCACGACTTTAGCGCCTGAGTTGTCAGCGCAGGTCATGACAGCTCCAAGCGGGAGTCCTCTCTGCTGACGTCCAGCTATACCCTTCATTTACTCCACCTTCTCCACTACAACGAAACTCACGGTCTTTGCAAGTTTCCTGCATTCTGCTATCCTTACAACATCTCCGCGTTTTATCTTAATGCAGTCCGGGAGGTGTGCATGGTACTTTGAAAATCTCCTTTCCCTTCTCTCATACTTCGGAACATTCCTGAGGAAGGTTCTCTCTATAACCACTGTCTTTATCATCGAAGCGGATTTCACCACGCCTTCAATGACCTGACCCCTCACTGGAAGTTCTCCGTGGAAGGGGCAATTCTTATCCGTGCAGGCTCCTTCCGGAGGCTTGACGTCTATTCCAATGTTAGTTTTCATCTCTTTCTCTCCTTAATCTTTGATTTTACAATCTTGCCTGTATTTTTCATTCTGTCCTGTACTGTATATTGTATGTCATCACCACTTACCGTAACTTCCTTTCCCTTCAGTACGATAATGAATTGAGTACCTCTCTTTGGTATCTTGACTTCTCTGGATCCTGTCTGCAGCGTAAACATATTCTTCGTCTCGTCTACAATCTTGCCCTGAATACCCTTATTCAGGGGATTGCTCGTTCTGCTGACAGTTGCAGTGCTGCCGATATAGTTTGAACCGTAAATTTCGTATTCAGACATCAATGAACCTCCGTGCTGAATCCGAGATCTTCCAGGAGTTTTCTCGCTGTTTCCCTGTGATCGCCCTGAAGCTCGATCGTCTTTCCATCCTTGACCGTGCCTCCTGATGCCACTTTTTTCTTGAGCGACTTTGCGATTTCATAGATATCCTCAGCTTTCGGATCTATTCCCTCTATTATCGTAACTGTTTTGCCATACCGTCTCTTGTCGACTGCAATTTTCACAACCTGTGATTCTCTGGTGAATCCTTCCCACGGCTGCAATTCCTTTGGAACTCCGGTGAAGTTCTTGTCCTTCATCTACTTGTGATCCTCCAAATTCATCACTGTTTTGACCCTTGCTATCTGTCTCCTGATCGATCTCATTTTTCCGGGGCTAACAGGTGCTCCGCCCATTGCCACCGACGCCCTCTCCTTCATGAGCGATTCTCTCAGGTTCTTGTAGGTGTCGCTGAGTTCCTGTTCACTCATCTCCTTTAGCTTCTTTGCCTTCAGTTCCGGCATCCTCGACATCCTCCTTCATGTCTTTCTTTTCCTCTTTCTTGGTAGCTTTTTTCCTAGGTTTTGCTGGTGTTTTCTTCTCTGCTGGCTTCTTCTTAGGTTTTTCAGCGGCATCCGTCTTCGGCGTTTTTGGAGCTCTTTTTTTCTTTTCCACAACCGATATCTCCGGCGCGAGTACCTTTTCCAATGCAGGCTGAGTCTCTACCTTGGCAGGTGCTACTGTGAGCTTATCCACGTCGATTTTGTTTATATCAATCTGATCGGGTAGCTTGTAATCCGAATCAAGTATCCTCACGGACACTCCGATAATTCCCAGTTTTAGCTTGGCCGCGGAGAAACCATACTTCATCCCAATTCTTCCGGGTTCACCGGAATACTTGATTGAACCTGATATGAATTTCTGAGACCTTGCCCTTTCGCCCGAGATCTTTCCCGCTATCTTTATGAGAACGCCTTTTGCGTTGCTGTCAACCGTCCTGCGAAGAGTGGTATTTCCTGCCTTTCTGTAGGACCAGCCCTTCTCGAGCGAGATGGCTATCTTCTTTGCGACAATCTGAGGATTCAGGTCAGGATCAGTAACTTCTTTAACTTCAACCTGCGGAGTTTCCACACCGAACCTTTTCTCAAGTGTTGCAGTGATTTCCTGTATCTTGCCTCCTCGTCTCCCGATAACCAGACCAGGTTTGTTGACGAAGAGCGTTATATTCGTGCCGAATGGGGTTCTCTTCATCTCCATGCCCCCGAAACCGGCACTCTCCGTCTCCTTCCTGATATATTCCGAAACAAGGAGTTTCTTTACAGACTCCGATATGAATTTTCTCTCTTTCACTCTTTTACCTCCTCTACTACAATTTCTATGTTAACGAGATCACGATCAAGGCCACCGGCTCTTCCATATGCCTTTGGTGTATAACGCTTGAGCATTCTTCCCTTGGTTGCGGTCAGATGAATAATGCGAAGCTTTTCCAGATTCAGGTTCTTGAACTCGGCATTGGCTTCGACGTTGTCGACTGCCTTCCTGAAAATCTTCAGGGCTCTTACAGGGTATCTCCCCGGTCCAGATCCTCTTCTGTGAGATACGCTGTCAAGGTATCTGAAGTATCTGACAGCCTGTTTCTTTTCAATAGCAGCGTCTATGGCATTCTTTGCCTTTTCAAGCGTCATTCCCCTCAGGTAATGAGCTATGTTGATAGAATCCTTCAATGAAATATTTGCCTCATTTATGCGCGCCTTTGCGCTCTGTTCCGGGAAATTCAAAGTTGAGTATCCTTTCATGTTGATCACTTCAGCGGCATAAACTTGGACGACCTGGTAGCTCCAACACCAGGACCGGAGTGCTTGACCGGTTTTCTTGTCTGCGCAAATTCACCAAGGTAATGCCCTAGCATTTCCTGTCTTATTTCGAATTTGACATATGAATTACCGTTGTAGACTTCCGCAACCTTGCCAACGTATTTTGGGATGATGATCAGATCACGAACATGTGTCTTTACGTTCTTCTCTTCTCCAGCAAGGTTCTCATGGGCGGCCTTCTGATCATGGTTCATCTCTCTCGTGAGGGTCCTTCTAGCCCTGCTAGGCATTATTCCTATGATATCCTCGTCACTCATCTTAAGCAACTCCTCCATGGAAAATCCCCTATAGGTGAATTCTCTTGTTCTGCCAAGAATGACCTTCTGTGACTTTCGCGCTTTTCTCTTAATTGATTTAACTGAAGCCTGTTTATTTACCGGCATTACTTTTTCCTCCTCTGCGGTGATAAGCGACCTACCTTTCTTCCTGGAGGCGCCCCTCTCCCTACTGTGCTTGGTTTACCAACATGCTGGTGGTTTCCTCCACCATGTGGATGGTTGATGGCATTCATGGCAACTCCTCTGACCGAGATAGGTCTCTTCGCCTTACTCCTGTAAAAATGAACGGAATTTCCCGCCTTGAGAACCGGGCTGTCCCTCGCACCGGATCCCGCCACTGATCCTATCGTTGCGAGGCATGAAGGATGAAATGATCTCATCTTACCGGAGGCCAGCTTCAGCGTAACGGTCTCGGCATGGCTAACGACCAGTGCAGCTGATCCGGCAGTGCGGCAGAACTTTCCGCCATCACCCGGCTGGCTCTCAATATTATAAACGATGGAACCATCAGGGATCATTCCCAGTGATGTGGTCGATCCGTCAGATGTACCAGATCCCTGGCCTATAGAAACTTCCTGTCCAACATGAGCTCCATTGAAAGCTATCTGATAACCAGATACCTTGTCGTTATCATTACGAAGTACAAGCAGGGGAGCATTTCTTCCAGGGGCATGTATGATGCCCTTCACACTGTATTTTCCCTCACCAAGATGTACAGGTTTTGCTACATGCCTGTGACTTGGGCTCCTGTAAACAAGTCCGCCTTTTCCTCTTCTCTGTGGTATAATAGGTTTTCCCATTTCAATTCACCTAGAACAGTCCTATCCTTCCAGCCAGATCATCTGCTGAAAACTCTTCCTTCAGCTTCACAATCGCCTTTTTGCCATTCTTTGTTGTCATAACCCTTATGCTCTGCACCTTTACCTTGTAAAGATCCTCGACCTCTTTCTTGATATCGGATCTTGTTGCTTTGCGGTGTACCATGAATACGATCTTATTTTCGCTCTCGGTCATCAGCATCGTCTTTTCAGTTGCGACCGGGGCATATATAACTTCCTTGACACTCATTTCTTTACCTCCTCTATACTGTTTATTGCTGATCTGGTGAAAATTGTCAGCCTTCCAGGGTTCCCCCCCGGTGCAAGCTTGGATATGCTGAGGGCTGATACTTTCGAAACCTCGACTCCAGGAAGTCCCTTAAAAGCAGAGAGATCCTCCTCCTTGCTCTCAACCAGAAGTATTCCTACAGGTTTCTTGTATCTCCTACCTCTCATCTTTCCCCTACCTGCACGTACTTTCTTTCCCTCCTTCACTCTTGTAATCTCTCCGCCTATTCCTATAGTTTCCAGGAATACGAGTGCGTCCTTTGTTTTCTTTATCATGTCAACTGAATTATCAACAACCACCGGAAGCGTCAGGTCCTGGGGCACGGAATGACCTCTTGAATTTACCAATTCCCTGCTTGCTGTTGATGAGAGAGCCGATCTCCTTGCCAGAACACGTTCCTTCTTGTTAACCTTGACATACAGGTTCTTGTTTGACCGCGGTGAATGGGCGCTTCTGCCACCAACCATGCTTGCAAGTATAACTCCTCTGGAGCCACCTGCTACCCTTGGTAGTCTTGAAATACCATGATTGGCACCGACATTTTGGCCAACCCTTCTCATACCTGCGAAAGGGCTGCTGCCGTAAGGCTGCCTTTTGCTCAGTGATATCGCCCTGAAAGCCCTTCTAATAAGGTCTTTCCTCACAGGCTCCTCAAACAGTCCCGGCAGATCAATTTCTCCAGTTACTTTTCCATCATTTGAATATACATTGCACTTCAATTTAATCACCCTGCTTGGATTCAACAGAGATATACGATAGCGTGATTTTCTCAGCTGTAGTTACTTTCTGCCTTGCAGCATCTCTAAGCTTTATCAACCTCTTCGAAGGACCGGGAACCGATCCATGCAGTAAAACGTAATCATTCCTTACCAGACCGTATCCAACGAAACCTCCCTTTGGATTAACGCTTTCAACTTCCGTCTTTGGTCCTATCTTAAGAACCCTCAGGTTATATGCAGTTCTCTGTTGAAATCCCATCTGACCTGCCTGCGGGACAGTGTTCCTTACCCAGTCTGGATGCCATGGTCCCAACGTACCGATCATCCTTCTGTGTTTCCTGTTCTTCCTCGGAAGAAGCTTTACTCCAAATCTTTCCACATGACCAGTAAATCCTTTACCTTTCGTTACACCAACCGCATCAACGAACTGTCCTTCCTTTGTAAATTCAGAAAACATCAATTCTTTTCCAAGCTTAGATTCTGCATATTTGATCCTATCAGCTATACTTCCACCTGCAATTCTCACTTCAAAGATATCAGGTGTTTTGCTCGGGACTCCTGTAGCAGTAGATGGGTTGGTCGCTACAACCAGTCGAACTTCATCAACCAGATCCACCATATTTTCGTTATATCCGTTTGTGGTCTTCTCTCTCTTGTTTATTACTTTAAAAACATCCTCATCGACCTTTTCAGTCCAGTGTTCAGCTGTGACCTTGAGGCCATCAATTGAGTCGCTATAATATCTAACGGCCAGAGCCCTGAGCGGTGGCACCTCTATGACAGTAACTGCACTGGCAATGCTCTGTCCAGCGGTAACACTGCTCTTCCTGTAGTCAAGCATTTCGACATGGGTCATTCCAACTTTGTATCCTGCGAAGCCCTGTATTCTGGGTGTTCCGCTCACTTCGGGCCAAGATCTGATCCTGCCTGCCGGTGACTTTGCTCTCTTCCTGGGATAATACGCTGTAGACCCTCTTCTAGAGTGATGTGGCGTTGCCATACGTTTTTCATTCCATTAAACCGTTACACCGATGTGGCTAGGGAAAACTTATGTTGACCCCCGCTCAATAGGGTTGCCATTATGCATTGCCCTTGATGTATGGTTTGCAGCGGAGTAGGTTAGAAACATATATAAACATTATTTTACAAAGAAATTGTCTTTGCCATTCAGTTTATACCATTTGATAGATCAACTTTAGGGGAATAACCTCTTGATACAAGTTGCATGTAAGTGCAGTCCCTTACGCATGTATTTATAACTCATTGCCAATCTACACATCCACATCATGGAGAATAGAAAAAAGAAGATAGTATTCGCCCTCATAGTTGCTATTCTTACCATAGCTCCAGTTGCTACCTTCTCATTGGTATCCTTCAAGGCACCAATATACCCCAAGAACGATTCTTACTCTTCTTGTGTTAATTTTACTAGTTGTCCACTTTTTTCACTTCTTGGATCAGCAAACTTGACCACGACAATAAATGAAACCAATCATGGGCCATCAAGTATCACGATGAATATTACTCGATATTTTCAGACATCTCGATTTACGGAAATCTTTCATCCTCCCTTCATCCTACTGGAATGGAACTGAGGACTAACGGAAGCCTGGGAATGTCAGCTTATGATTATGAATGTCATTCGAATGACAATATATCAAACGTATC
Source organism: Thermoplasmata archaeon (assembly GCA_049965275.1). GTDB lineage: Archaea > Thermoplasmatota > Thermoplasmata > Thermoplasmatales > Thermoplasmataceae > UBA582. Next base: position 2,487 of record JBMFWM010000021.1, on the reverse strand, counting down.
ATTTGGTCCGACATATCTCAACGCACAACAGACATGCCTGCGCAACATGATATCCCTCCACAACGATACCCGCTTCCTGTTCTTTGGGATCGGTTCACCTTACTACCATTTCAGATATTCCAGTGAGCAACTGATTATCTCCTATAGGCCACCCTTCAATCAGACTCATGTTTTCATCATAACGCTATCACTACTTGGATTGCAGAAACCCGTCTTTGTAGATTATAGGATGGTGGTAACAAAGAAATGAACAACGATCGGGTGCAACCTAAAAGATAGCTATTTTTCATTCAATAAATAGCCGGCCATGATAGAGTTGAATTCTCTAGAATGATTCTGTGAATAAAACTGGATATTACTATTACACTCTTGACAACAACATTCTTTAAGGCATCGATTAATCCACTTAATATTACTTTATTTGCTGATTTGAGAATCTTCGTTTCTCTTCGAAGTATAACCTACCGCATTACTATTGATTTACGTTGAATTATACAAAAACTCGACTTAGTTTTTGATTTATTCTAATGATACAATTTAATAGTTTAAAACGATTAGAGTAATATTATAAGTATACAGTAGTCTTACTTTGCTGGAAGAGAGAATTAATGGTCGACGTGAAAAAAGAGGAAGAGACTGACGAAAGTCAGATGCAATACAGGTATAAGACCGGCTCAACTGAGGAGCAGGCAGAGAACGATGATTCTCTTTCCAAATACTTGAAAGAGGCAGAGGCAGAACCCAACAATGCTTCCGTCCATAATAATCTGGGGGTTGCACTCTTCAACCTTGGAAGACATGCTGAATCTGTCAAGTCATTCGATCGAGCCATTGCATTAAACCCAAGTGAAGGCACATATTACTACAACAGGGGACTCGCCCACTATAACCTTAGCCAATCCGAGGAAGCACTAGCAGATTTCAACCGGGCTATACGAATAAGTCCAGGTGAACCCAATTATCACTACAACAAGGCAATTCTCCTTCATGATCTGGGCAGGACGGAGGATTCTCTCAAAGAGTTCAACGAGGCAATTAAGCTTAATCCAAGGGACCCTGATTATTACAACGATAGGGCAAACGTGCTTAGTGAACTTGGCAAATTTGACCAGGCTCTGCAGGACTACAAGGACGCAATAGAGCTCAACCCAAGAGACCCGGGGTATCATGACAACAAGGGGACTGCGCTCTTCAACGCCGGGAGAGTAGACGAGGCAGTAAGAGAATATCGGGAAGCGCTTAAGTTAGATCCATATGATCCTGCGATACACACGGACTTCGCAGTCGTTCTTTCGAGACTCGGCAAATATGAGGAAGCCCTATGGGAATACAATGAGGCTGTAAAACTCAGCCCAGATGACCCAGAACTCAAATTTGAAAGGGCGCTCGTGCTGGAAAAAATAGGGAAGCCGATTGACGCTCTGAAAGAGATAGATGAGGCACTTGCCGTATCCGCGAATAATCCTCAATATGTGATAGAAAAAGCGAGGCTTCTCCAGAACCTGAACAAGATCGAAGATGCATCAAAGGCTTATAAGCAGTCGATTGACCTAGGGATGGGTTCGGCGGAAATACATTATAATTATGGGCTCCTTCTTTATAAACTGGGAGATTTCAAGCAGGCACTTACAGAATTCGAGACCTCACTTAGCATGAAAGACAGCGTTGATGCAAGGATAAACAAAGCTTTCTCTCTGGTCAAGGTTGGAAGAACAGATGACGCTATCAGGGAGTTTTCCAGGGTTCTTGCTACCGAGAAAAACAATCCGGATATATATTTCGAGCAGGCCCGCCTGAATTACGATGCGAACAGGCTTGATGTAGCCCTTGATTCTATAACCCGGGCAATATCACTCGATTTCGAGAATCTGGAATATCACTACTGGAAAGCAAAGATACTCCGCGAATCCGGGAACCTCGGGGAGGCGGAGAATGAATTTGATTACATCCTCGAGAAAGATCCGGAAAATTCGCTCTATCATTATGAGCTGAGCGACCTTTACTATTCAATGAAGAGGTATGACGACTCGCTTTCAGAGATTAATACTGCAATAAACAGGGATCCAGAAAACTCTCAATATCAGCAGCTTCGTGGACAAATAATGCTCAGTCTTGGCAATGTGAAGGACGCGATGGAGAACTATGACACCGCAATCAAGAATGATCCCGACAATCCAGAATTCCTCTACGAGAAGTCGAGAACGCTTTATGATCTTGGAAGAATGGGCGAGGCTCTTGAGACAATTGACAAGGCTATATCAATCCAGCCAAAGAAGGTGGAGTACAACGAGATAAGAGGGCTTATCTACGTTAGCCTCGGCAAATACTCTGAAGCCATGTTAGATCTTGATCTTTCCATAAAGACAAACCCCAAAAGTGATGTATTGCGCTTCAACCGTGGTTTTGCTTGTATCAAGCTGAAGCGGTTCACAGAAGCCCTCAAGGAGTTCAATGAGGCAATCAAGCTCAATCCATCGGTTGCCGAAT
>JBMFWM010000020.1:0-28055 GCA_049965275.1 Thermoplasmata archaeon | reverse complement strand
AAAATTTAGCGGGTATCATAAACCTTTTCATTTAGAAAATTCAATTTTACCGGTATAGAAGAATAGTAGTTACAAATTTTAAATTTAAGAAGTTTGGGCTTTATATTCCTAATTGAAGGTTCTTCCAGGGATTCGAAAAGGAGTGGAGAAGATAGTCAGGTTCTTGATATCTCAAGACCCTTATTTAGGCAGAGTTTCGTAGATTAATAAGAACTTTGATCGACCATTTAAAGCATATAAAAAGCTGAATAAATGATATATAGTGCACCGGAATTCACTAAGCATACGATGAGAACATACCTTGACGTGACCTTTTCCAGTGAGGGTGCAAAACCCAGTGAGATAATAAATAGACTCAGGTCCCTTGGTTTCAAGCCAGTTATAGGAGAGCATGACATGGTTTATGAATGGGGCAACAACGCTTCAGCCGAAGACTCTATCTGGTTTGCCGACAAGATCCAGGCCACCCTGGAAGGTTTTAATATCCTCTTTCATATAGAAACGGTTGATGAGTGAATCGGTTGGGATTTGTTTAAATTTTAAGCGAATGCCTGAATCAACAAATGAGTCCATCCGCTCAGCGCCCATTCCGCTTAATGGGATCATTTAAATTGTTAAACTCATTCATCATAAGAATGAATGAATCTACAATCCATATAAGCAATGCCACGAAATTGAGGTTGGAGGTACTAAAGGAAGCTAGTAACATGACATATGACAAATTGATAAGAGCTTTATTGAGCCTGATTCCTGAGGGTGATGACGAAGGTAAATACACTGATGAATTCAAAGCATCTTTCCTAGAGAGTTCTTTGGATGTAGCGGAAGGCAGAGTTATTTCACTTGACGAATTAAAGAGAAGTTTAGCCCTGGACTGATCTATATCCTGACAGTTAGTAAATGGTATAGATATGGCGCATCTTGAAATAGAACCGAATAAGGCAAAAGAGGAGGTTATTCCATTCTAGCAACTTCCACTCCAAGAAGTTCTGCCGCTTCCGCCTGCTTCCGGTCTGATGTAACGAGCTCTCCTTCGTTTTCTAGAGCGAACTGGATGAACATAGCATCATAGACGGTGATTTTGAGCTTTACGGCCAAGATAATGGCTTTGTATAGAAAGGGAGCATCGTCCGCAACCAAAACCATGGACCTGAGCGATTCCACAATATCCTTCAGGTCTTCGAGAGCTATTTCATGTCTCATTGCCTTCTTCCATAGGGCATTACCAGTTTCCAACAGTGCAAATCCGAGCGTAGTGCCTGATGTTACGAAATCTCCTGCTTTTTCCCAACCAGATTCGTGAGAAACGTATTTGACCAGGATGGATGAGTCAATGACCTGAATCCCTGTCATCCCTGATGCTCCTTGATGCGAAACCTGGTTCGGATGGTTTAACCCTTTCCCTTATTATGGCATCTAGTTTCCCTCTTTGCTGTAGAGCATTGAGATCGTGCGTCATTTTTCTTATGTATTCTTTGAGTTTCTCGGATGGGTTCACACCACTTTCAACGAGCTTTTTGTAATCTTTGTCATCAATACGTATACTGATTACCCTGCTCATGTTTATGGATTGTATACAGAATATTAAAACCTTTGGTCAAACCGGTGTTACAGTACTTCAAAGACGATTTTGTCTTAATCTAGTGCTTAATTGATTATATTGCCAATAGTATTTCTAAGTTGTGAACCATTCACTCCTATCTATCCCATACGAATGGTTTTGCTTTTTCGTTAAGTCCTTTTGCAAAAGCAGTTATTGCTTCTGAAAGTTCGTCGGTGCACATAAGCTTGATATCTTCAACGCTTCCCCAGAAAGTATGGAGAAGAATATCTAAACCATGTTCAGCCAGCTTGCTGAGGTTGTTGTAAAATTGAAAGTGTCATCGATTGAGGGTAGTTTAGGAAAATTCTACAAATGCTATTGATCGTTAGAAAGCCTAGAATGAAGCGGTCGGTATTCAATACGGGATTCTTTTTACTGAACCGCAGTGTCCGCACTTTATTGTAAGCACTCTGTTTGAAAGTCGTATCTGAGTATCCGCGCCATAGATGATCTTGCAACCTTTACAGTAGCTCCTCTTGATCTCCCTCTCAAGCGTGATATCCATTCTTGCCGCAATTTTTTCTGCGATGTACACATAACGCCTTGAACGACTTTCATTGGAATTTCTGGTTTCGTTTGCCATTGTGAAGAGGCTGTCTATCGCATCAATTGCGAGGTCATACCTGCGGGAGTCCTTTTTCACACAACTAAATGCGATCTCTATCAATATACTTTTTCGGGCTGACTTCATTCTTCTCTGCATATCTTTAAACGCTGAGGGGGCGAACACTAACAGAAGGCAATAAAATATTTACCGCATACCGATGCCAGCTTCAATGAAAAAATATCTGGCACTTGACGGTGGTGCTACTAAAACATTCACCGCAGTTTATAACGAAAATGCGGAAATACTTGGCATAGGTGTCGCAGGCCCTTCTAATTACAGAAATATTGGGGAGGAAAATGCGATATCAAACATTAATGATTCTGTAAGAAAGGCACTCGACTCCTCGGGTACCAAAGGATCAGAACTTGACTCCTCGACATTTGCAATAGCTGGCGTCAAGGATTCAAACAGATCAACCGAGATAATAAAATCCATTGTAGAAAGAACAAAAGTTTCACCAAGGTTCCAGCTCTTCAATGACGGCGAAGCAGGATTTTACTCCCGTTTTCTTGATCAGGACGGATTAATTGTTGCACCTGGCACAGGTATGATTGCCTATTGCAAGTACAGGGGAAGACTCGAGAGAGCAAGCGGCTGGGGGTGGTTGATTGGAGACGAAGGAGGTGCTTTCTATATAGGAAAGAACGCAATTTCTGCATTTGCCAAGATCTCTGATCACAGGATGCCATTCGACGAGAAGCTTCATGAGGAGATGATGAGGCTTTTTGGCGTAACACATGAGCGAGACATTGTAAACCAGGTCTATCAGAACACTATTGATATCAGGTTCATAGCATCTTTAGCCGCCACGGTATCAAGGCTTGCAGACGGCGGCAGCGAGACATGCAGGCAGATACTGAAGCAAGCAGCGAGCGAAGCTGCACTATGTGCAATCGGGCTGCATGAAAGCCTGCAGGTTACCGATCACATGGAGATAAGTGGTTATGGGGGAGTCTTCAGGTCAGGTGCGATTTACTGGAACACACTTAAGGATGCGGTAAGAGAACAGATTGATAATGTTGGTTTCGTAAAACCGATATATGGTTATCATGCAGTAACCGGATCAATACTTATGAAGCTGAAATCCGAAGGGTTTGATTACGGGAAGAAAGACATCGATCGAATAGTAAACAATATCGATCAGCTGGTGAACAAACTCGACAGTGCTGACAGGAAGAACTATCTCTTCATATGAATTTTTGATAAGCGCACCCATAACAATCGATACAAGGACTTACATCTAACTGCATTAAGTAGTTGTCATTCTGATGCCGAAGGATGCCCTGTATGCAGAACCAGGCATTATTATTGCTAAGCCAATCTCATTGTTAAAGGCATCAGGCGGCGCACTCATTGGCTCTATAGCAACGGAAATTCCCTTGGAATAAATTCCGTTATAAAGAACAAGATAATTGAAGTTTTTCCTATCAATAAAGAGCTTCCTCTTCTCTGTGGTAAATATCAGAGTTCCCGTATGCATGAATGCATTGTCCAGATTTGCTGCACTTACAGATTCAATCAGGAATGGGTCAATCACCATCGAGGATCCATCAGGAAAAAATTTGTCTTTATATTCCAGGAGTGCACCGGGAAGATCACTGCTGATTGACCAGTAATCGTCAAATGTGAAGTAGGGATGAAAACCGATCTGGAATGGAGCGGGAGAATTTGAGCTGTTCTTCGCAACGACAGAGCATTTAAACTCGTCTTTTAGTACTGTGTAAGTAACTTCTAACTTTATTGTCCAGGGATATCCCGGCCCTGTCAAATCTGATCTGATTCTGCAATATGAATCCTCAACTTTTGCCGGCGAGAAATTGGAATCTTTGGCAAAACCGTGAATTGCATTTCCCTCTGAATTGACCGGCAAAACATATTCTCTTCCCATGAAGCAGTACATTCCGGATCGTATCCTGTTTGCAAATGGAGCCAGGATGGCCATTCCGCCATGAGTCTTGTATCCGTCAGTTGAGGGTTTAATTAAACTCTCATTCTCCAATACTAGTTCCTGAATGCCACCACCAGCCAAATCAACTGTCGCATATGAGTTCTCATTTCCAATTTTGATCATCCAGTCAACGCTCCTCTTCGCGCCCAAAGATGACGAAGGTAAAAAAAATTGACGAGCGTCAAGAACATTAATATGCATCATATCGATCTTATTATAGATGACCCGGGTGCTGATTGCTAGCGACATACATGCTAACGTCGAAGCAGCAAAAGAGATGTTCAAAGTTGTTTCTTATGACTTTGGGATATATCTGGGTGACATCGTTGATTATGGACCGAAACCCTCTGAAGCAATCCAGCTTGTCAGGGACAAGTTCGATGAGGTTATCCAAGGAAATCATGACTACGCGGCATCGCATGGTTCAGATGACATGTGCTCCCCCGAGAACAAGGAAGTCTCTGCTTTCACAAGGGAGAATATAACGAGAAAACTCTTATCAAAAGAGGAGTTGCAGTATCTTGGCAGCCTGAAAAGAAGCCTGATTTCAGATGTTGATGGAATGAGGCTTGCATGCTTTCATGGCAAACCTGACGATCCGCTCTTCGGTTACTTGTACCCATGGGCGATATCGCAGGAAACCTTCAAGAATGCCGAGGGAAGGCTTCCAGTTTACGACTACATTGTTGTTGGGCACACGCATTACCAGTTTCTTACACAATATGATGGCATGGCAGTGATGAACCCGGGATCTGCCGGTCAACCCCGCGATTTTTCGCACAACCCGTCTTATATACTCCTGGATACAAAGAATCAGTCCGTGGAGATGAAACGTTTTAAATTTGACAGGTTCAACCTTGCACGCGAGCTCAAAGACCTGATTCCGGATAGGCGCTTACTGGAGAAAGATTTCAAGCTCTTTCACTTATTGTAATTTCCTGACGGGAAGAAATAATCTGCTGTTTTTGAATAAATTATCTGGTACCGCGCTTTCTGATAATCTTGAACAGATCTGATAATGTAAGAACGCAGAATAAAAGGCCTATAAGGAGCGCTATGAACAAGAAGACCTCTATGTATATGAAATCGGGTATCACATCTATCGGCAGAATACCGTTCGAGAAGTAGACTACCATGAGGAATATACCGTCGAGGATCGTGAACATAAAGAGACGGTTTACCTGGGAAAATATAGGCTGCTGCAGGCTATCGGCAGAGAAATATGGTATAAGCGTTATTATGATTGCATATGCCGCAAGGAGGAGTCCAATGAGCGTGCTGTACATCACGATCAGGGAGCCGTTGGAAAAGAAAGTTGAAAAATTATTAACATAATCCGCACCGTTGTAAATTCGGATGATTCTATTGGACAGAAGAACTGTAAGTATGAAGGAAAATATTATCGCATACTTCGCCTTATAGAGGCCCTCCAGATCCTTCTTCAGTTTTATCTGTGCCATCTGGATGGTGAATATCTGGAGCGGTATAAAACTAATCCAAATCAACGTGTTTCAGAATGTCTGTCGGAAAGATATGATACATAAGGCTTGCAAATTATTTATATTCCTCTTGCATGATGATACCATTCAACATTTCAGACCAATATTAGATGATGTGATTGATGGATGAACATACGAAGAATAGTTTTGGACGTTGCAAAGGGATTGAACAAGCCGACTCTTGTTGAAGTTGCAGATGCGATCGGGAAAGTGAAAGGTGTAGAGGCAGTCAACCTTTCAGTTAACGAAATGGACATGGAAACAATGGGCATCATTATTACAGTGGAAGGAGACGGCATAGATTCAGCACTGCTTTTAACAACTATTGAGGAGATAGGCTGCGCCGTGCATTCAATTGACGAAGTCGCGGCAGGGAAGAGACTTATTAATTCGGTGATTAGGGAAGCCAGTTGAAATTCTCATATATTTTCCCAGTTTCTCTGGGATTTACTGACGGCATCATTACAGCCCTGATGATCTCATCATATCTTATCCTTAACGATTTGCATATGTCCATCACACTGGCATTCAGGATTTCAACGGGTTCTGCTGCTGTCGGGACTTTCAGTTACTTTATAGCGTCATTTGCGAGCAACAGGGCTGAGTTGACCAGGATATCAAAGCATATGAACCCCTCGAGGCCATCCGGAAAGATATCAGGAACGCTCCTGAATGAGGCTTACCGGGATTCAATGACCGGGACTATTGTATCGGGCGCATGCAGCTTTCTTGGATCAATGATTCCGCTAGGTGCTTACTCTATTTCCTCTTCCAGCATCATTGTCTTGATAGTGACAGAGGTCTCGCTCTCTATACTGGGATACAGCCTGTCAAGGTCACTGAAGGGCCGTTCGGTCCCCTGGATCTCAGGAATGTTTACCTTTGGGATCGTTGTCATTCTTATTGGACTCTATGTCAGAATAATAGTTTGAATCAGAAATACCGGAAGGTTGACTGATCTATACGATCTATAAATCTTTCAGCTTCCTCTTTTGAGATATCTGCATCGAATTCGTAAAAATCCCATCTAATTGTAACCCTGACTGGAGCTTTTCCGAGTTTAATACCCGCAGAAAGTACCAGGCAGGAAACACGATCAACGTTATCTGCAGGCGGGAATTCCGTTATGTGAGCAGATTCAGACATATCCTGCCCGAGAATCCTGTAAGAATTGTATTCAACCCGGTACCCGGATATCTCTATCTGCTTCATCCTCTTCTTGGCAAAGAGCATTGCAAGATAGGTAAGAACATCTGCAAAGTCCCCTGGAATTTGCATGGAGCGACATGCATGCATATAATTTAAAGGTACATTCAATTATGAAAGACAAATTGAATAATTTAATACCCCAGTGAAATAAGGGCTCAATGAAAATTACTACTTACACAGTCAAGAGCACAATTCTTGTCGGGAATGCTCTTGGAGACAAGGCAGAAAGGGAAGTGATTGCTTTTACCCCTGATAACCCTAAAAACGACGCTCCTTTGCTTATAGGACTGCCGTCATTTGGAAATGATCCTGATTCTTTTATAGCATCTTCTCCCCTCACTGACAGCTTTCCAACAATCTTGAACCGCCTTTACGGCAAGGACTTAATGCGTGGAAGCACGGTTGCAATCGTCGATACCCGGACCAAACTTGGAGGGAATTATTTCCTCAACTCAACTGCAACAGGGCAATACGAAAATTTTATCGTCAAGGAGCTTGTTCCTGATCTAAAGAAAAAATTTGCAAGTTCAAGGATTGGACTTTTCGGGAAGGGATCGGGTGGTTTCGGCGCATATACTCTTGCAGTAAGGAATTCCGGAATTTTTCATGGCTTTGCAGCGCATTCCATGGACGCGGGTTTCGAAAATGTATTCATACCTGACTTCTCGGATGCGATGGAAGAGTTCAGAAGCGCAAATGGCCCGTATCGCTGGCTTGAAAAGTACTGGCAAAGCCTCAACAGGATAGCATCCAGGAAGATCAAGGTTCTCAGAACACTCTGCGCATCAGCTTTTCTGTCTCCTGACGTTAATTCCGGTGAGATGGGCGTAATGCTCCCTTTTGACTATGAGAATGGAGATTTCAGGCCTGAAGTATGGGCTAACTGGCAGAAAAATGACCCGGCTAAGAACGTGAAGAACTTTACCAGGCAGCTAGAATCCATGAACGCTGTCTTCATCGATGCAGGAACCATGGATGAATTCTCAGCGATCTGGGGTGCCAGGGCAATAGACAACCAGTTAAAGAACTCAAAGATAAACCATACTTATGAGGAGTTCGAGGACGGGCACTTTGGCATCAACTACCGGTTTGAAAAGTCATTGCCTGCACTTGCTCAGTCACTCGCATGACTGAACCTGTTTCCACCATCGAGAGGAATTACAACACCGTTAATCCATTCCCCTGCAGGACTGCAGAGAAAAGCTACAACCTCTGCAATGTCTTCTGGCGGCGTGAGCAGCCTGCCCAGCTTTCGCGTCGATCTCCAGTCCCTGCCTGGCATGAAAACGTTCTCTATCGAGGAGGGCGCTACGGCATTGACTCTGATATTTCTCTCCAGCAGCTGGGCAGCTGCAATCTCCACAAGCTTGTTAAGTGAACTTTTTCCGAGGAGATAGGAAACAGCAGCCCAACTGCTCGTATAGATGCTCTGTATACTGCTTATGAAGACCGCAGAGGCTTTTTCGTTCGCGTAATTCTCAAAATACTTCAGAATGCTCAGCGGGATCTCCAAGTGGCTTTCAAGCATTTCACCAAAATGAACCGGTTTTTTAATGCTGTCCACTGCATATCCTCCTACTGTGACTATGAGATTATCGATCTTGCCCGCAATCTCTTCAGCTTTCCTGAACATGTCCGTCACGCCGAAATCGGTCCCTGGATCGGCAATGAGATAGCTTACTTTCCCAAAAGGTGAGAGTTGTTCTTTCAGCTTCTTTCCTTTCCCATCATTTCGGGTTGTGACGATCACGGAATCACCGCGTTTGAGAAGATTGTACGCAATATTTGTGCCAAGATTGCCGGCACCAACTATAAGCGTTTGCATATATCATATAAGGATTATTTGTATAAAAGGGATTCTTTATTCCTCGAAGTTTCTAGCCTTTTTTTCTCTGCACGCCAAGAAGCGGGAACCAGTATCCTGTTTCGAAAAGAAGGAAGAAGGAAAGTGCTTTTATTACGTACCGGGTATTTACCCGTTTTATGTATAGTTACCGGAAAGCCCTTAACAATGACACCCGGGATCTCAACGCAACCATTCCAGAGGGCGAATTCGACAGAATACTTGCTTCAGCATTGAATAAAGGAGCCGGGCATGCCCTTATCGTCGGGAAAACTGGTACCGGGAAGTCAAATATGCTTTCTCTGATAATTGAATATCTGGAGAATAGGCCAGGAAATTTAGTGATCCTTGATCCGCATGCACAGGTTTCTGATCTCGCCATTTTTACAAACAACGAAAAGGAACTCGTATTCCTCACTGGTCATGATTACCCAGGATCCGGATCACTCTATACGGGCATCAATGTCCTTAGCACATCAGGAAATGCAAGCGACTCAGTTGCTGTAACGGAGTGGCTAAGAGACACAATCTCCACCGAGGATATCATTTCACATGGTACATGGGGACCAAGGCTGGAGGTTATCCTTGGGCCCCTGCTCATGGAGTGCATGCGCATTATTCCCGGAATTACCCTGAAACAATTTCAGTCCCTGCTTCTGGATCGTAAATCCATGTCAAGAATTCTCGACAAATCTTCCAATATCGATCTAAAAGCATTTATCGGGACGCAGATGAAGGATACGAGAACCTGGTTGGACATGATATCAAGCACGATAAACAAGCTCATGCCAATGCTGGAAAATGAAGAACTTATGAGGACAATCTCACATCCCGACAATCATAAACTGGACATCGACGGGATAATCGGGAGGAATAATTCCTTAATTATCTTAGATCCGTCTGCATCCGGCATAGGATCATCAGGATACAGGATAGCGTCAGTTCTTGTTTTATCGAAAATATGGAACGCGCTTGTAAGATCCGGCCCGACGGAAAAGAGGACATATGTTGTGATCGATGAGGCTCATTACTTTTCAGAGAAGCTGATTGAAACTCTCCTGTCCGAAGGGAGGAAATATGGCATCGTTCTGATCCTCTCCTATCAGTTCCTTTCACAGCTCACGAAGAGAGGGATAGCATCGTTGCTTGGAAACATTAGAAGCATGTTTGTTTTTGCCTGCTCCAACGAGGATGCAGTTTTGATAGCCAGGAATATTAGCGATGATAAACGTGTAAAGATGCTGGCAGATATTCTTTCAGGCCAGACTGGTTATTCTGCAACCTTATTCTCAACTTCATCTGGCAGTATGATAGGACCAAAAACAGTAATTCCTCCTAAAACAGGTACATCGATAAGTGATGAGGAACTTTTGTCCAAAAAAATAGAGTCGATTTTGAAAAACGGTGCAGCTATTTCAGATTCCAAGATTAGCGCCGAAGAAACTATTACCAAGCATGAAAAAATAGTAATGGTATTGAAGGAGGTTATGGGTTCTAAAGGTTTCACATGTCTGACGGGAGAAGCAAGAGGTCCTGTGATACCTGACATGATCGCAGAATCTGGTCTCAAAAGGATATATTTTGAGGTCGAAATATCCGATCTCGAAAACACATTCAGGATTGCAAAAAAACTCATGGATTATGAGAAAGAGCAACTCGTCTTTGTTACCAAGGAGGGAGATGTCGACAACCTCATAAGACTGCTTGGCAGGATATATAATATGACTGTTCAAGGTGGCATTTACATGCGTGCCGGAAAACGCATTCTTAAAAACGACGTCCTTTCTTCGATATTTCATGTGTATATAATGTGCGTAAACAAAGATGAGGTACTGATACACAACGGATCTGATCTCGTCAAGTTTACCCAGAACCAGCTAAATCTTGATCCATTCTTTATCCGTCGAGTGAAAAGCATGTCATATCCTGAACTGCGAATTTCGATACTAAGAGCATTAGCCGAAGGCAGAGTAAGCGATCCTGCATCGCTTGTAGCTTCTGGTGGAAGAGGCTTTGATACTGCAGAGTTGACCAGATTTTCACAATCAATCGCAAAGGAAGGCAGGAAAAACATTGATATTAATGCAATTCTAGGTATATAGGCTTCCCACGGTCATTTAGGTCAAATAGACGAATGACTGGGTTTATATCATCTTCGCGCACCGAAACTGGGAACATTCATTTTTTTACACATTTTCTCTTCTAAACGACAGAAAATCTTTAATAGTGGCTATCTAATAATAGCATGATAAAAATGCAGGAATATGGAAAAGAAGATTTTTACAAGACTGCATATGGGTTTGTAAAGAGGCACAGCGCAACGAACAACGCTTTCATTGACAGATTTGCTAAGGGAGATATATCGGAGTCCGAGTTCCTGAGATTTTCGACCGAATTCTTCCATTTTACAAGGGAGTGGGTTGCAATTCTCTCCACGCTGCTGGTCAATACGCCAGACGAGTCTGATGCTGCCAACCTCACTGCTATTCTTGTGTCGGAGCTTGGTGACAATGATCCAAAGAAGAGGCATGAACTGCTTTACAGAAAGTACCTGCGCAGCGTCGGTCTAAGGCCGGAGGACCTCGTCAAGAAGGTACAGTTGAAGACAACAAAAGCCTGGCTTGACGGAATGAGAAACTACTTTGCAGGAGATCACTTTGAAGCTCTAGGGGCAGAATTCGGTCTTGAAAACATGGCTATTCCTATGTGGGACAAGATACTTGCTGGATTTAAGGTTTATTTCAAAAAGAACCCAAAATATGCAAAGGCAGACATAGAATATTTCACTTTCCACAGGGAGCTTGAAATTCATCATGAAGAGGCAATGGAAGACGTCCTTGGAACACACAAAAACGACCTAGAGGTCAGAGAAAAATTCATGACCGGGATAGATGGAATTCTTAAACTCGAAACAGATTTCTGGCTTGGTTTAGGCGATAAAAAGTAGGGCGATCGGTGAAAACCCCCTTCCTTATGGGAGAAGAACCTGCTTCTTATTCGATTTATTCTTGACTCTCGTCTTCAAAGAATCATAGAACTGAAAATATTTTATCCGGAAAAATAATAAAAGGTCATATAATAACTGGTTCTGATGAATGACAACTCATATGCAAACGTTGAAGCCGGTTCCGCAGATGTTTCTTATTGCGATCGCATTCAGGAAATAATCATTACAACATCTGACGGCAGGAGGGAAAGAATAGAACGCGGCATAGCATATGGGTTATGCGTCGAAGCTGTTCGATCTGGTGTACTTTTAAAGGATCTGGTAAAGAACAGGATTGAGCCAGAAACCGTGGACATTGAAATCAAAAGATGGTATTGAAATTATATCCTCGCCAGTTAATGGTTCCGCACACAGTGTTTCTTAGGGATCAGATCTTTAAAATAATGCGGAAAAATCCTATTTCACTGAATTAATTTTATATATGAATCATGTTTTACCTTAATTCATGAATGGCAAGACAACAACAATCTTGACTATGGTGGTTGTTTTAATAATGACCATGTCAGGATTTCTTGTTTTATGGAATACAAGTGCCCCGGCAAGTGCAACAGCAACATCTGCTTCCGGGCAAAGCGCTTCGTTAGTATCGGACAACGTTTTAAGCGGAAACGTCAAAGCAGTTGCATTGGCGGATGATTCTTCTGGAAACGTCTTTGTTCTGTGGAGCAATGGACAGGTTTACGAGCACCCGAACCTGGCTGGATCTAATTGGGTGTATCTGGGTAATTCCTCTGCATTTGGAAGTTACTATAATCAGAGTGCCACACTCGGCAATCCTGTAGGAATAAGAGCATCTGTTAACTGGCAGGCCCCAGGCGGTGCCTCTACTGGTCTAGTGATGGTTCTTTTCTCAAACGGCTACGCCTCAATGCTAGAGTACGGCGTAAATCCGCATGTCTGGAAACTTTCAAAATTACCTGGCGGAAACAGTTTCGTAGCACTATCAAATGATTTGAATTCATTTACTTATTCAGGGGCTGGTAGCCAAGTCTTCTATGCAACTGAAAACAACGGCATAACCTACGCCTATTCTGATTCCTTCTATTCCTGGGTCGAAACCATAAATACGACGGTTTCGCACAATATTGTTTCTACTTCCATGTGGCTCTGCAATGGAGGAAGCTCTATCGGTGATCTTAGATACTTTGCAATCAGCCACAGCGGTTATACATACTTCTCCGGCTTGGGAAAAGACTATACGACTACAACAAACTGGACAGCCGAAACTCAAATTGCTGCAGCCTCACCTGATTTTGTTGGAATGACCATGACGCCTAACCCTTACTCCGCCTATTACTACTATGCAATAGAAGGGGGGGCAAATTCCACAATTTACGCTTCTGGCGCCTTAAATGGAACAGGCGACAGCTTCAGTCCTATAGGTCCAACAAACACGACCACCACGCAGGTTGCAATCCAGAACAACTTTTTCGGAGTCACTATAAGAGCGAATGAGCTGATACTGGAGAGCAATGGTCATATCGTTCAATCAGACAATCTCGGCGTATCTTTCTCCAATTATTATTCTGTCCCGACAACACCACCACCTGTCCACCAGGTAAATGTTATGCCGTGGATTTGCCAGTTCTGCACAAGCGGCGTTAACAAAGCTTTGGCTCAATTAAATGCAACATATCATGACTACACCATGGTGTCATATGAGTTCTTCCAGCTTCAATCGGATCAAAAGATAACTGCGTATTTCAATGGAGCCTACAACACGGCTGGAAATCCAAATAATATCACACCATATATACAGAAACTTGGCCTGGGGGCAGTTCCTATGATTATAAGCGCCAGTGCGAGTGATATTTACAATTTCACCTCAAACCCTTCGGCTGTCTCTGCTGCCATTCAGCAGATGACTAATCTTGCGCTTATCAATAACTATTCCGGATATGATATAGACTGGGAACCGTCATCTGCTAATACTTCAACAGCGGCTTACTATACAAATTTCCTTAACCAGTTCTCACTCCATTTAGACAAATTTGGAAAGAGCCTTTATGTTGAGGTAGCCAACTGGGATCCGACATTCTGGAATTACACAAACTTAGGTAATACAAACATAACCTCTGTCAACGTGATGGATTATTCTGGTCTGTATTCTGGCTCTGGCAGTTTCCTGGCTGATCTTCAGCAAGCTGTATCGGCAATTCCTGCAGGCAAACTTTCAGTATCTCTTGAGAATCAGAATCCAAATAACAACGAAAACTTTACGGCACTTCAAATGGAGCAGAGATTTGCTGCCCTTGAGCAATACGGAATAAAGTTCCTCGGCTTATGGGTCCTGCCAGTAACAGGTTCCCTTGTTTCACAGATCCAGGACTTTGAATTGAATTATACTGGCACAACATACATGAATACATACGCTCCTGGAAGCGCCGGTCTCATGACGACCAACAATGGAACAGGGAACGTGACATTCTCATACCAGTCCGGTTCCTACCTATGCGGGGCCGCTTATACTTCAACTAACTTTGCTCCGGGCACATCTATAAGTGCAGTGAAGTACACATTCGCCGGAACCCATGCTGTTGCCTTATACGAGCAGGAATCAACAGGCTGGCACTTCGTAGCAAACCTGACAGCTGGCACCAATACATTGACCCTGCCAAGTTCTGCTCAGAACATTGAATTCGCATTTGGCAACTTCACAGGCACACTAGCTTCTCCTTCATACACATCGTATGTGAACTACACACTTACAAGCACAAAGATTGTTGAGTACTCTTGGCTCCAGATATCCTACCAGCATATGTATACCCTGAAGATTAACGGTTCACCTGTTTCTTCAGCAGATGTTACATCGTTTGGATCATGGAGCACTGCATTGGTTCCAGTTGTACCTGGTACCTACAATGTAACTGTTGAATACTTTGGATATATAGGATATTTCGACAACGTAACGACAACCGCAGGAAATGTGTATGTCGTTTTCAGCCAGCTTGAGGCACTTCCTGGTACTATTCATGGATATATTTCTCCTGGAACTGCCACGGTGACGGTAAACAAACTTCCAGTGACTTTGTCGAGTGGCCAATTCACGTACTCTGGGGCACCTGGCTCATATACAATAGTGGTATCGAGCCAATTCTACAATACCGTGACTGAGGTAGTGGCTGTCAACCCGGACTTGACGACGACGGTCTACGTTAACCTGTCCTATTCTACTTTAGCGCCCGTAGTGCAGTACACACCTCAAAATATAAGCAGCACTGAATACAGCCTTGCTTGGTCTGCGCTTTATGGAACGGACTTTGTTAACTACTCTATCTACGTTTCTACAAGCAGTGGATCGCTGGGTCACTTCGTTGCGAGTATCACTTCAGTATCGGACACAACCTACAACCTCACAGGACTTTCACCTGGTACTACATACTACGTAACTATTGTGACTAACGCCGAAGGGCAGCACGTCAGCTCAAATGTTGAATCTTTCACTACGCCTGTTCACACATCATCTTTCCCAACTATAGATATAGTGTACATAGTAATAGGCGTGATAATTGCCGTTGTAGTGATTGCAGCCGTGCTAATGGCTCTCAGACCGAAAAAACCTACAAAGCCGACCAGTTAAACTGCTGGTCTATATTTCCTAATTTTTTCTTTTTTTTTATCAAGTACTCTTTTTATTTTTTGTCGATGTTTCAGATAATGATGTGAATATTTATCAGATATAACGCCCTCATGTATTAATGGCAATGTCAAAGAAAGCTTCTAGCAACACGAAGAAGGGTTCCAAGGTACGGGATGATGAAGTAGGTTTTTCTATTTCCAATATGGATTCGCAGGCCAATCCGCTCAAGGATTTTTATAATTATGTTAACGGCACATGGATAAAAAAACACAAGATACCAGAGGACAAGGTTGCTTTTGGCTCTTTCAATCAGCTTTACGAGAAGAACCAGGCTGCGCTTAAGGAAATACTTGAAAGCTGCTCAAAGAAGACAAAAAGGACACCAATAGAAGCAATGTGCGGAGACTTCTACTCTTCTTTTATGGATACCAAGACGATAGAGAAGGAAAAATCTTCTCCAGTTGAACGTTATCTTAAGATTGCAAAAGATATCAAGAGCCCAAAAGACACTGTTAAGGCTGCAGCTCAATTGGACAAAATTGGCATACAGACCTTTTTGGGCGGATCTAACAGCTTTCTTCCTAGAAAATCAATGCCTGACAAGAAAAACAGCTCCATCTATGCTTTCTATATGAATCAGGGTGGTCTATCCCTGCCGGATCGCAGCTATTATCTGGATAAGAAATTTGAAAACGTATTGAGCGAGTATTCCAAACATTTAGAGACAATGTTCAGGTTGTTTGGACATAGCGGGAAAGATGCAGTTGCCGCAAGAGACGCAGTACTTTCGATAGAGAAAGAACTTGCATCTGCAAGCAGGACGAGAGCTGACCTCCGAGATCAGGAGAAGAATTATAACAAAATTTTTGTGAAAGATCTTGTAAAGAAGCATAAGAACTTTGATTTTCAGCTTTACCTAAAGACACTCAATGTGCCTTCAGAGGATTATGTCATCGTAGGTCAGCCCGAATTTATTCAGAGGCTAGACAAGATGTTAAAGGAAGAAGACATATCCAGTTTATCCTACTACTTGCAGTGGAAGGTGATGAACTACTTTGCACCATATCTTCACGAGAAGGTAGCGAACGAAAACTTCAGGTTCTTCCGCAAGACACTCGTTGGCCAGGCAGAACAGGAACCGCGCTGGAAGAGAGCAGTCACATTGATAGACGGAACAATTGGTGAAGCCCTTGGATCTCTGTACGCAGAAAAATATTTTTCGGATGAGACCAGGAAGCGCATGGAGGTAATGCTTGAAGATATTAAGGATGTTTTCAAGGACAGACTTGAGAACCTACCATGGATGACTCCGGAAACAAAGAAGAGGGCACTTCTGAAGTTCTCAAAGTTCAGGGCGAAAGTTGGGCATCCTGAAAAATTCAGGGAATATCGTAACGTGAAGATCGACAAAAAGCAACTGATCAATAACATCGTAAGTGCATCTACTTTTGAAATTAAGAGGCAGGTATCCAGGGTAGGAAAGAAGGTTGACCGTAAGGAATGGATGATGACCCCACCAACCGTGAATGCTTACTTCAATCCGAGCGGAAACGAGATTGTCTTTCCAGCTGGAATCATCCAGCCTCCATTCTTTAATCCGGATCTGGATGACGCTGTCAACTATGGCGCCATTGGAGGTGTTATTGCACATGAGATCACCCATGGTTTTGATGATCAGGGAAGGCAATACGATGAAGATGGAAACCTGAAAAACTGGTGGGGTAAGTCTGATTTGAAGAAGTTTAACGAGGCAGCTGATAGCGTCTCTAAGCTTTACGGATCAAAGGAGTCTGTGCCTGGATTTAAGGTCGACGGAAAACTGACACTTGGTGAAAACATAGCTGATCTGGGTGCGATAAAGATTGCCTTCGAAGCACTGGAAAGGCACCTCGAGAGGAACCCGAAGCTAAATAGGAAGATCGACGGCTTTACACCGGAACAAAGATTCTTTCTTTCATGGGCAAACATATGGAGAGGTCTAATAAGAGAAGAGGAAGCAAAAAGACGTGTGACCATCGATCCACATGCCCCGAACCATCTAAGAGGGTCTCTACCTCCAATAAATCATCCCAAGTTTGAGGAAACATTTGGTGGAAAGAAATCAAGAGCTGAAAAAATAGGTGTATGGTAGTCTAAACAGACTACGCACTCTTTTTCCTTTTCACTTTAGGCATATTGCTTGACATCTTTACTATGAGGAAGATCACAAATGCAACAATCACAAAAGTGATTACGGCATTAATGAATTCTCCAAATAAGAATGGTCCCACAACAATGCTCTGCCAAGAAACACCAGCCGGCGTGGCATATTGTATTATTGGCATTATCAGGTCTGTTACCATAGCCTGAATTAGCAATCCAAGGTAGATAGCCAGGATAAAAGCGACTGCCATTCCAAGCACTTTGTACGTCGACAGGAAGGCCCTGAATTCCTTGATTAACCCTTTTGGTTTTTGGGGTGGAGGTGGCGGTGGCTTTGGGGTGAGCAGTTCCGTTATCTTCTTTAATTCTGCTAATACTTGATCAGAATTGTCCATATATATGGATGATTAGCTTATATAAAAGGAGCAAGAATAAATCATTCGGTTCAGTACAGATTGTAATTTCATGAGTTTCGAGCTATTTCTAGAAATTTGCTGGAATCTTGGAATAAAGAGGAGAGTCTTCGGCTCATGTCTGCTTTCAAAGAGATGGCTTCCAAAAAAAAAAACAAATCCGCTCTTTATGTTATCTATCCTTCCTTACATGGTACTTCCAACGTACTTTTTCACCACAAATGAGAGAAGATTCAAGGTTAAACAATTCTTGCATCTTTCGGAGGAACTTTTCAAGCAGAATGCCTAATTTAGACGAAAAACGCACTGACAAATCATATTATCTTGAAATTGTTGTAGCATTTATGGATGATGTCCACTTAAATGTGAAATCTTTGCCTGATAATAATAACATGACTGTTATAATAAGAGTAAAAATAATTGAAAAATACCAGGAAATTGTGAAATGGGTGAAGATAAAATATGAACAGGAAGAAATAGCGACCCTTGCATCGAGTACTTTCCAAGACAATAATTTTGGAGCCACAGTCCAGGATACGAAGAATAGCTCAAAATAAATAGAATGTGTACTTGTGGGAATAAAAAACAAGATAACTGTATTCAAGGCGAAAATTGCAAATGCACAAATTGCGGCTGGGACTATAAAACTGTTAAAGGTTCTAACAATGCGCGGCTCCTTACCAAAAATAAGACAGAGAAGCGTGATAAAAACAACACCTATCGCTTCCCATATAAATACGAATTCAACTGGAGGGTTTGGCACCCCGAGTGCGAATATTCCATTAAATGTGGAAGGTACTTTTCCAGAAAGTATTAGATAAAAAAATAGATCCTCAATATTGAAAAGATAGTACCCGGTGCAGATATATGCTATCCTGTAGTCAGATAGTTTTTGAGACAAAATCAGTGGAATAAATGTCCATCCAAGCGTAAACAAGAGCTCATAATAAACCGGATTGAGGAAACGATAACGGTAATCAAAAATACCCCAGAATACAACATCAAATAGTGTAGAGAGCAAAATAAAAAGGAAAGACACAACTGTAAAAGTTTGCAACGCTTTTTTTATCCTGTTTACTAGTCCAGTGGAACGTCGTTGTTTTTGTGTTTTTTCCAACTATATCTCCTCTAACTTCATCTTTCGTCCTCTCTATTCAGCGCAAGTCATATGTTTCTTTAGATAACTGCAACTATGTTTATATCGTGTTGTTTAGCCTTCAATTATACTCTAAACGTTCTAATGAGGCGAGCTATAAATAAATTCCTTACTTCAAAAATGTTATAGGGAAGAGATCAGCCTTCATGAAAATTAAGTTGGTTCGTTAGTATACTTCCTGCTTCCAGCAAATTTGACAGTCTCTTTATAATTTAAGTTCGCCAGGATGCTGGAACAAATCTAAATTATTAAGAGATTGTATAATTACTTATTATATACCTATTATAAATATATTATAGCAATGACATCTATACCCTAGAGGGAATGACAACCTTGTCAATAACATGGATCACTCCATTAGACGCCTGAATATCTATAGAGACAAGGTTAGCCTGGTTGATCCTGATATGTTTTTTTATCAGTCCTGCGCTGGTAATCCTCAATTGTTCGCCCTGAAGGGTAAGTAAATTCAGATTGTTAGATTTCTTTAGTCCTGAGAGAACGTCAGCTGAAGTATATTTACCAGATAAAACATGATACTTCAATACGCTACCTAGCTTTTCCTTGTCAGCCAGTAAACCCTCCAAAGTGCCTTTTGGAAGAGACTTGAAAGCTTCTTCTGCAGGGGCAAAGACTGTAAATGGCCCCGGTAAGCTCAACGCATCAACCAGTCCAGCCACCTGTACTGCTTTCACTAATGTTGGGAACTTTCCTGATTTCACTGCTACTTCAACTATGTTTTCCATAAGCTTGGATTATTGAAAGGTATTTCCATTTGTATAAAGAAAAGTTTTAAAAAGTTAACCTTAAAGGATTTCAGAGGATAACACCCACCAAAAAAGGAACTATTAAAATTGGACTCTATTTTTCTCCACTATTTGTACGCAACCGAGAAGATGAAAAAAGAAATCTCTCTAAAATAGCATGAAATACTAATCAAATGGCTATATCATTATGTTATACGGTGAATACTGTATTACTAGGAATATAATAGCTATTACCACTTATATTGAATTTCTCAGCTTGATAAGTGAAACGGGTATATGCTTATTACACTGCTATATAATCGCTATACTAGTGATACAGAGTATAGAGTATGATAACACATGAAAAAACTATTTGGTCTTTCCTGTTACCAATGTAAGTACCTGGGGTTCCAAAGTAGTATTTCCAGGACCTAAAATTAGGGGCAAATTGCGCAACGCCGTATAACAGACGTTATACTGCGTTCAGCCAAATGAAAAATAATGACAGAAAATAACGTATTAGACTGGATTTTCTGGTATTTGCTGTAAAAGTTCAGACTGCGTACCAAAATCAATTATGATGGACAGAAGAAAAAATTATGACATCCTGGTAGGATCGACAGGGTTGAAACTATAACATTATGTCATGTCCCTAAAACGCTTATTGAAGGAATTATAAACGATGTCTCGATACAATACAATGATGTATGCATTCTAGTGATTTAATGAAGCATTTGGGTCTATACATATAGAATACATATAATAGCGATATATTGCCTATGTTATTTTGTTAGGACGCTTAATTGGGCTTGGCTCCCGAATCGCGCACGTTTTTGTCTGTCAAAATTAAAAATAAAGTACTTTAAGTAGAAGTGTCCGTTTAAACATGAAATCATTCTTACATGAATAATATTTATATGTGTTTACAATGTTATTTTACAATGGCAAAAAGAGAGATACAACAGATTGGTGGTCTAATTCCAAATTTCTCCTTAGACTCGTTACTTTCGAATAAGCTAGTTACTGCAATAGAAAAAAAGATTGGTCGCGTGACTGTAAGTCATATTCACCTGGACATTACTGACGATAAAGGCAAAGATATAGACAATGTCCTACTTATATATCGCACAAAAAAGGAGAGAAAGGAAAATAAAGCTACGCTATTATGTGACAGACCAGAGACGTTTAACGAGCTAGTAGATATTATAGAGAAATTGGAGTAGGTGAAAAACTTGGTGGAACCCTATGAAGATTTGTCTTATTTGGATGACCCTTATTCGATTGAGGTGGTTCAAAACGACGAATCTCCAAACAAGACATTGAAACGTTATTTATTGAAAAGGTGGTTAAATCCTCTATATGAAGAGATCCGTGTAGAGAACTCAACGGATGAACGACTTCACAAACTTGAGGAAAAAATGCGCGAGGTAGAAAAGAAACTAGATATAATCTTACGCGCAGGGGTCGCCATAGAACCAATGGTAGTCCCAGATTTTAGTGAACAGGAAATAGCTGAGTGTATGGACAAAATAGAAAATTACCTTGAGAATAATGACAGCATTAATCCATGGAAGTATGCAGAAGTGAATAGGTTAGATGTAAAACTTGTCCTCCTATGTGTGGATACACTCATATCGAAAGGAAGGCTAGAATGGTGAATTGAAAGATGTCAAGGATTTTAAATAATGTACCTGTCATAAGTTTTACAGAGTGCAGGGTAGCCTCTCATTCAGGTGCAATTCCCATCAGATCAAAAAAAGAGTTGCCTTTTCCAGAATACGGCCAATCTAAGAATTTTAGTTTTCAGGGTGGCGGCAAAATGCAATACGTTCTCGAGGCTCATAAAACCCAACATAGTCTTGAAACAAAGAAATAGGCATATTATAGGTAATTACCTACACTATTGTACTTTTGTTTAGGAATTTTTCCACCCATCTTTTTGCAAATGTCAGCCTGCATGATAACTCCAGGAAACTCTCTTCTATTCTCTCTTTCAGTTTCTCTTCCGAATCTATTGGTGCAATGGATACAACTCTCTTGACACTCTTCCAGATGAATTCCATAGGATTCAGATCAGGAGAATAGGGAGGCAGGAATATTAGACTGATATTCAGAAGAAGTAGATTCCAATAAAAACTCATGAAATTTTCAGGTTGCTGCCAATCAGCCAATAATAGCGTCATCTAGACAGCAGCAAGCCCCCTGCGTTAGCTGGTGGTAGTTGGCTCTGATGCCAGAACCACTAAGGTTAACATATAGGATTCGAGCTTACGCGAAAGCCCTAGAACGGTGAGATAAGTGACATCGCAGTAAAATCTTTAGCTGGGAGCAGACGAAAGGCCGTATTCATTAAGCTTCTCCTCTATCCATTCCTCTGCCGACACATATTTTATGCTAATGTTGCCAAGCAATTCTTCTCCATTGTAATCCATCGTCACTATTTCCCCACTTCCGAGATTTAGTCTCTTACAGCAATCCAGGAGGCTCGCCACTTCCCTCTCTCTGGTTTTTTCTGCCCTAACTGAATAGGCTACCTGGACAGCTTCGTATTGCTGTTTATACTTGATTACAAAGTCCACCTCTCTGTTGTTTTCATTCCAGTAATAAAAATGAAATTCTGTATTGTGCCTCGAAATGAGGTAGAGAGTTGTAGCGACAGCGTTCTCAAGCAGTCTTCCCCTTATTTTAATCGGATTTATTCCTAAATAAAACGGAAATGAATTATCAATTGAATATACCTTTCTTGGGCTGTTGTCCTGGGCTTTTATAGAAAACGAGAATCTGTCTACGAAGAAGATCAGGTATGATTTTTCAAGATAAAGGGAAAAATTGTATACAGTTTTTACAGATAGCTTCAGAAATTTAGAAATGCTGTTAAATGAAATCTTAGATCCGATACTAGTTATGTAGAACTTTGCAAGTCTTACGAGGTTATCCTCTTTACGAATCCCAAATCTCTTTATTACGTCTTTTAAAATGATTGTATTGAAATAACTGCTTACCAGATCAGCTTTCATGTTTGAAAGAACTATGGCAGGGAATCCTCCCCCATCTATGTATTGGATCAAAGCATCATTCTTAGGAGTGAACTCCTTGAGTTCAGACAAATTGAGAGGATGGACGTAAACAACGACATGTCTCCCTGACAAAAGCGTTGAAAACTCGGAGTCAAGCAGTTTGGATGAGGAACCCGTAATTATGAATTTTGCATCCCCTCTTTCCGATAATCCCCTGACGAATCGCTCCCACCCATCTGCTTCCTGGGCTTCATCTATTATTATAATGCTTTTTTCATCACGATTTATATTTTCCTTGTAAGTCGTATAGATTTGCAGAAGTAGATCATAATTCCTCTCGATTAATCTTTCATCTTCCAGGTTGATTATGAGAACATTTTTCCTTGGTACTTTTGCCTCAACAAGTTTCTTAGCCACCTGCTTAGCGATAAAAGACTTTCCGGATCTCCTGATTCCGGTTTCTATTACGATATTGATTGTTTTCTCGTTAATTAGTGAAGTTATCCTATTGACGTATAAATTCCTCATTATGCCATAATCAATTTCCTGGTCCCATAAATTCCATGTTTTCAGGATTCTAGTGATATCATCCTTATGCATACTAGTCTGTATTACAATACATATTTTAAAGTATGTGTATTATAATACAAATCTGTGTAATTTGTATTATCGTACACAAATAAACCTAATGTTCATTTTCTGATATTGATCAGATACATCTCTTTACCTTGTGGCAAACCGCAAAAGTACGAGGAAAGTTTCAACCAATGAGGAACCATTTTCACTCTTATACGTTTTCTCGCTTATAATCCATTTAACCTATTTCTAGGCTATAATTAACATCTTAGACTTATTTCAATTCCTCCGGAATTTCATATATCCGATTTGTCATATGTAGAAGCATGAACGGAAATAGGAGAGTATATGTAATTGCAAATCCCAGAGCGGGTGAATTTAGTAGGGAGAAACTTGAAACCACAATGAAAGCATGTAAACAATTCTCTCCCGTTTCGTACATAACCAGGAGACAGGGTGAAGCAACCGAGTTTGCAGCAGGAATAGAAGATGGATCCTACCTGATCGTGATCGGCGGAGACGGGACGATCAATGAGGTTATACAATCGGTCATCAACAGAGACATTACAATTATACCTGCGGGGGGAGGTACCGGGTCCGATCTATCCAGGACAACCGGAATTCTTAGTATACATGAAATAGTTAATGGTATTTTGAACAACGAAACAGGCAGGATAGACGCAATGCGCCTTGAATGCACTGAAGGAAAGAGGTACTTCGGCAATATAATGGAAATAGGTTTCGGTGCTGATGTCATGCGAAGGGTAAACCTGAAAAAGAAAACCTTGATGAACACATTCACATCTGCAGTTCTCCATGAATTATGGGGACTCAAAAACTACAATTTGGAAATAACATTCGATGGAGGAAATTTTGATATTTCGACGGGTGAAGTGATCATCGCAAATTGCAGATACTTCGGTTCCGGAATGCTTGCGTCAAAATCTTCCGATCCAACGGACGGCCTTTTGGATCTGCATGTCATAAGGAAAATCACCCGTCTTGACATGATGAGAAAATTCAGTAAGCTAAGGGATGGATCATATGTGGACCTGAAAGATGTTACAAATCATTCATCAACATTTTTCAGCATAACAGGCGATAGAGCACCGGTTGAAGGAGACGGGGAGGTTTTCGGTTCCACTCCATGCACGATCAGCGCAGAACTTCGGGCTATAAGAATAATGATGCCTCAGAATTCACAGGTAAGGAAAATATCAGCATAAACTCTTAAATAATGTTTTAGCGTTCCATTAGCATGCCGCTGTTTCCTAGCGAGGAATGGGTTAAAGAATATGTTGCAAAAATCAATGCCAATGAAAAATACGCTGATGCTGCATCCGATTGGGAAGGAGATTTCCTATTCATAGTCGAGGATGATTCTTCAAGAAAACCAGTCGCTTCGATCTATCTGGATCTCTACCATGGAAAATGCAGGAGTGGAAAGTTTCTGGATAAAATTGATGGAGTACAGGCAGCATTCTCCTATATTGGGCCGTACAAGAACTGGGTTCGGCTCATTAAAAGGGAGATAGACCCAATTCAGGGCGTTCTTACAGGTAAGTTCAAGCTTAAGGGGCCAATGATGAAGATAATGCGCTATACCAGGGCTGCAAAGGAGCTTGTAAACACTGCGAACCAGGTTGAAACGGAATTCAAGTGATTCAATTGTGGTTTTTCAGAATACCTGAAATAGTATATGGTGAAGATTCAGTATCGTATCTTGAATCCTCCAGGCACAGGCGATTTCTTATAGTTACTGACAGGAATATCTCAAGAACTGTTTTTCCTGATCTTGTTAAGAAAAACCTCCCGCCTGGATCGAGCACAATGTTATTTTCAGACATCGGCGAGGAGCCGGCATTTGAGGAAATGACCTCCTCTATTGAAAGGATAAAGGAATTTGCTCCAGATTGCATAATAGCCCTTGGGGGTGGGTCAGTAATGGATTCAGCCAAGGTAATTGCATTTACATATGCAAACCCTGCAAAGCAGATCTATGATCTCACGCCCCTCGAGTACCTCGAGATAAGGAAAAAGGTATCGATAATTGCAATCCCGACAACGAGTGGTACGGGGTCAGAATGCTCCTGGGCAGCGGTTGTTTCTGAAAACGACGGCCAGACAAAGAGAAAAATGGAACTTGCATCTACAGAAATTCTCCCGGAAACTGCAATACTTGATCCAATCTTTGTAACATCTCTGCCACCGAGGCAGACAGTGTCCACTGCTGTCGACGCAATCGTGCATGCTATAGAGGCATATACATCACAGTGGAGGAATCCTTATTCTGATGCAATGGCTATAAAAGCACTACAGATGATCACCAGCTCAATAAAAACGGTGATCAAAGAACCTTCAAATATTGAATGCAGGAACAATGTCCACATCGGCGCCTCAATGGCAGGCTCTGCTTTCTCAAATTCGCAGATAGGTCTTGCCCACGCCATGGGTCACGCCCTTGGTTCATGCTTCAGGATTGCACATGGTAACGCCGTTGGTTTATACATGCCTGAGGTCATAAAATTTAACAATGCTGCAGTTCCGGATCTCTATAAGAAAATAAGGGATGCATTTCCGGTAGACGCAAGGAAGAAAGATCTTTATGGCACAATAAGGACTTTCTTTGCAGAAATAGGCCAGCCTCTATCCATACAGGAATGCGGCATCGATACATCCGATTATGAGGGTAAAATGGAAACACTTGTGAAGCTTTCAATGGAATCAACTGGTTCTCTGACAAATGCAAGGGAAGCTGATTCGGATTCAATAAGAAGGATTATGCTTAGGGTGATGCGATCATGAAAAGATATTCCAGCTTTATCAACGGTGAATTTATTAGTGGAGATAATTACGTCACGCTGAACAGACCGAATGACGGGCAAGCATTCGCATCCGTTATGTATGCCGATCAGGAGAGTGCAAAATATGCGATTGATTCAGCCTATGACGCCTCGGATGACTGGTCTCGTATGGCCATCCGAAAGAGAAAGCGGCTCTTACTCAGATTATCAGAGCTAATGCAGTCAAGATCTGATGACTATATATCAGTAGAAATGCAGAATACAGGCAAGACGGTCAGGCAGACCACATTCATGGATGTTCCGCTTGCCATTGAACATGTTAAATATTTCTCGCTTGAGAATGAATTCCATTCATCCAGAAGGATCAAACATCCTGAATATCCTGATTCCAGGGGTATTATCCAGCACGCTCCAATGGGAGTGGTGGCTGCAATAGCACCATGGAATGTCCCTCTTTTGATGGCAGTCTGGAAAATAGCGCCTGCTGTTCTTGCAGGAAACACAGTTGTTCTCAAGACATCTCGATATACACCGGCTTCTGCACTTGAGATGGCAGGGGATATTGCTCGTGCCGGTTTTCCGAAAGGTGTTATAAATATCATTCCCGGAAAGGGATCCGACATAGGCAAAGTTCTTACCAAAAGCGAGAAAGTTGGAATGATCAGTTTCACTGGTTCCACGGAAACAGGGAAAGAAATTATCAGGGATTCCTCGGGCGGAATTAAGAAGGTTTCTCTTGAACTGGGTGGAAAATCCCCAAACATAGTTTTTGCAGATGCTGATCTTGAAAGTGCCGCTAAGGGCGTTATTTTTTCAATATTCCTTAATTCCGGCCAGCTTTGCGAGTCAGGCAGTCGTCTCATAGTTGATTCGGGAATCAGTGATTCTTTTATCAGCACACTGAAAGACAAGATATTCTCCCTGCGAGATGGTGATCCGATGGATTTTACGACAGATATAAGCGCAATAACAACGTTAGAACAGAAACAGAAGATTGCACAGATGGTCAGGGATGCAACTGATGCCGGCAGCTTGTTAATTGCCGTTAAGGATCTGGTTAATTCGCCTGCCGGAGGTATATATTATCCGCCTACAATGCTGCAGATCGCAGATGGGGATGCATCAACGATGGATGACGAGATATTTGGTCCCGTGCTGTCGGTTGATACTTTCAGGAATGAAGGGGAGGCAATTTATAAAGCCAATAACACAAGATACGGTCTTGCCGCATCTGTCTGGTCCAGGGACATCAGGAGAGCTAAGCGGGTAGCATCCGGCATAAGGGCTGGAACAGTCTGGATCAATCAGTATCATCTCCTTTCAGCAGCAGCTCCGAGAGGAGGATTCAAGGAAAGTGGTGTGGGCCGTGAGCTGGGCCTCGAAGGCATACTTGAGACAACACAGACAAGGCATGTTTTTATAAACGGCAGCAAAAGCGATCTAGATAATGTGGCATATGGTCTCCTTTTGCCAGAGGATAACGATTTAAGTGGCAAATGAAATGGATGCAGGCAAACCTGCTACCGGAAAGATAGATCTGCTTAAAAGGGAAAAAATCCGGGATTTCCAGCTTCCAACCGGCATTCGCGAATTGATAGGTGAAAATTTTAGCATTGTGACTTCAGAAGAAACAAGATCCTGTCTTGTGACCGGAGATGAAATAGAACCGGATAGTGAAATATGCAGGATCCTGAAAGAGAATTTCTCGGCGTATGATATATCATATTCATTCACAGAAAGATATTTGCACTCTTTCGGAAAATCCAGTCCAGAAATACTGTCGCTTTTAAATGGGATTGAATTGAAACCATTCGCTGCTATTATTTATCCAGATTCCTCAAATGTCCACTATCTAATGCCCCTTCTAAAAAGAAATAAAATCAGGGCTGCGGTCAGTGGTGGTGG
>JBMFWM010000019.1:0-28845 GCA_049965275.1 Thermoplasmata archaeon | reverse complement strand
AGAGGCCTAAACATAAAATTTTTAACTTTTTTATTTTTTTTTAACTTTTCAAATAATGTATGAAAAGTTCATAATGCCTAATTTCCAAGTTGAAATAACGATCATAGGAGGGGACGAAAGTATGATGAAAAATGTAAATGCGAACACAGGAAAAATCCTGAAAGTAGCAATAGTCGTCGTCCTCTCCGTTCTTATAGTGGCCCCTTTGATATATGGGGACGTAATGGTCTCAGGCAATATCCAGGTTGTCGCAGTGCAGAAGGTTCCAGTTATAGAGATCAATAACACTACGAACGTATCCTATAAGGGAGGAACATTCCAGTGGTTGCCTGGGAACTCCACATATTCCATAAATAATTACACGCTGAATGGAACCTTACGAGTCCATGTGAATTTCAATGTAAGCAACACGATCTATTTCTGGAATATACTTGAACTCAACAATACGGGCAACCTCAGCGGGAGCTTCAACGTTTCAATATCAAAAGTTGCCAGGATTGGCAATTATACGCTAAATAGTAGTTATACTGACACCATCTCCGTGTGGATGGATCATAACTGGCAGACCACGTCGAGCCCGGGCGTTCAATTATTGAACAATTCCATAGAAGGGCCGTTTGCTTTGTATCCTTCGAATCAGGTCTCATACTATATCGGAGTCATATATACGGAGCCGCAGAACCTGCCTTCATATGTGCAGCAGAACCTTAATGCTCTCGGTGAGTACATCACCTTTAGTTTCTACATAACACTATAGCGAAGCGGGTGCAAATAATACGTTTTCCAGATAAGAGTAAAGATTTAGTATGGAATAGTGATTACTAATTAATAGCTATTACAATACTAGCTAAGGAGACAATAAAATGAGCGAGTCTAAATGCCCTGTTAACCATGGTGCAGGTATGGTAAAAAGTATAGAAGACTGGTGGCCGCAAAGACTGGACCTCAAAATACTCAGGCAGAATTCCCCCAAGTCTAGTCCTGTGGAAGCAAGTTTTAATTATAGAAAGGAATTCGAAAAACTTGACCTGTCGCCCGTCAAAAAGGATATTAATAAAATCCTGACAACATCCCAGGACTGGTGGCCCGCAGATTTTGGCAACTACGGCCCGCTATTCATAAGAATGGCATGGCATGCAGCTGGTACTTATAGGATAGGCGATGGCAGAGGCGGAGCAGGATCTGCACAACAGCGCTTTGCTCCTGTTAACAGCTGGCCTGACAACGTCAATCTTGATAAGGCAAGGAGACTCCTTTGGCCGATCAAGCAAAAGTATGGCAGAAAATTATCCTGGGGCGACCTGATGATTCTTACCGGCAACGTTGCGCTGGAAAACATGGGATTCAAGACTTTTGGTTTTGGCGGAGGCAGGCAGGATGTGTATGAACCAGACTTATCTGTGTACTGGGGAAGCGAAGATTCATGGCTTGCCGATAAGCGCTATACCGGAGACAGGGATCTTGAAAACCCGCTTGCAGCTGTGCAGATGGGCCTGATTTACGTTAATCCTGAAGGCCCTAATGGAAACCCGGATCCTGTGAAAGCTGCTATTGACATAAGAGAAACATTCGGAAGGATGGCAATGAACGACGAGGAAACCGTTGCTTTGATAGCTGGCGGTCATACATTCGGAAAAACACATGGCGCAGGCCCGGCATCTTATGTGGGACCGGAACCTGAAGCCGCTCCGGTAGAGGATCAAGGCCTGGGCTGGAAAAGCTCCTTCAAGTCTGGCAAAGGTCCGGACACAATCGGCGGCGGCCCCGAAGTCATCTGGACAGAAACGCCGACAAGGTGGAGCAGCAACTTCCTCGAAAACCTCTTCAAATATGATTGGGTCCTTGAGAAAAGCCCAGCCGGTGCATACCAGTTCGTTGCAAAGACAGGTTCAGTGGGCAACGTGATTCCAGATCCCTTTTATCCTGATAAGAAGCGACCTCCAACAATGCTTGTCACCGATCTGTCACTCAGGTTCGATCCAGCATACGAGAAGATTTCCAGAAGGTTCCTGGAGCACCCAGACGAATTCGCAGATGCCTTCGCGAGGGCATGGTTCAAGCTCACTCACCGGGACATGGGTCCAAAGTCGAGATATCTCGGCCCTGAAGTCCCGGAAGAGGATCTGATCTGGCAGGATCCGATACCAAAAGTTGACCACAAACTTGTCACAAAGAAGGATATAAGTTATTTGAAGGAAAAAATCCTCTCTTCCGGTCTTGCCATAAGGGAGTTGGTGTATACTGCCTGGTCTTCTGCATCGACATTCAGGGGAAGCGATAAGAGAGGCGGGGCCAACGGATCCCGCATTCGACTGGAACCACAGAGAAGCTGGATGTGCAATGAACCCGAACAGCTTGGGAAAGTTCTTAAAATCCTGGATGGTATCAGGAACGAATTCAATTCACCTTCACATGGTGACAGAAAGATATCGATTGCTGATCTCATCGTTCTTGCCGGGAATGCTGCCGTAGAAAAGGCTGCTTCAGACGCTGGAATCAGGGTAAATGTACCTTTCACACCAGGACGAGTGGATGCTCTTGAAAGCCAGACCGATGTGCTGTCCTTCTCGGTTTTAGAGCCAAAGTTTGATGGTTTCCGTAACTATTCATCCTACTCGGAAGCAAAGGAGGAATTCCATCTTGTCGACAAGGCTGCCCTTCTCACCCTTTCCATACCTGAAATGACCGTTCTCGTTGCTGGTATGAGGGCATTGGACGCAAATTACGGGCACACAAGTTTAGGCATCTTGACAGATCACCCCGGCACCTTGACAAACGACTTCCTTGTGAACCTGCTGGATATGTCAACAAAATGGGAATCGAAGAATGAATCTCATACCGTCTTCGAGGGAAAGGATGCTACGACAGGTAAAATCAGATGGACTGCGAGCAGGGTGGACCTGATTTTTGGTGCCCATTCCGAGCTGCGTGCAGTGGCAGAGGTATATGCCAGCAGCGATGGAAAGAAAAAATTTGTCGAGGATTTCGCATCAGCTTGGGCAAAGGTCATGGATCTTGACAGGTTCGATGTGAAGTGAAGAGCATCTTTCGATTCGTTGTTGTAGATTGATCTTCATTAAACCCTTTAGAAAATTACCTCAATCAGACCTTTATCAGAATACCTGCCGCAAGATCGCTTTTGGCAGCAGTATGGTTAAAGGCATTACGCTGCCTAAAAAAGATAGGGACTTTACAAACAAATCACGGCAAATCCCGGAATCTCTTAATCGTCCAATCCACAAGTCTGTCAAGATCCATCGCAGTCAAATCATCCAGTATGTCTGCACGTTTCCTGACAAGATTATTTGGAAATACTCCGAGATGCCTCAGGATCTCCTTTTTCACGGCGACGGGCCGTTCCTGCATGAAATAAGCCATTGGAAGCGAAGCCAGAAATGCCTCGTATGCCTTTTCTCTCTCACCCTCATGAAAAAGCTTCCATATCTTCAGCATATGTGACGGGACAGGGGCAGAAGTTATCACACCATCAATACCTCTTTCCATCTCCCAGAAAAGACTCCTGCCATGTGATGCTCCATAGATTTCAATGCTTTCGCCAAGGCTTTTTCTCAGAGCCACGATTTTAAGGATGCTCGGCTGATCTTCCACCTTTATTCCCTTGATATTTCTTGAATCATTCACTAACCTTGTTACCGTCTCGACGGAAATCAATGGATATCCGAGCGATGGATTATCAAGTATTATGATGGATCCTTTAGAAACATCATCAAGTTGCACATAATAATCATAGATCTCTTCCCCTTTCATTGCCGGAACCTTAGGCGGAGGAACCATAACAGCGGATGCACCAAGATTGAATGCCTCTTTTACAGCGGCGGAAGTTGGCTTTATTGAGCCCCTGCCAGCTCCTGCGATAACTGGCATTTCTCCATTGACCGCCTCGAGAACCTTTTGCAGGATAGATCGCTTCTCCTCTTCATTAAGGAGATCAACTTCAGAAACCTCACCAAGGCAGGTTAAACCGTCGACGTGGCTTTTATGATAATATTCGACCAGCTTCGCCAGCGAATCGAAATCCACATTCATGCTTTCGGTGAAAGGTGTCAGAAGAATTGGAAACAGACCATGCAGCTTTTTTTCCATGAAGAGGAAGAACAATCCCAAGGATTACCTTTTTGCCTATTAAATAAAGGCGTTTCTTCTTGTTTGTGAATACCCGGATCGGAAGAACGGAATATCTTAATGTATCCTCAAGCGATGTTGAAGCATGTTTGAGAATGAGAATACTTTTGGAAGGCTGCAGCAAGCTGGTAAAGAGAATGAGTTTGACTCAAGTTATGAGAAGGCACTTAAGGAAGCGGAATCATACTTTGGAAAAGAGTATCCGAACCTTATTGCCGACGAAGTCGTGGAGGAAAAGAAGATAGAGGATATTAGTCCTATAGATGGAAAGAAGATAGCCACATTCCAGCTTTCATCAAAGGAAAGCGTGGAAAAGGCGGTCAAAATGCTGCATCAAAATTACAGGTCCTGGTATAACCTTGGATATGAAGAAAGGGCACGAATCCTGCTAGGAGCCTACGCTCTCATACGGCAAAATAGATACCTGATATCTGCAATAGAAGCTTATGAGAATGGCAAGAACAGGTATGAGGCAATGGCAGACGTTGACGAGGCGCTCGATTTCATCCGTTACTACGCGCTTAACCTTATAGAAAACGAAGGTTTTGTGAGATTCACAGGAAAGGGTTACGACAACGAGGAAAGCGTAAGCATCATGAAGCCTTATGGCGTATTCGCAGTGATACCGCCATTCAATTTCTATGCGATTACAGTTGGAATGACAGTCGGTCCACTTATTACGGGAAATGCGGTTGTTCTGAAGCCATCCAGCGATATACCTATCATATCGTACCTGACGGTAAAGCTGATGCACGAAGCCGGCGTACCAAAGGAGGTACTTGCCTTTGTTTCAGGCTCAGGCGGCATCGTTGGCCGGACTTTAGCAGAACACCCAAGTATTGGTGGCATAGTATTCACTGGATCCAGGGAGGTCGGCATGGACATATTCCATCGTGCAACGGAGAGAGGGCCAAAACCAGTGATTACGGAAATGGGCGGCAAAGATGCTATTATCGTGACAGCAAAAGCCAACATGCAGAAAGCCGTCGAGGGTGTTGTACGGGCAAGCTTCGGGTATGCAGGGCAAAAATGCAGTGCATCATCCCTTCTCTTCCTACAGGACAGCATATACGATGCATTCCTGGAAAAGCTTAAGGATCGCACCTCTAAAATTATTATTGGGGACCCAAGGAAGAAGGAGGCATTCCTCAACCCTGTCGTAAATAAAGCAGCATTTGAGAAGTTCAAGTCCCTCCAGGAAACCTTCATCAAGGAGGGCAAGATATTGACGGGCGGCAAGACAATTGATGGCAGCGGGTACTATGTTGAGCCCACTATCATATACGATCTGAAAGCCGACGCATCTCTTGTAAGAAACGAGCTCTTCCTGCCCGTTCTTGCTGTAAGAAAATTCAAGTCGCTTCAGGAAGCTGTCGCAGAAATAAACAGTTCTGACTATGGCCTTACAGGAGGAATTTTCTCTGAGGATTTGGCTGAAATCAAGTACTACTTCGATAATGCTGATGTTGGCGTTTTATATGCAAACAGGGAAAGAGGGGGATCGACTGGCGCGAAAGTCGGTTCCCAGCCTTTCGTCGGCTGGAAGATGAGCGGAAGCACCGGAAAGGGTACCGGATCCTTCTATTATCTTGCGCAGTTCCTGCGGGAACAGGCTCAGACAATTGCGCACTGAGGCGACTTTGGTTAAAGAGGAGAATGATTTTAGCATGGATTATGCATTGAAGGGCAGGAAAGCAGTTGTGTGTGGTGCGAGCGCTGGCATTGGCTTCGGCGCAGCAATTAAACTTGCATCAGAAGGCAGCGACGTAATCCTCGTTTCCAGGAGCGAGGAAAACCTCTTGAAGGCAAGAAAGAAGATTAAAGATGTCACAGGGAATGAAGCATACTCATTTGCGTGCGACATTTCAAGTGCGCCTGATATAGAGAAGCTATCTTCATACGTGAAAGCCAAATTCGGAAGTGCTGACATACTGGTCAATAACGTCGGCGGACCGGAGCCCATGGCATTCCTTAAAGTAACAGACGAAACTTGGTTCAGGTACTTCGAAACGCTCTTCATGAGTGTGGTCCGCCTTACAAGATCTTTTGTTCCGCTTATGAAGGAGGGATCATCTATTGTCAACATATTATCGAGGTCGGCAAAGGAAGCACTGCCCAACCTTGTAATATCAAATTCATTCAGGCCTGCTCTGGCCGGGCTTGCAAAGACTCTTTCGATTGAGCTTGCGCCTAAGGGCATCAGGATAAACAACGTTTGCCCGGGACTTGTCGCTACAGAGAGGCAGGTCAATCTTATGAACTATACTGCGGAGAGGGAAGGCATATCCCCCGATATAGTGAGAAAGAGATCCGAGTCACAGATTCCGCTCGGAAGACTGGCTTCTCCGGAGGAAATAGGATCGATGGTCGCATTCCTCTGTTCAAAGGAAGCATCGTACATTACTGGAAGTACCTTCTTTGTAGATGGCGGAGCCTCTAAATCGAACGTCTAGCCACATGCATGAAGGCGCAACTTAGCGGTGGCAGACGATAATCTTTAAACCGTGTTACCCTACTCAGTTCATGGCATCTGCAGAAAGATACTTCAAGGGACGCGTTTTTAATGGAAAAGATATTTTTGAGGAAGGCTGGGTAGGAATCAGCAATGATGGCACAATCGCCGAGGTGGGAGAGGGAAAATTTCCCCACACCGGGCAGGACATCATAGAAGGAAAGGATCTGACAATTCTCCCGGGACTGATAGATGCACATATGCACTTCTTCGGTTGTCGCTACGAGGACATCGCTGAATGGAATCTGATATCCGGCGAACTCGCCTCCATAAGAAGCGTGACCGATATGAGGAACCTTCTGATGGCCGGCTTTACCACCGTAAGGGATCTTGGAAGCAAAACAGCCGTACATCTAGCGCAGGCAGAGATCGAGGGCGACATAACAGGTCCGAATGTAATTGCATCCGGGCATTCGCTGGCGCAGACAGGCGGAAACGACGACCTCAAGATACTCCCGCTTGATATGGCAAAAGCTCTATCATATTCTTATTACTGTGATGGCCCATGGGAATGCGTCTCCGCCGTCAGGAAAGTCATAAGAGAGGGAGGAACCGTGATCAAGGTATATGCCTCTGGCGGTTTTGCAGCTGGGAACAGGCCGTTGCCAAACCTTACCGTTGAGGAGCTGAAGGCAATAGTGGATGAAGGCCATCGGGCTGGAGTCAAGGTAACAGCACATGCTTACGGCGAGGAGGCGTTGAACAACGTTATTGATGCTGGTATTGATTCGATAGAGCATGGAATCGGCCTCACGGAGGATATTGCGGAACGAATAAGGAAGGCAGGCATCTACTATATCCCGACCATGAGTGTCTACATGGCTGAGAAGGCCAATAATGGAAGGCTGGATCTTCTTCCAAGGATTCGGGGAATGAGCAGGGTCAACCGGTCAGAGATAGTAAATCGTCATGTTACGAAAGAGATCGAGATTGCCCGCGAAGCAGGCCTGAAGATCGTTATGGGAACAGATTTCGTTGGAGCCGAGAACAGCAGGCATGGAGATAATGCAATCGAGATAGAGAGGCTATCCAAATTCCTCGGTCCCGCGAAGGCACTGAACGCCTCCACGTCTCTTGCAGCCGACTGCGTTGGCCTCAATAATGCAGGAAGAATAAAGAAAGGCTATTCAGGTGATCTGGTTGTTGTGAAGGGAAATCCCCTTCGGGATATTCGAAAAATCAGAAAAGATGCAATAAAATATGTTTCTCATAGATCGAGGATATTCGATATTGACGCAATCAGCAGAATAGCATAAGTTTCCTATTAAGATCTAAGCTACCTGATTGAAAAGCAGCAAAGCATTTTAGAGCGCTGGAGATGCATATCCATGGTTAAGGAAGACATATTTCGCAGCTTGAAGAATGATGACAAGGTAGTGATAAGAAATGGCGGTGAGGGATCCACCGACAAGGCCTTCACATATCTGTCCGGAGCAGTCGGAGGGCTTTTTGAGAATTCATCGATCGTTGCAAGTAAGGATCGAATAAAGCTTTACGTATTCTCGCTTGAGGAACAGACAGCCAAGGCTACCGGTCTTGATGTCGAGGTTGCAGGATCGGTTAAGCAGATGAATGAAAACCTGCAGAAGGATCTCAAAGGCATCAGTAAGATCGGGCTCAATTTTGACTCGCTGACGGTCAACCTTTTCAAGGAGACTGAAAAGCTGCTTCCCGGCGTCGAGTTCTTTGACGTCTCGAAAAACATAATGGAAGCAAGGATGGTCAAATCCCAGGAAGAGATTGCCCGACTGCAGGAAGCAGCGAAGATAAGCAGCGAAATTTACCAGGGAATCCTATCCAGCCTGAAGGAAGGTATGAAGGAGACGGAGGTCGCCGCGCTGATGAATTACAGGATGATGCAGGCTGGCGCTTCAGGTGTGGGCTTTGATACGATAGTGTGCTTTGGCGAAAATTCCGCAGAACCGCATCATTCTCCAGGTGATAGGAAGCTCAAGAAAGGTGACTATATCTTGACGGATTACGGCGCTAAATACAAGGACTACACAGCAGATACGACAAGAACGGCAGTATTCGGAAAAGCTACCGCGGAACAGAAGGAAATCTATTCTATTGTATACAAGGCGCAATCTGAAAGCATGCATATGATCAAGCCAGGCATAAACGGAAAACTAGTAAATCAGAAGTCCTATGACGTGATTGACGCAACTAAATACAAGGGACGCCTGATGCATGGGGTTGGACATGGAATTGGTCTTGATGTTCATGACCATACGGCATTCGGAAGTTCAGACTTCACGATCAAGGAAAACATGGCTGTTACCGTGGAACCTGGAATATACGTACCGGGATTCGGCGGTGTCAGGATTGAAGACGACGTTCTCGTTACTAAGCAGGGATACAGGCTTCTCACTGCTCCTCCACCAAAAGATCTTATAGAGGCTTAGTGGAAAAGATATCGTCCATTCTTATTATTACTCCCTTGATTAAGAAGAGTGTTTGCTCTGTCCTATCTTTTCTCAGCTAACAGGTCTTGAAGGGTTTTAAGTGTCCGGTCAAAATCAAGCCATTTGCATTTATATTTTAGTTCTTGGATATCTGCAATCTTATTTGAGATAAACAGAAGGGGGAGAATTGAAAATTTTTCACCTTCAAGTTCAGAAAGGATGTTGAAAACTCTTTCAATCTGTGGCTCAAGCAAGGATTGATCGCGACTCAGTGCATAAGTTATCCCGAGGGCTAGGTTTGCAAATAATATACCACCTCTGTAGCCTACATTCTGCTGTATGTTCTCTGAATCTTTTGCAAGCTTGACCGCTTCATTGAAATTATTGTCAAATGCATTTGCAATAGCCATGGCAGCTAGTGTCTTTCCCTCTTCAACGGGAGATACTATTGCCCGGTTTATTGAAAGTGACTTTTCTCCAAACTCAAATGCCTTCTTCCTATCAAACCAGCAAAAGACCTCCGTCAAATTGTTGTAAAGTCTACCTTCGAGACTTATTGCACCCGATTTTTTTGCAATTTCAAGTGCACGCATGTAAAAGGCGGTTGCGTCCTGGAGAAAGAAATTGAACCTATAAATATGTCCCGTTATCCTGAGAATCTCAGCAAGTTCAAGACTATCGCTCTCACAAATGGCAGCTGTTTCATCCAAGATTTTTAGTGCTTCACTAAAATCTGATTTAACAAATGTAAGATCCCCTATTTGCCTCTGCGTCTTAAGAAATAGCTGTAGGTCTTCCGACGATTTTAGACTCGCAGCAATGTTCTTGAAAATTCCGAGTGCAGTGTCGTAATTTCCCATCACTCTTGACACGTCTGCAATATAATAATCGACATAATTCTTGTAATAACCAAAGGCCGACCTGTCCTTATCAAGTCCCGAGAGAATGTTGTTGCTTGCGTGGAGTTCACCTGTCCTTCTTAAATAAACAGCTTTAAGGAACATAAATTGTGTCATAATTGCGATATTTTCACTCATATCTGATATTGTATTGCCTACCAGCGTCCAATACCCTTCATCAATCAAGAAGATAGACACCCCCATTGTGGAGTCCATAAGTTCACGAGAAATATTTCCTGCCAATGGGACAAGCCGCATAAAGCTGGAATACATGGTAGTTAGAATCTGTACATCAAGTGCACGCAAATTTTCCTTCAGGTAACTCATGGCTGTTTGCAGTATTCTTTCAATTACGATCTTTGGCCTTCCCGGATCCTTCGTAACGTATTCATAGAAATTATCATGGATTTTGTAAATGCCATTTAGATCCTCAATTCGCTTGACGAAAGAGTGCTCTGTTATTTCCTCAAAATTTGTGATTGATACTGGAACATTGAGCAATTTCACAATTCGTTCAAACAGGTCGAAATCGAAAAAGTGGACATACGACAGAGCAACAATCAGCTCGCGCTCATTTTGTGACAGATGATTCAGAAACCGTGTGATAATTTCCCTTGTAGGAATAAGAAAATCTGAGGCCTTCAGGCGGGCAGGATCATTTCTCCTGTATATCTCAACGCACAAATCCAGATACAGCGGAAGTCCCTTGCAAGTATCCACGATAGACTTTATAATGCTATCATCTGTTATTGGAACGTTTCTAAGGAAATACTCTGAATCCTCGGGGCTAAGGAACTCGAGTATGTGCTGATCAAGTATTTCATCCCAGCTAGGATCAAGCTCCCCCCACCTCAGATATTCTCTGCTCCCTATGACGAAAAGCGTATTCTCCGAGGAGATGAGAAGCTCCCTTACAAATTCATCTGGCTGGGAATTTCCTTCATTATAGGTTTGCCGCTTGAAAATAGATTCATAGGAATCCAGAAATACCACGAATGCCTGATTTTTTGCTTTGGATATGACGGAGATGTCAAGACCCAAGAAATGAGGAAGCCTTTCGGATATTGCGCTGGGATCATGGAGTATGCTGTCAATTTCCTCTATCTCGCCCTTGTACAAATTGAACTGGTCAGAATGTTTCTCTCTAGCCCAAACTATTATCCGATCCAACAGTCCAATCGGCACATGTACAACTGACAGCAACTCCCCAAGAACATCCCACCAAACACTATCTTTTGGAATAAACTCCCTTATCTGATCCGCGGATTTCCCTATTAAAGATAGATATCTTGCAAGTGCGTAATCAAAAAGTACGCATGGTGTTTTAAGCTGTTTTCTTAAACCAATAAGTGCAGCTATCGGAGAATCATATTCATGAATATCCATGCTTATATGCAGAAGAACTATGGCTTTCTTATACACTAGTTGGCCACTGCCCGAAGGTTTTTCAATCTTAGTCATCAGTTCCGTTATAAGTCTAGTCTTTCCTACGCCTCCAACGCCGTAGAAGACCAGTGCTTTCTGTTTTGCTTCTCCTTCCATGATGCTTGATAAGTGCTTGTTAAAAATAGAAACGGGTTCAACCCTGTCTGTGAACGTCTTTGATGCTGAAAGGATTTTTTTGGCTGTAAATTTACTTTCTGGCAAAATATTCACCTGGACCTCATATCAAATGCACTGAATAACTCTGAATATATCTTAAATGCCGTCCCTGCGTTGTCAGTATTTTCCACCAAGTTATTGTATAGATCTAAAACAAGGCCTGCATAGTGGTTGGAGAGCCTTCCAGATTTTGTAGAGAGAAACTTTTCTTCCTTTACATCGTCAGGCCTGAATATATCCACGCTCTGCTTCGTATGGTTCAGTTGGACAATATCTTTGGAATAGAAGATGTTTGTAACCTTTAAATTCGTGCCAGACGTCCAGCTTGTGAAGATATTTCCAAATAAACTCTTTCCTTTATCGCTAGAAGATCGCAATATGACCTCCGATACAGTGTCGCTTTCTCGACCCCTTTCCCCATGACCAACTATTGAAAACAAGGTATTTGTCTCCCTAAACATTTTATGCAGGATGCTTAAGGCATTAGTGCCGCTGTCAACCCAGCTTCCTGAAAGCGATTCGTATTCGTTTGCCACTTTGCCATCAAGTGCGTAAGGATCATTGAACAATATGGAAAAGCCAACAGGATCTCCTAAATAATCAGAAAATTCTTTCTTATGCTGTATGAACCAAACTAACTCCTCGGCAAACATAAAGTGAAATGCGTTATAAAAGAGAGTTGAGTGTTCTGCCGAGAGCCTTAAAAGATTGCCAAAATTCTCCATGCTCAAGGCAGAGGGCTTTTCCATTGCAAGGTTGTTTCCTGATTTAATCACTTTCAAACCAGTCTCATAATGATTGCTGGTCGATGTCGAGACTATTATCGCATCAAGTTCTTTTTCAGATTGAAGCATCTTATCTATCTCATTGTAAAAAGTCAGATCAGGATACAAATTACTCTTGGAAGAATCAATGTCGCATGCACATAACATCTTAATCTTTCCGGAATTATTTGCCGCCTTGATCCATTCTGAAGAGATCCTGCCCAAACCTATTATTCCAAGGTTAATTTTTTTGTCTGTCAAATTGAAAACCACCCGTCTGAAATCAATAACTGGTAAATGCAGGGATAGTGAATCTTATCTGGCATCTTGCGACAATAATGCATAATTCATATAAGACTTGATCAATATTTTAACTATAAGCCAGATAATGGTGAACCGGACGAATACATAAATTATCATAAGGACAGAGCATTAGACAGAGATGCTGTAATATCAAAAAGGTTGCAGGCAAGTCATCCGTTGCAGTGGTGTAATTATTACCAACTTCCGTCGATAGAATATTCTTTTTACCTTTATGGATCGGATAGCATCCAGTCGTTCATATAAGCTAAGAACACGTCATATTTGTCAACGCTAACAAGCAGCATTTGTACCAGGTCCGAAGGATTATATGACCATGTGTTCCGGCTGCACTTTCCTGTTTTCGACGCCCAGATCAGATGTATTGATAACGGAGCCATCATATAGTGTGGTTCTCTTTCTTTGCGAATA
This sequence comes from Thermoplasmata archaeon, assembly GCA_049965275.1. GTDB lineage: Archaea > Thermoplasmatota > Thermoplasmata > Thermoplasmatales > Thermoplasmataceae > UBA582. The sequence goes on along the minus strand of JBMFWM010000019.1, from coordinate 15,788 downwards.
AAGAGAAGAAACAATCCGGCCAATCGCATCCGCTTTCATGATCCCGCTTCCGCTTGATCCGTTTGCCACTATTATGTTGCCTTCCCTGAAGACGTAATGTGTCTTGTCTATCGTATTATATGAGTAGTGACCTGCCCACATAGAGGATACCTTGCAGGACGAGAACTGCGGCAGGTAAGATCGTATGATGGGAAAGAGGCTGTTTTCGTAGAACTCAGGCTCCGGTTTTGGATCATCCTCTTCCTCGAAGGGTCTGTTATAGTCATCGGCGACTGAGATCCAGACGGAAGAGTTGCCAGGTTCAGGCCGCATAACTATGCCATAGCTGGGTAAGATCGTGAAAGGCATAACCTTCTGATCAGGTCTCATGGTATGGGACATCAATGCAGAGGCAGGTTCTCCTGTTATCCTGAATACCTGCCTCTTTTTTCCGCGCACATGACTATCGATACCTGCAGAATTGAGCAGGGCAGTTGACCACACGTCAGCGCAAACAATCGTTGTTTCAGTCCTGAAGATGCCTTTTGAGGTCTGAAGGTTCCTCATCTCCATCTTCTGCCAGAGGAATGGCTCACCTGGATAATTCATCGTGGTCTGCGGTTCAAACCTGAGATTCTTCGCCTCGGTATTATAGAAGAAGGAAACACCCATTTTTCTGAGCTCTTTTTCGTAATAAGAGCAAATCCTATCCGGTTCAATGATACCGCAATTATATCCAAGCAGAGCCCCGTCTATATCGGAAAGATTAAGGAGTTGCTTTTCCTCCTTATCCAGCTTTGTTATATAGCCCATATCCTTGAGCGAAGCCTCGTCCACTATCTCCGCCCTCTTTTCAGATATGAATGTCTCGATGGCGTCCTGACCCAGCCGCTTGTCATCCATCAGGAAAAGATAGCCGTTCAGGTGCATTCCAAGATCAATTTTCAGGTCCTGCTGGACATGCCTGTAAAATGCGATAGATGATCCAGATATCTTCCTGTTTAACTGTGAAGTGAAAAGATCCCTGTATCCTGCTGCGCTCTTTGCGGTATTTCCCTGGGCAAAAGATCTGTTTTTATCAATAATGGCGATATTCAGGTCAGGCTTTTCCTTCTTCAAATGATATCCAGCGGCAAGACCTGTTATCCCGGCACCAATAATCACGATATCGTATTCTGGCACCGCTGAGGATAGAATCTGATCTTATTATCTTTCCATGCCAGGTTTGTCAATATTCTACTATTTCGAATAATATCACAGCAGAGAAAAATCAATTCGACCTCTTCCTCTGCCTTATATATTTGGCAGTTTCGCTATACGGGAAGAATATTACAACCAGTAACGCAAGTATGGAAAGCCCCAGATAATCATAAGAATACTTTGCAACCTGGTTGTATTCGGGCCACTGGTTGTATAGTCTCAAAAAATTAAGCTTAATCAGACCGAACCATGGAACGTCCCCGAACGCTATGCCAACGATCTCGGATGAACTGACAGGAAACGCAGTTATGTTAACATTCTGATCCGCTGCGACATATGCATGCTGTGCTGCTATGTATATTGCGGAAGTTGCAAGGTTGTAGTCACCAACGGTGATGAAGCCATCCATTCCCTTGAAAGCAGATATGGAAACAGTTAAATTTCTTCCGTTGTAACTGGCATCCTCGATCCATACATACTGATCAGTCACACGAAGCCAAGACTGGTTATGAAATCCCTGCACGTACGGCGTTGATCCATTCCAGGAAAGATAGAACATCGCCCTGTGTATGATAATGATACCATTGGTGCTGTGATAGAGGATGACGTTCCCGTATTCCCCATATGACATGAACCCGGTATCCCTGCCCACAACGTATGTGATAACGGAACCGGGAACCTGATCCACCTTCTTTACGAAGACAATATCGCCCACATTCAGGGTCCCAGCTTTCCAGGAGCTTGAATGCGTCATGCTCTCGGAAGCAACGACGCTGACGGGAGGCCACTCCTGGCTGTATGCCAGCAGGCTTCCTGCGAGTATCACGATTATAAGAAGCACTATGGCACCGGCAATTCGGGCTCTCCGCATAACTATCTAAATCTATCCATGCCCTTAAGGGTTATGGAACAAATATCCATTGACAGCACAAAGATCTCCTTGTTCGTGCCACCAATGGATCAAAGAAGGAAAAGGACATCCATCGGAACCTTCTCTGCTTTGTAGGCATCAGGAAAATATTTCGATTTAACAATCGTGGATGAAAATACACCGGACCAGTCTGGACCCTTCACCAAGTATAGCGATGTATACTCACTGGGCTTCTTCGCAGTCGAGTAATAGTATGCACCCTGTTCGCCTGTCAGCTTGTCCCTGTAAATGAGGAATATATTTCCTGTGGACTTTACCAAATCCTCATCATGCATAGCGGCGATCGATGATCTTAACTTCTCAAGCACCGAACCTTCTTTCGACATGAGAAGCTCCAGGAAAAACTCGCTGTCAGTCTGTCCTTCTACAGAGTCGACATGAAGGAGATCGGCTATCTTTCTCTTGTCAAATGCGCCGTTATGGCTCAGGTATGCATCCAGATTTGAATTGCTCCTATGGTGAGGATGGCAGTTAAGAGGTCCCAGTGGTTCGCCTTCGGCAGCCTTTCTGGCATGCATGATCATAACTCCGTGTCCCGGCAGGACGGGAAGATCGGATTCATAGACCGGCTTATAAATCCTGTCATAATGAACGCTATCCTGACCGAGGACTGCGTAGCCCCAACCATCATCATGGCTTATCTTCCTCTTATAGACTTCATGATAAATCCAGTCATCATAAGCGGCATCCTTCAGCGACTCGAATATCTTAGGCAGATCTGCCGAATAATCGCCTGCTAACATGAACATTCTGCACATTTATTTCGCTCAATGAACGCAAGCTAGTGCATTATCTTTGACTTTCATACTGCGGTTTAGTAAATGAAAAGCCTTGATAAATATCAGAAGGCCAGAAAATGTGTTCTCCCCTTACAAATAATGGAACATCAGCTTTTAATACTGCCTGACTTTCAAGTTTTGATAATCATGACTGAAGCCTTAAAATTCCCGACATTTGAATGCGTGATCTCGAACTCGATAGAAGACTATGACTCCGAGGTGGAATACTTCTTCCTGGCAAAGAATTATCTTTCAACGGAGCTGGCGGAACTTCGCGAGCTTGACCCTGAGTGGAAGGAAAACTACGTAAAGATAATCAGGTATCTTTCTGAACTTGGCGAGTCCATAGTAACAGGAAAGAAGGTCCCTTCGCACGACTTTCTGATAAAGCTTTCACTTGGCGAGGAGATTGAAGATGATTCGTCAGAGAGACTGCTGAGATCCAAGGGGAGGGTAACAGCGGCAATCATGCATGCATCAACCAGGACAAGGGAGGTCATGTACTGGTATGTCAGGAACTCAAAAGTTGAAAGATTTGCAAAAGCCTTCAACCCGGAAAGGTTCCAGGGACTGCCTTTCGTAAGGCTTGCGCTTACATACAGGAGCATTGTGACCTCGAGCAAGAAGTAGGCGCTAAATGCACATAGGCGGAGCCAACTTAGCTTTACTATGTATCAAACTTTATAGCGAATTTTTTTCACGCAAAATATTACTGCGAATGCTATTTTATTCGTGAAATATTATGTCCTAATCATAATTATTGCAACCATGTTTGAAACAACAATGACCGGGAGTTTCTACAGAACTCATGAAATCGAGGAGCTTTTGAAGAAGTCACCGACTGGAGAAGTCGGGATCGAGGGCAAGAGCGCAGTTGAGGCGGCTGAAAAGCTGGCAATATCTGATCAATTACACCCCAACGGTTCAAACCATGGACTGACATGGGTGAGTAACGGCGAGCAGCGCAAGTCAGGGTATACAACATATATTCCAAACAGGTTCACGGGTTTCTCCAAGAAAGAGAGGGTGTCACAGAATTTCTCGCCTCAGTTTTATGGTGAGCTGCTGGAAGCGAACCCAATCCTGGCACAATCTCTCCAGGAGGCAAAGACACTTGAACTTCCTAAAATAGAAAGCCCTCTTTCATATACGGGAGAGGCAAACGCTAAGAGGGAAGCAGAGGAAGCGGTCAAGATTGCCCGCCAGCTCGGCGCAAAGCGCGTTTTTGTTCCTGCACCATCGCCTGGCGTTCTTACTGTATTCTACCAGCCCGGCACGGCTTACCAGGATCACGAGGACTTCTTGTTCGGCCTTGCCAGGGAAATGGCAAAGGAATACAGGGCAATTCTTTCCGTCGACGGCGTTGATCTGCAGGTGGATTCGCCTGACCTTGCTATGGCAAAAAGCCTTGGGGTAGACTGGGCAAAGGATTTCTATTCCGTGCTTCCATCGCATGTGAGGGCGATAAACGAGGCAATCGCGGGCCTGCCTGCTCAGAGGATACGTGTGCATTACTGCTATGGAAATTATCCCGCAGCGCATATGACAGATCCGGATTACGGAAAGGTCCTGCCAGAAATCCTGAAGCTCAAGGTTGGAACTCTTGTGGGAGAGATGGCTAACCCGAGACATGCAGGTGATCCTTTGATAATTGGAAAGTATGTGCGTGATCATGGCTGGCCGAAGCACATGAGGTTTGCAGCCGGCGTTATCGACGTGAAGTCGCCATTCGTTGAGACTCCTGAAACTGTGAGCATAAAGCTGCACAATCTGGCCGACATTGATGAGATAGGGCCAGAGAACGTCCTCGGTGGAACGGATTGCGGGTTTGAGACGTTTGCCGGTCTGGGAAGCGTACCAAAAAGCATAGCGCTGAAAAAGCTTGAATCACTGGCAAAAGGCGCTGCCCTGGGTGACTGAGCTCAGCCTCCGTCACCATTCATTTTTTATTGCCTTGATCTTACCTGATTCGGTTTTACAAGGCCTAATTCAAGCATCCTCCCGTATCCCCACGCAACTATTGGAGACATCATTGCAAGTGATAAAAGAACTTTAGAGGCAGCATTAAGCATGTATGCGGGTGTCAAAACAAAGGTTGCACCTACCTGTGGATACCCGATCTCATACCATATGATGAAAACGATAATAGTTGAGACCCACAGACCAAGCACAATATAGGATCTCCTCCAGTACATAATTCCCACTGCATACAGCGTTATTAAGGAAAGAAATGCGATTATATAATTGACAACAGGGAGCGGAAAGCCGAACCATGATGTTATCGGCCATGATCTTATGAGAAAGAGAATATCCCACACAAATTCAAAAAGTACAAGAGATGCAAGAGCCGTGAAAGCGCCAATTATTGCGCACCGCCACCATCTGACATTCGCAAGGAAGAGTATCGTGCAAATGACTGAAAATATAATCCCTGACATTATAAGGCTGTACGGCGTAATGAGGGTGCTGCTGGTACCGAGGACAAAACCCAGATAACCGTAGAGGAAGGAAAGAACGGAGAGACGCAGATCAACGAAATATACGATGATTCCTAAAAGTATTGCCAGGATCTCGGGTTGTCCTGCTATGTCTAATGCCCATGTGTGCCTCTTTCCTGGCATACCTGATAATCATGGGAATGTATTAGAATGTTCAGCGCTCAAAGAAGCGTTATAGTAACCTGTTGAAGTATCACAGTTATCTGAATAGTTGATTGTTTAATTGCTTCAATATACTGGTCAACATTTTCATCGCTAAGTAAAAAATGCTTGGCTAATTATCATCAGAAAACTTTCTATAGTAACCGGATAATTCAGCGCTTTCCATGTCGATTATCTTAGCAAATGTATCGAGCATGTTCACAGAGAGCGGCAGGTTAGACTTTGTAAGCTGTTCTATGTTCACCCCAATCGGTACATCAACCTTCTTTTTCTCCAAAGAAGCGATAATCTCTCTGTAGACAAAAAGAGCGTTCATCAGTGATCTGTGTGCCGTAGCTTCAATAGAACCACCCTCGATGATGCTTTCCTTGATTCGTTCGGGTAGATCGACGCCTAAAAAGTCCAGTAGGTTAAGATCAGCAGTGCTTTTCAGAGGCGCAAAGCTCAATATAACAGTTGCAGGCATGATCCCGGCTGCCCGGCAAAGAGTGCCGTAGTCCGAAAGAACCTGTATAATCTGCCTGTGATCAAAGAGCATTTGCGTAGTGAAGAACTGAGCGCCCGATATCGTCTTGTATAACATCTTCATTGCCTCGTCCCTGCGTTCCGGCAGGCATATGTTACCAATTGTAACCGGGTTCTCCCTGTGCGTCCTGAGATAGTTCTGGACCGTTATGTTAGCCTCGGCAACCGAAGGGCCGGGATATCTGTGGTGCCTCGTATTGCCACCAACGATGATGATATTCCTTATCCCGTTTTCAGTGGTTTCCTTAACCCAGTTCATGAATTCACCGTAACCCGGGAGATGAACAACAACCTTGTTTACTATCGCATCAATTCCCAGGGCGCTTGCAATGGACTTCGCTAGCATTCTAGTATACACGCTGTTATATCTTGGCTTCCCTTCATGGTTTTCCTCCACAAGTTCCGGAACGTTCACTGCGTTAAGGCGGCTTATGGAATGCAGGGAACTGACCATGTCGCTTTTCCTCAGGGAGACATTCTTCAGTATCTTGTCATCATGTTTCGGGTCACCAGTCAGGTTGTCGCGCAATGGAACAACTGTAAAGAGCAATGGCCTTTTTTGCAACAGTTCTGATAAACTGATTGGATTCTTACTCATTCCAGATGTGCATTAAGGCATTAATCAATACTTTTTGTTAATTAAAAAGCACCCTCAGTAATCATTCGCATTCATGGAGAACCTTTTCGACTTCTTCTATGCGGCGAAGCAACTTAAAGAAGCATTCAGTCGCAAAAGGTTATAAAATTGATTCATGATAGCCAATAATGGTGCTATTCCCATGCTGAGAGCAAACATTTATGCTCATCTGGAGGCAGCCTTTGAACATAGCTCGAGATCTTGCTATCAGCGATTATATGGATTGGCAAAGCAGTGTAAAACATGAAATTATCCAGCCGCCAACGATCGTTCCTGAGCTATTTCATGCTTGCACTCTCGTTAGCGCTAGTAGGGAGTGCTACGATTCTGTCATTCAATGCTATTGGTGAGAACACGATGTCAGCACGCAATGCCAACGGTACTGTAGTATGCGCTCAGCCTGCGAACGTCACTGCACCACAGCCATTGAGTGGTTATGTTGAAGTACAGTTATCCGTTCAGACGACAGAGAATATCACGCATATTGTTATTTCGCGATATTCCGGCAATCAAACATCGGTACTCGTGAATGCCACCTTCTCCCCACGTCAATATTTCAGTGTATACATGACATCGTCTCCAGCTAGTTCGGATAATAACATCTCCATTCAGATCCAGAATCAGTCGACTATCTTCCTTGATCTACGATTCAAGCCATCAAGCACAGGCCTTATAGGTGAGATATTCTTAATCATTGGAATTGCAGCGTTTGCAGCCTTCTTCCTCTTAGTGGAAATCAAGTCAAGGAAGTATCTCTTTCTAGTTCCTGTATACATTGGATTGAGCATAGTATATGGACAGAGATTCGACGATTATTTCATGATCTCGCTAGGAATGAGGATATTCGACGGATCAAACCCTTACGCTCTAACTGGGTTCACTCCTGCCGGCTTGCAGTGGGAATACCCGCCGCTTTATGCGATATGGAGCTACCTTGTAACTGTATTCACGCACTACGCTCTTGGGTTCCGTGTACCGACAAACACTTCGCTAAACTATGTTGAAGTATCATACAATAACGTATATTCAGCATGGAGAGCCCTTTCTGGAGTCAATCTCATCGTATTGTATGCTCTGTCAAAGCTTCCATTCGTTATCTCATTTTTCTGGATAAATTACATGCTTGTTAAGGAGACTGGAAGACAGCGGTGGAAACTGTGGCTGATCAATCCTTTTGCTGTTATAGTAGGTATAATGTGGGGACAGCTTGACGTACTTGGCCTAGCATTTCTCCTTCAGGCAATCATCTATCATAAAGAGGGTAAAGGCTTCAAACCCGTACTCTTTGCATCGATTGGCACAGCTATCAAGATATTTCCCGTATTTGTCATTCCGCTGCTGATCGCAAGAAGCAAAAGAAAACTTCTTTCCTCGCTTGCAATCATTCCCGTAATACTGCTTTCCCTGCTTATATACGCGGCAACCGGAAGCCTCATGCTGGATCTAAATACGCTGGTTACGGGAAGGGCTGTACCGACTTATCTTGGCGTTTACATATCAGAAGGGCTTACATGGCAGATTGTGGTATCTGACATGTTAGTGAGAAGTTTTCCTTCAATCTTTATTTACGTATTCATACCTTCTTATATTGTTTATACGATATATGCCTACAAACACAATATCGGATTGGAGAGATATTTTATAACAAGCATGCTTCTTTTCTTCGTTACTTATAACTTCATGAACCCTCAATATCTGATCTGGATAATTCCATTTTTCATTATCCTTGGAGAATTTAGATATGCTGCATTTGTCTCTCTGCTTGGATCAGTCTATCTTTACCTGAACTATACCTATACTTACTTCCTTAATCCGGATATAGCATGGAACTATAATGCTGGCTTTGTTGGCCAGATAGAAGCTGTCAGGCATGCACTTACCTCAAATTTTGTAATACTTGGTACGTTTGGTGTTTTATCGACTTCTATCTTCTTGTATTTACTCGTTCGGATGTTGAAGCAGGAGTCTAAAACATCTTTAGAAACTGCAGTGGATTAGCTCAGCCATTAACGAAATCTGACCAGATTATTGACTCAAATAGTCCGGAAAGCAATCTAATGAAAGCATTTGGTTTAGTGCAAACAACAAGCAGGCTCTACTCTTGCAAATTACAAATCGGGCATTTAAACATGTGAATCCGGTGTTTCCTCAATATCGGTAAAAACAAAACCATCTCTTTCTACTGTGATCCCGGTACGGATGTGTATCTCCTTGTTACTAAAAGAAGGAGATCCAAACACAAAGGTATGAAATTCACCGTTTTCTCCGCAGGGATCGACATTCGGTGGAAGACCAGCAAGCAACTCCTTACTATATACGCGACCAGCAAATTCCCGGCCAAGCTTACGCGGATCAAGGCATACAATCTTTGCTTTTATCCCTGCTCTTATTATTTCATCGGCAAGCTGCCCGGGATCGCTACCCCAGAGAGGAAAAATTGGCTTAATGCCTGTGGGTGCAAGCTTTTCTTCCCTGTACTTCCTGATATCCTGAAGAAATATATCTCCAAACACCATGTAACTTACACCCATGGATTTTATGCGCTCCATCACTCCTCCCATTATCTGCTCGTATTGCTCATTCGAGCAAGGAGAAGGTATTTCAACCTTCATAAGAGGAAGATGAAGCTCTTCAGCCTGTTTTTCCAGCAGGGCTTCCCTGACACCATGCATTGAGACTCTGTTGTATGCCCTCGTAACTGTGGTGAGCAATCCTGCAACCTGGTATGTATCGTTCTTTAATATCTGCATTAGCGAATAGCAGGAGTCCTTTCCGGAACTCCAGGAAATCATGACCTTAGGTTTCATTGAATTTTCACCCTATTAGCAAATGGATTATGCCTTGATTCCAGATAACACTAACGATAGTCATAGTTGGAACTTAACGAGCTGCTGAACACTTTTTATAACGCAACTTTTTAGGCTACATTTCGGTTTGATGATACATCGAATAGCAAAGACGAGCTCTCAAAATGAGGTCAATTGGTTGCCTCTCTGTGTATGAGGAACCTCCGACCATTCGATGTAGAGCCGATGTCAGTCAACCAGTTCACAGCATAAAGGCAGAAAGGCAATATCAAGGAAGAAAAGAAGATAATATCTTTGAATCTCCAATCTGAATATAAAAATGATGCAGAGAGATTTATGTAACAGGAGCATCACCAGATTTGTATTAAATGAAGGTAATTTATCCAGATTATAGCGGAGGGAGCATTTATAACATCTCTCAAACCGTCAAGAACAGCCTTGGATTGAAAGCTACACACGCAGGAATTCGTTTTTTGAAAGCACCGGATAAACCAATCTCTTTGGTCGTTTTGGACGGATTGGGTTATGAGCTTGCTATCTCAGCTGGAGAGATTCGGGGTGATACGCCTTATCTTACAAGCGTATTTCCATCGATAACCTGCACTGCTCTAACGAGCCTGCTTAGTGGGCAAATGCCTGGTGAGCATGGTGTATTAGGTGACACAACTTTTCTTTACCGTATGGGGACTATCATCAACAACAGCACCTACTCCTCTATTTACTCACAAAATCCTGGTGAACTTTCAAGGTATATGCCTATGCGTGATGCCTATGGGGCTAATAACATCATAAATGAAGCCACTCTTGCCGGTAAAAGATGTGCGGTTGTCTGTCCTGAACAATGGCAAAACAAGGAACTTGCGAATCTTACGGCGAGTGAATCAGGCGAGCATTTCTATTATAACAGCATGGATAATGCGTTTGAGCAGTACAGGAAGGCTATAGGAAAAGATTTCGATTTCATCTACTTCTATTTACCATACATAGACCAGGCTTCCCACAAGTTTGGACCGCATTCTGCTCACACCGTAGATACTGCCAAGAAAATCCTGAAAGCCGTAAAGTCTCTTTCTCTTGAGTGCAAAAATAGGTACACTTCGATGATTACAGCAGATCATGGACACATAAAGGTAAGGAAAACTACACGCTTAGACCAAGGTAGGCATGCATTGAGCAACTTGAAAGTTCCACCTTTTGGCTCAGCTAGATCATTTTTCCTAAACATCGAAGACGCAAGCAAGAATGATTTGGAGAGAAATCATGAAGGACTTCTGGCATACAAGGCAACCAGTAAAAGTGTCACTAAATTACTAGGGTCCGATACCTGCCTTAAAAAGACTTTATTCAATTATATCATCGCTTCCGATTCTGATGTTTCTTTCTATTACCCGCCGGCAGTAGGTAGTAATGATTCAGCCATGATAGGCGATCACGGTGGGCTAACTGAGGCAGAAATGTTGGTTCCTTTGATAGTTATAGGATAAAACAAAAAAGATATCTTTTATGAAAAATAGTTAAATAATAAAAATGAAGGATTACTCCTTCTTTCTGTTCCTGCTTGAGATCACTACGCCAGCTCCAATTGCAACAACAGCAATAACGACAATTAAGCCGATAATTGCATAGTCGAGCGTTGTGAGTCCGGATGAAGTGGTTGGTTGTGATATCAGGTATGCATATTCGGAGTCAAGAGGGCTGGAAGGCTGTTGATTGGGATTCAATCCACCAACCTTATTGACTTCGTATGCAAACATGGTTTGAGATCCCATTATTGGAACTGTTGGCATCTGACTCGCAGCTAACCCTTCTATCTGATATAACGTGTTGTTAAATGCAGGTGAGTTGAATGTTTCAGATTCTGAAACGTTGAGCAGATGATTCATTGTTGGATTGTTATATCCCTCGAAGTTCCAGTAACCGTTATAGGCATACTCAGCCCATAGATCAAACCAAGGATTACCAAGGAGTGGACCAAAGTTAAAGAAGCTTGCCTGAGTGAAGTTAGGCGTCGAAAAGATATCTGTGACCCATACTTGTGTAGGCACTACCTTGAATGACACAGTAAAGTGATCGTTTTGCAGATCACTCTGCATCAGTGTCATGGAAGTATCCCAGTCTGATGCACTCAGATCAATCAGTTGCAATGAAACAACAGTACCATTCGCATATTCCCAGTTACCCGAGGATCCAATATGGAGACCGGCAGCTGTAAAGTATTTGTTAGCCTCTGTATAGTTAAAGGCATTGTACTTGACAGATGTGTTGTAATATTGCGGCAATGTCCATGGAAGACCGCCGAAATTGACTTTTCCACCAAGGCCATATTCTGCCTTGTACAATATCTGAGTCTTATTTATCGCGTACGACAGGCCAATCCTGAAATCAGTATTGTTGTATGGTGCCACTTTATCATTGAACCACAATACGTTATTGTAAGGCAAATTGAAGGCAACTGCCTTGATTCCGGTATAGTTAACCAATTGCGGATATGCTGTTGCTGGGGGCGCATATGCGACATCTATAGATCCAGCTTCAAGTGACTCGACCATCGCAGAGCTAGAGGAGAAGAGATCCCAGACTTCAGCAGCAAAGTGGGGCTTTCCCATGAAGAAGTATGGATTTGCAACCATGTTTACCGATGTGGAAGTGGTATTCTTCAGGATCATAGGACCCAGACTGCACTGCTGTCCGATCGCCATGTTTTCAAAGCTACCTATTGCAGACAGATTTGTAACATATTTGGACCAGGTATGGGGTATTATAATCTGGCTGGCAATGTAATCGAATATCACCGGGTTGTAGTAAGAAAGATTGAACACAACGGTAAAGTTGTTAGGCGCGCTCATGTTTGTTATTATCGGAAATACACCGTTTGCATCGAGCGTCGCATTTGCTTTAAGCACATTGAAGGTAAACAAAACATCCTGGGCTGTAACCTGACCAGCCTTGTTTGTTCCGTTCATCCAGTATGCATTTTGAACCAGGTTAAATGTCAGCGTATGCCCGGAGTTTGTAAAAGCCCAACTGGAAGCGAGCCATGGAATCGCAGTGGCGTTGCTCTCAAATACATAAGCCAGCGAGTCGGCATATGTTAGTCCGAGTATATCTCCAGACAGGCCACTTGCAGTCAACGGATTCTGGTCGCTTATTATCTCATCCTCTATAGTTCCGACGACAAGTGTACCGCCGTTTGATGGTGCAGGGGTTGATGCAAACGCAGGCATCAAAAACTGCATGAAAGCGATTAACATAATCGCTGCCAGTGCAATACCAAATACTTTCTTTAAATTCATTGCCTCGGGGAGCACATGTATGGTATATAACCTTTGCTTCACCTGAATGCTAGAGCAACGCACGCATGTTGTTCTGAAATTTATGCATGCATTAAGTCATTTAGTTTTTGATTTAAGATAATTATCAGAAAGGTTCGAATTGCTGCCGGATATCTGCTTGATTGTAACTTGGTAATTTGATTACCAAATAGTAACCATTTGCCTCTATGTGCACGATAGCTTGCCAAATCATTAAATATCGAGCTAAAATCCGCAGCCTATTGATAACAGCGAGATATCTCGAACGCAGGGTCCTTTATTTAGTTATTACATTTTTCATTGCAGTTACTATTAATTTCTTCCTTCCGAGATTGATACCAGGAAACCCGGCAATTACTATACTCGTATCTAGGTACGGAAATCAGATCAAACCACAGGAACTTCTCCTCGTTGAGAGCGAACTTGACCTGCGAGGAAGCCTGCTTCACCAATATATTGGATATATGTCGTCACTTTTTCATGGATACCTTGGCGTGTCATTTTATTACTACCCCGCTACTGTCGTATCCATTATAGGGAGCCACCTTCCATGGACTCTTTTTCTGCTTGGAACCGCTACAATTATATCTGTTTTTGTGGGCGTTTCGATTGCAACTTATATTGGCTGGAGACTTGGGGGAAAGAGTGATTCTATCATCTCTTCGATTGCGATAAGTCTAGGATCACTTCCTTTTTTCTGGCTTGGACTCATTTTCCAGATTGTATTTGGTCTTATGATAGTAATTAACGGCCACCATCTGTTCCCAATTGCGCATGCTTTTTCTGCAGATGTGTACCCTGGTCTTACATTTTCCTTCATCTCAAGCGTCCTATGGCATTCTACCCTGCCCCTGATAACCCTAGTACTAATCTCCTTCCCGGGTTTCACCCTTCTAATGCGTAATACCATTTCGACCATAATCAATGATGATTATGTCCAGATGGCGCGGGCTAAAGGGCTAAGGACATGGAGAATAAAGAAGATGTATGTGAACAGGAATGCAAGGCTTCCTATCGCAACATCTGTCGCACTTGCTTTCGGAAGTATTGTTGGTGGTGCCTTTCTTGTGGAAGTTGTATTCTCATATCCAGGCATCGGGTACATGCTTTATGAAGCCGTAACTACGAGCGATTTCCCTCTAATTGATGGAATATTTCTCATCATAACTATCACTGTCATAATAGCTAATTTTATTGTTGACCTGCTTTATGCATTTCTTGATCCTCGGGTGGTGCTAGAATGAACGAAGCTGTTCACTTAACACCAGAATCTCCATCTTCAATTCCGCTAATAAAGAAAAGAAGTCCATTGCTTGAGTTTGTCATAGGGGTATGGAGGAATGGCAAAGGCAAGGTTGGCATGATTATTTACGCAGTTATGATCGGGATTGCCGTATTTGGAAGGGTCCTTGCACCTTACAGCCCAACCGATGTCAATTTCCCAGCTTTCCAGGCACCTACACTTGCTCATCTACTGGGCACCAATTATGTAGGGGAAGACGTATTTTCAGAATTCCTTTACGGTACTGGGGTTTCACTAACTGTTGGTTTCGTGGTTGCTCTTGCGACAATGGTTATTGGCACTCTCGCTGGGATAAGCGCCGGATTCCTTGGGAAAATTACAGACGATGTTATTATGAGAACAGTTGATGTACTGCTTGTCATTCCTGGTTTCCCCCTTCTTGTAATACTTTCTGCATATCTGCCTCCGACCATCTGGAGCACAATTCTGATATTGTCTATCCTGAGCTGGCCTTTCCATGCCAGGGTAATCAGGTCGCAGACCCTTACTCTTAAACGCAGGGCTTTCGTGCTTGCTTCCAGACTTTCGGGCCTTGGAAGCTTCAGGATTATAGTGCGTGATCTCATACCAAATATGCTGCCGATAATTTTCATAAACTCTATATTTGTCGTGGTCGGGGCAATAGTAGCACAGGCTGGATTGGCATTTTTTGGTCTCGGTAACATAAATTCAGTTAACTGGGGGACAATGCTGTACTGGTTCGATACGGAAAACGGCATACTGTTTAAAGCGTGGTGGTGGCTCCTCCCGCCTGGGCTGGGCATCATGGCACTTGGAATAGGAGCAAATCTACTCTCCAATGCGGTTTCCGAGACGAATGGAACAAAGAGGAAAGATTAAGATGACAGGAAATACAATTCTCGAAGTCAAGGATGCTACCATAAGTTATGTAACGAGAAGGGAAAAGGTAGATGCGGTGAGAAAAGTCTCGCTTACCCTTGAGAAAGGTAGCATAACTGGACTTGTAGGAGAAAGCGGCTGTGGAAAGTCCACGCTAGCCACAATATTCCTTAAGCTGATATACCCGCCTGCAACGATCCAGGAAGGGGCGCTCTATTATCATGGCAATTCAGAAGTCGTAAATGTCCTTGAGATGAAGCCTCCAGATCTCCGGAGGTACAGGTGGAAGGAAGTCTCTATGATATTCCAGGGATCAATGAACTCACTGAATCCGGTCATGCGCATAAGCGACCAGATCACTGACGTTATGATTGATCATGATTACACTTTTCAGGAGGCAATGCAGCGTGTGGATCCGTTGTTGGAGCAAGCTGGAATTTCCAAAAGGGTTAAGAACCTATATCCGCACGAGTTAAGCGGCGGAATGAAACAACGAGTTAACATAGCTATTGCGCTTGCATGCGAACCCAAGGCGCTTATAGCAGACGAACCGACAACTGCGCTTGACGTTGTAGTTCAAAGCCAGATAACTAGGAAGCTCGAATCTCTCAGGAAGAACCTGGGTCTATCCATACTATTCATAAGCCACGATATTTCACTTGTTGGTGCTATTGCCGATCGAGTTGCCGTAATGTATGCCGGCAAGATAGTAGAGGTTGGAAAAGTGGATGACATCCTTAACAACCCTCTTCACCAGTATACTATTGCACTTCTTGCTTCCATACCGACTCTAAAAAGAGTGGAGCAAAAGATATC
>JBMFWM010000018.1:0-28861 GCA_049965275.1 Thermoplasmata archaeon | reverse complement strand
AACAAGTGCAAATCCCCATGGGACCGCACTTGCACTTGATGGGACCGCTGAGATTTGAACTCAGGTTACCAACACCCCAAGCTGGTAGGATACCAGGCTACCCCACGGTCCCAGATATGCTTCTAGATCAAGAGAAGGGGATTATTTCATCGATAAGGTCAATGTGAGAAATAATCATTCTTCTGCAGCAGTATCTGGTCAGGTGAAGATCGTCAAGGATTTTCTGGATCTCCTCCGGTTTTGGTTCCCTTCCTTCGTTCCTGATTTTCTGTACTTTTTCGGAGAATTTCTTGTAATCCGAGCCTATGACTTTGCCACAGCTAAAACATCTTACCGGAATTATCATATCATCACCTGTACGACTTCTGCCTCTTCGCCCTTGCTCCAGAACCCTGAGGCTTCTTTGGAAGCTTCCTTCTTATATCATTTACGAGGAGGGTCCTGTCATATTGCCTGAACATTTCTTCTATCTTGTCATCGCCAAAGTATTCTACTATTCCCTTGGCAATAGCTGTCCTGGCAGCGTCAGCCTGTCCTGTGGTTCCGCCTCCATGAACCTGTACTTCAATATTGACTTCATTTATCTTGTCGCCAACCAGCTGGACTGGCTCGAATATTTTCTCTCTTAATATCTGGACAGGGTGGAACTCTATCGGATAGCCATTGATGGTAATAATGCCCTTGCCTTTCTTTGTGGCTGCTGTCGCTACCGCAGTTTTTCTCTTTCCAGAAGTAAGAATCGTCTGTGTTTTCAAAGTTTCACCTTATACCCTAACCGCTCCGAAATTTCTGAGAGCGTCATAAAATTGCTTAGCCTCTTGTTTTTGGCTTTTTCCACGATCTCGACCTGGGCATCTTTCAGATCCTCCGGAACACCGCAATAAACGAGGCATCTGGCAAGTGCGTCCTTGCCGTGAGTCTTTTTTGATGGAAGCATATTCTTGATCGATCTCCTGAGGATCTGGTCTGGGGTTCTTGGATAATAAGGTCCCTTGCGGACGCTTCCTATATCCCTTCTTTCCTCGAAATCCTTGATGATGAACTCCTTTGTACCCGTAATAACGCATTTGTCTGCATTTATTATCTTGATGGATTCGCCCTCGAGAAGCTGCTTCGCAACATGGGCAGAGAGCCTCCCGTAAATTGAATTGGACGCGTCGATAACTTTCATTTCCTCACCTCAGTATTTTCGGGTTCTTAACCTTTGGATTTTCCGTTGCAAATTGCTTGATCGGCTTAAAACTTGATCCAGACTTTTGTAGCTTTTCCATCGCAGACTTGCTAATCTTAAGGGCTGAAAGAGTGACCTTCTTATTGATGACACCACTCCCCAAAACTGAACCAGGAACGATAACAATATCGCCGTCGTTAGACAGCCTGTTGATCTTGCCTACGTTGATAGAAGCGTAACGCCTGCTTCCCCCTGAAAGGCGTTCTGCTATATCTCTCCACATGGTGGAGCTGTTCTCCCTGGATACCTTTACTAAAGTATCTATTGTATCCGCAATCTCGTTGCTCTCCTTGTTCTTACCGTTTAATGACATCTTGAATCACTCTTTATCCCTTCAATTCCTAATAATCGGACATGAAAGGACGTGCAGTAAAGCTACCGTCGGATATGTTTGGTCGATATATAATTATTACCTGTGCCTTTGAAAGACATCGAAGAGGTCAGGTAAAACGAATAAAGCTTGATTCAGTGCAAGTCATAAGTCATGCAGGATCACCTGTTCCACCATTTACCTTAAATTACAGAAACAATCCCTCGATTCATAGTTTTCCTGATGTCAAAGGAAAAATTACCGGTGCAGCCCTGCAATAGCGATTCCCAAACCCTTCAACCCTCTGAATCCGGGTCCAGGGTGAATATTATATAGCGGAAAAGGCCCATAAGCTTGTGGTATTCAGTATCTGTGAGCGCCGCGCGAGAAAACATGCGCCTTAGCATAACAGTGGTATTCTTGCTTTTATAATCTGGATAAGATGTAAGTTCCATCACTTTCACTATCTTATCAACAAGGAGTGATATGTTATTTGAACTTGTTTGACTGTTGACGCCATTTTGGATCGACTGCTGAAGCATCTCATAAAGGATAACAGCAACAGAGTGGGAAAGGTTGTAAACGGGATATTCCGCGTTTGAAGGGATGTGTATAAAGCTGTCACACTGTTCAATCTCATAGTTCCTCAGCCCATCGTCCTCGCGCCCAAAGACCAGGGCAATTTTACCGTCAGCGGGCAGGTATGTCTTCCAGAAGCCGGCTGGATTGTAAGAAATCCTGCGGAATTTTCTTCCATTAAATGTAACAACGCTAGATGTTCCTGCGATGATCTTGAATTCTTCTCTGATTTCAGAGAGATCCGCAATATGCCTCGCATTATCAAGAATTGATGAGGAATGCATTGCTAGCTTGTATGCTTCTGCGGATATATCGTGATGATTGACAATAATGAGATTATCAAGTCCGCAGTTGTTCATTGTTCTTGCTGTGGCGCCGATGTTTCCGTCGTATTTCGGCTCAACAAGAACTACACTCACCTTTTCCTTCAGGATTTCGATTGCACTAGAAATTTCAGCTAACCGCTTAGTTTCTTCCTCCCTGAAAACCTGACTAGGCTTTTGTTTCGGAGGTTTGTCCATCCTGAGCTTCTCCCTGTTCGTTTGAAGCTTGAGGACTTTCGGTGGGAGGGTTTTCAGTTGTTGCGGCAGGTGCCTCTCCTTCTGGTTTCACTTCACCCTCCGGTGTGGTTTCTTGCTTTGGAGGCTCCCCTGGAGTATAATTCTCCACTATGCTAATCATATATCCAGGCAGGTACTTCCTTATCTCATTAACGAGCCTGAATTTTGCCTCCATCCAGACAGGGTCAAACTTGCTTGCCTCCGGAACTTCTATCCTTATTGACTCTCCTTCTGAGATGACAGTAAAGACGGCATCAGAAACCGGATAGTTCATCTCGATCAATGCCAGCACCTTTTCCTTCGGGTCGCTTATGACAGATCGAAGCGTGTATGAATAAACAATCGTCTTGCCTGCGTGAGGTGGATTATAATCAACCAGTACTCTGCCGGGTGTGACTGATAAAACCTTTCCTCTCCTGTGATTCAGGTAAATCTCCTGTCCGGGAACAGGGTCTATGTTCTGACGCTTGAATTCAATGTAAGAATGAACCTTAATGTTCTTCGGATCCCTGACGCCATAAGCCTCTTCGGGAGTAAGGGTTACCTCAACTTCCTTATCTACCTGAGCTTCCTTGAAGCTATTGTCTATCTTTTTGAAGACCTGATCCGCTCCAACAACCACTGCTATAGGTCCATATTTCGTATTCTCATTGAATATCGAGTTGTCCTTAGCGAGCTGCTCACTGCTTGTCGAAACAAGCTTCTTATCATCGCCGACCCTCATTGAATAATCGATTTTTATGAAATCTCCATTGTTCATCGAAAGCACCGTAAATTAATGCTTCTCAGGAAGGTCAAGATTCTATTTATATATATCGTAGGAAGAGACTGGCAACTCTTGCATGGATTTCAGGTCAAAGGCTATAGCTTTGTGTTTTACGCTTGATTTGTAATTTTCGTCTAATGACGTATTAGATGTCAATCGTGTCTTCATTGGAAGGCATCAATTCACCAAGTTTCAACAGGTATAATATTTTCAGCTTGTTCAGCCAGCTTACCCATATTTTTAATGCTTGAAAGATAAAATTAAATATTCAGCCAGATTGCACCATATATGGTCGAGGGAGAAAACGAGCCACCATCCAAGTTTACGGAACTGCCTGAGAAATATGTGGAAAGGATAAGGAAGATACTTTCTCCAGGAGAGAGCATTGAGTTTTCTCTCCGGAGCATTGCTGGAACACATGCCCAGGGAATGAATGTACGCGCTTATGGAGGAGGTGCTTCAGGAACGCAGGCCGGCCATCCATGGATGGTGATTACGAACCAGCGCCTCATGCTGGTGTCCAAGGGTCTCATGTCTTTTGAGGAAAGGCAGTTCAGGTATGAGCAGATTTCTTCAGTTGAGCTGAAGCAGGGTTTAATCGAGGATCACATCATCATTACGGGAATGGGCGTCAATGAAGACTGGACATTCTGGAAAAAGATCAGGGATCACACCATGCAGGGCGTACAGCTTCTTCAGGCAAAGATTTCACAAAGATCACAGCCGCAAGCTTCTGGGCCGCAGGATCCATTGAATGAGCTCAAAATGCGACTGGTCCGCGGCGAGATCACGCCGGAACAGTATGAGAAACTGAAGGGTCTTCTTTAGTTCCTGGCCAATCTTTTCTTGATCCTGAAGATATAAAAAGCCTTAATCTATGAAGCAATTGTAATATCATGAAACTGTTAATAGATGGAGACTGGAAAGACCCTGAAAGTGGCAATTATACAGAAAAAATGAATCCCTCCACCGGGGAAGTTCTTGAAAAGGTCCCGTCTGCGGATCGTAAGGAAGTTGATAACGCCTATGATGCTGCAGAAACTGCATTCTGGCCATGGTATGAGCTCGGCTCAAAAGAGCGTTCAAAGATCATACTCAAGGCAGCGGACCTGATAACAGCGAAGAGAAAGGAGCTTGAGGATATCCTGGTTGCTGAGAACGGCAAACGTCGCATTGAAGCAGTGGGAGAGGTCGACGGTGTCCTTGATCAGATGACCTATTATGCAGGTTTTGAAAGGAAGCTCACTGGAGACGTTGCCGAAGGCGAGAGTTTCGACAGGAAGATCTTCCAGTATAAGGTTCCTCTGGGTGTTGTACTGGCCCTGACTCCATGGAATTTTCCAGCTGCAATGGTTGCGAGGAAACTTGCTCCTGCTTTGCTGACAGGAAATACAGTTGTTCTGAAACCAAGCTCAGACACTCCGCATTCAGCCGAATGGATCACGAGGAAATTCGTTGAAGCAGGCACACCAAAAGGTGTCCTGAACTTCATAACCGGAAGGGGTTCGGAAATCGGTGACTACATGGTAGCGCACAAGAAGGTCTCCGTTGTTACAATGACAGGATCCACCGAGACTGGCCAGCGAATAATGGAAAAGGCAAGCGCCAATATGGCCAAGCTTATACTTGAACTGGGAGGAAAGGCACCCTTCATTGTCTGGAAGGATGCAGATATAAAGGATGCACTAAAGACGCTACTGTGGGCAAAGTTCTGGAATTCCGGGCAGTCATGCATAGCTGCTGAACGTGTATATGTTCATGCCGACATATATGACAGCTTCCTTCAGAAGTTTGCTTCCGCGACATCTTCCATCAGGGTGGGAGACCCGGAGACAGCCGATATGGGTCCACTTATAAATGCATCAGCTCTGAAGAGCATGGAAAAAGTCGTTGAGACTGCTAAAGATGGCGGATCCAGGGTCCTTGCCGGAGGAAACAGGCCGAAGCTTTCCGGCAAGCTGGCTTCCGGTTATTTCTATCTGCCGACTGTGCTGGAAGAGAAGGATCAGAAAGCTTCCCTGTTCCAGGAGGAAGTATTCGGACCCGTAACAGGTGTTATGAAGGTCGGGGATCTTGATAGTGCGTTTGAACTTGCGAATGACTCAAAATATGGACTTGCCTCCTATATCTTCACGAAGGATTTCACAACTGCAATGAAGGCTGCAGAGCGCGTCAGGTTCGGTGAGGTATATATCAACATGCCGGGACCGGAGTCATCGCAGGGATATCACACAGGATTCAGGTTAACGGGCCAGAGCGGAGAAGGCAGCAAGTATGGAATCGAAGAATACATGAAAGTAAAGAACGTTTACGTGGATTATTCGGGGAAGCCTATTTCCATAAACACTGTCAGGGATGACCTACTTCGCTGATTCCAGCGAGGTGATCACGCCAGTTAGGCAGTTCACAGAAAGCATCTCGTTCTTCTTCGGAGCCCTTGCAACCTGTGTCAGAATAACAGACGATATGCCCTTTTCCTTGAGGCTGGCTCTCCTTGATGCTGTCAGGAATTTTGTAGTCACTACGACTTTCGTTCCTAAACCCATGCTTTCAGGGATGTCATCTGAGAACAGGATTTCGCCTTTACCGCCAGCTTCGAACTTGCATCTCCCCTTGACACTCTCGCCCTCAGGATATCCCCGTGCTATAAATTCGCCGATTGTAACAACCCGAACGTCATTTGTTCCTCCGAAGAGGAAATATGGGGCCCCAGAGGCTACGATTACGTCCTCCCCGGCCTCAAAAATACCCATCGGCTCTATGTGCTTGAATGCCTCAATCACGCCTATGCTCTTTTCGAGCTCTCTGGGCAACAGTGCCACCTTGACACCCCTCACCATGAAGAGTTTTCTCGCCAGGGACTCTGAAGTCACGACGGCCACTATTTCCGCCTCGGGGCGCAGTGAGGACATCATTCTTGCCGTGCTCCCGCTCTTGGTGAACACCACAATGTGTCTTGCGGAAATCTTGTCTGCCATGACCTTGGCGGCCTTGCACACTGAATATGCTATCTGGTTGCCGAGGAATTGATCTGGTTCAGGAAGATTCCTGACCGCTTTCTCGGCATATTCAGATATTTCCCTTAGATAAGATACCGCCATGGCAGGATATTTCCCTATTGCCGTCTCCTCGGATGTCATTACGACGTCGCAGTTGTCGAAAATTGCGTTTGTCACGTCTGAGACCTCGGCTCTTGTCGGCACATCATTCTGAACCATTGATTCCAGCATCTGGGTGGCAACGATTGCCGGGATTCCTTCCCGGTGGGTTTCGCAGATTATTCTCTTCTGAGCCACTGCCACTTCACTGATCGGCAGTTCCACGCCAAGATCACCTCTTGCAACCATGACCATGTCCGAACTGTGTGCAATCGCGGCAATATCGGCATATCCGCTTTTTGTCTCTATCTTAGAAACTGTCTTTCCAAAACCACCTGCGGCCCTGATGCTATCCTCCAGTTTCCACATGTCCTCCCTGGACTGCACAAATGATAAAGCATAGAAATCAACATCGCTCTTGGTTCCGGCATCTATGAATTTCAGATCTCTTTCTGTCAGGGTTCCCATTTCTATCTTTACGCCCGGAACATTGATCCTGGCCCTTGACTTGATCTGGCCTGAATTTACCGCCTTCACTTTCACTGCCGATGCCGATGCATCGACTACTGTGAACTGATATTTGCCGTCCTGTATGACAAGCGAATCACCCCTCTTCAGAGAGCTGAAGAATGAAGTTCTGTTGACAGGTATGCCTTCCGCAGAAAGAGCATACACTTTGCCTTCCGTTATCTGGATGGGTTGCGCAAGGTCCCCTACTCTCAGCTCCGGGCCTTTGAGATCCACCTGGACGGAAAGAAAAGTTTTGAGGTTTGAATTTACGTAATCTACCAGGTCCTTTACTTTTGATATGTAAGAAAAATCGGCATGAGCAGTATTTATCCTCACGCCGGACAGTCCATTTCTCGCCATTTCCAGTAGCGTCTCCTTATTATCGGATGCCGGGCCCAGTGTTGAAAGTATTCGAGTTCGCGACATGGCTGGTTATTTTCATTAATGATTAATATTTTGGCTTGGTCAGGAGATGCAATTCTTTTGATTACCCTATCAGAGATAAGTACGATTGCATACCGGTAGAAGCCTGTCTATTTCTTCCTTAAGGGATTTGTACTGGCTGAAGTCAAGCTGCTGCTGACTGTCGCTTTTCGCCCTTGGCGGATCCGGGTGCACCTCTATCATCAGCCCATCTGCTCCCACGGCAACTGAAGCCCTTGAAAGTGGGGCAACATATCTTGCTATGCCGGCAGGGTGGCTTGGATCAACTATGACAGGAAGATCAACCCTCTCCTGTATCACGGGAACTGCAGAAATCTCTAACGTGAACCTTGTCGATGTTTCAAACGTCCGGATTCCCCTCTCAACGAGTATGACCTTGTTATTACCTTCCCGCGTGATGTATTTTGCGGCGTTCAGGAATTCATCGATCGTGTTTCCAAACCCTCTCTTCAGCAGAACCGGCTTACCTGCTTTTCCTACCTTTCGGAGCATCGGGAAATTCTGGCAGTTCCTTGACCCTATCTGTATTATGTCGCTGACCTCCATCAGTTCCCTCAGGTCTGCGGTATCCATGAGTTCAGTAACGATTGCCATTCCTGTCTCCTCCTTTGCCTGCCTGAGTATTTCTAGGCCATTCAGGCCGAGCCCCTGGAAGGAGTCTGGACTGGTGCGGGGCTTGAATGCACCTCCCCGCAGCACTGGTATTCCGAGCTTCTTGAGGAATTTTGCAGTGCTTATTGTCTGTTCTGGATCCTCAACTGCACATGGACCCCCGATCATGAGGAACTTCCCCTCATCAAAATGCAGGTCATCAGTGAGATCGAAGGAAAATCTCATCTTTTTGCCTCCTGTCCTTCCAGCAGAGATGTACCTATGAGAAAACCGTCGAATTCTCTTTCAAGATTCGGATCTATGGAACCATACTTAAGCCCGCTCTCAAGTATTTTAGGTCCCGGAATACCGTGGAGCAGGTCAATTATCTCCATGGTATTGTCTTCAATCTTCATCGTGATCAGGTTCCTTCTGTTATATCCCAGCATACACGAATCGCATGGTTCATAATTAACAAGGAACCTTGGGTCGTGAAACTCGACAAGCGATTCCATTTCCAGTTTGCCCGCAAAATCCAAAAGATTCTTGAGCTCCTCCTTTGACAAAAAGTCTAGGATAAGAAGGATGGCATCTGCCCCTGAATTGTAGGCGCTTCTTATCATATGCTCGTTTGAAATGAAATCTTTGGCAAGAATAGGCAATCCGAACAACTGCGCTTCCATAATATCCGAATAGGATCCGAGGAAGTGCTTTGGCTCAGTCAGTACGCTGATTCCTGCTACCTTCAGTTCTGCCAGTTTCCGGAAATAAGGAGCCAGCCCTGTGCCATCTGGTATATGGAAACCGGAGGGAGATGACCGCTTGAATTCACCGATTACGGGTGTGATGCCTGACCTGCGTTTTTCAGCGAGTGATTTGCGCAGGCTTATTGTGTCCCTGATCCTCCTGTTCTCGGTCACGGGAACCCTTCTCGCGTTTTCACTGTAAATGCTCTGGACTATCGACATTTCATGCCTCCAGAAAATTCCTGAGTATTGTCTCACCTGATTTCGTGTAGAAACTCTCCGGATGATACTGTATGCCATATACCATCATGTCAGGTGTGTGGAACCCCATGACAGATCCGTCAGAAAGAGATGTGGCATCAACAATCACCCTGTCATTCTGTTCAATAACAAGGGAGTGGTACCTCACGGCTTCGAATGTTTCCGGTATTCCCCTATATATGGGAGAGGATGCATGCCTTATGCGATCGATCTCTCCGTGCATTATCCTGTCTGCAACCCTGATATTGCAGCCGAGCATCATTCCAAGAAGCTGGTGCCCGAAGCATATACCAAGTACTTTCCTTTCACCGAGACGCAGTATTTTGTCAGTCTCTCCCCGATCCCCTTCATATAAGGGATTTCCAGGGCCCGGAGATATTATCACACTATCAGCATCCATGAGATCCGATTTTGTGATCCTGTCGTTCGCAACAAGGAGCGCCGAGTGACCCAGTTTCTCTATAACCTGCTTGATGTTGTATACAAATGAATCGTAATTGTCAATTATCAGGACTTGCATGGACCGCACCTCCCATAACAGTCAGAGACTTGTCGTACATCTCCTGCACCTCTTTTTCGGGATCAGAATCCTTCACTATACCTGCCCCGGCTTGGGTCTCCTTCTTTCCCGAATAAGAAAATATGCTTCTTATCAGGAGTGCGAGATCTAGATTGTCTTTTCCAATCAGGCCGGCTGCTCCTGAATAGGCTCCCCTTTGAGAATCCTCATATTCACCTATTATCTGCAATGCCCTCTTTTTAGGCGCACCTGATACCGTTCCGGCAGGAAAAACAGACGATATAATGTCCAGGTTGGATTTGCCTGAGAGAAGCAATGAGCAAACCCTGCTAACAAGATGCTGCACTGAAGAGTACTTCCTGAGATACATGGAATCCGTAACGTGGACACTGCCTGCCTCCGATACTTTTCCCAGATCATTTCTTGCCAGGTCAACAAGCATCCTGTGCTCAAGCTTGTCCTTCTCAGATTGCAGCAGCTCGGATCCAAGCCGGTCGTCCTCGGAAGGATTCCGCGATCGTCTTCTTGTCCCTGCTATCGGGAATATCTCAAGCTCCCTCCCCTTCCTTGTAACAAGATTCTCGGGTGAACTACCGACTATCAACAGGTCATCAGCCTTGTATAAGAATGCATACAGTGAAGAATCGTTCAGAACATATCGTTTCAGCGATTCAACAGGATCCAGCCCAGAGATAGGGAATTTCATGGATAGTACAACCTGGAGCAGTTCGCCGCTTCTGATCCTCCTGATTGCGCTGGAGATTTTATCCTCCATGTTCTTCTCAAAGAAAGGAATGCTTTCCTTTGTTGATGGGGGAGTGGCTGGCCTTGTCATTCTCCCATTCAAGGTCATGCTAGGCTCAAACGTCTGCAGAAGCGGCAGACCAGATCTATGAACTAGAATGTCAGGATAAATTGTGCTTACGAAATCAAAAGGTATCAGGATAGGAAGACTGTCACATTCCTTCTCTGCGATTGATCCCACCTTTGCAAAGAATCTTTCCGGATCAGAGAATTCCCCTATAGGTTTCTGATCTCCAAGCATGAGGGTCTCGCTTCCTGCGATCATGTTTGTACGATCGAATTTGCAGAAGTAGAACACATTCCTGTGGCTTTCTAAAGTTCTTTCAAGTTTCTCAAGCAGCATCTAGTTCAAGGCCTCCATGATAAATGACTTCATCTTTTCGGGATCCTTGACCCCAGGCGATGCTTCGAGAGACCTGCTCACATCTATCATTGAGAAGTCGAGCCCTCTAATCACTGCAAGATCACCTTGCTGAATAGAACCCGCCACTCCAAACCTGAGATTTCTGCGCAGGGATTTCGCTCTCTCAGCCTCGCTGCTGAAGCCGGTTGCAAACTCAACCAACAATATGTCTGCACCGCCCGATTGGTATTCAGATAACCTATGAAGAAGCTGTGGATCTGTGGATAACGCTACGGATATTATACGGACAGAAAGTCTTTCTTTGATCGACTTGATTATACCTGCATTGTGCCTGAAGTGTAACTGTACATAGTCCAGATATGCTGCCTCTTCTCCTATATCCTCCAGACGGGTGTAGACTCCTGCAAGCGGAATTTTTTTTCCATAAAGGGATCGGATAGTTTCAACCGGAGCATATCTTGGAGAACCGGGCGCCCTGACGACACCAAGAAGATCAGCACCGGTTTCAAAAGCGGAAATGCCATCTGCCTCCCTGGTGATGCCACAGATTTTAAGCAGTGTATCATGCAAGCCTGTCGAGACCCCCTGATATGCGCTTGAATGATTTTTTCCCGGTGCCGGCCCTAATCTCCTTAAATGCGATGCTGTACCCCTCCTCGAGTGAAGATGCCGCATCGTTCAGGACCAAAATGGGGGACGCATTCAATGCGATGAATGCGGCTATTCGTTCGTCAGTTCCGAAGAGACCTTCCTGCAGCATCTGCCTGTTCCTTTTGGGATCAGGGAAAGTGATCTGATTGTACTGCATTGAAGGCACCCCAAACGCCTTCGGATCGACAGTGAACTCTTTCCTTCCACCATCAACCATTATTGCTCTTGAAGTGGAGATTGGCGAAATCTCGTCCATTCCATCTGATGCATTTACGATAAATCCCTTCTTCTTCCTGATTGAAAGATAATCGGAATAAAGGTCACAGGTCGAAGGATCGGAAGTACCGATTACAAGTCTCGCAGGGTCGGCAGGGTTTGTGATCGGCCCCATGTAGTTCATGACAGTCCTGAAAGTCAGCATTTTTCGTGCAGGAAAGAACTTGGCGAATGCTTCGTTGTAGTGTGGGGCAAGCAGGAATGCAAAGTTTGTACGATCCAGGTGATCCTCCAGTTCCCTCTGGCTCTTCTCGAATCTGTAGTTCATGCGGGCCAGAATATCGGCACTGCCCTGCGGGCTGGTTATCGCGCGGTTACCATGCTTTGCCATCTTAAATCCCATTCCGGCGCAAAGGATGGAGGCTGCTGTGCTGACATTGATTGTATGCATGCCGTCCCCGCCGGTACCCACGATGTCGCTGGTATCTGGGATTGCACCAATCTTCGCTTCTGAACGCACAGCGTTCGCATAACCCGTCAATTCCTGGCCAATCATGCCCTTCATGTGCACTGCCAGGAGGAAAACCGTTTTCTCGAGATCGGTACCTGATGATATCAGCGTCTTCATCAGATCAAATGCATGCTGTTCGTTCAGGTCCCTTCCATCTATCAGTATTTCAATGTCATACAGCACTGTCAATCGCCTCCCTGTATTCCAATATTTTCAGGATTGCTGCTCTTTTATCATGCCTTGCGAGGTCATCGACAATCGCGGATCCGATTGCGATTCCATGACCTCCTGCCCTTATTATCTCCATCGCATCACCACCGTTTCTGATGCCGAATCCAAAGATTATGTTCCTTCCGCGTATTACGGATTTTGCCCTTTCCACAACATCAGGAATGTTGACAGGTACGTTGATGCCGGTGGATGGCTGCAAACCATAATATATCCAGGAGTCCGTCTTATTGACATATTTCTCTATGACCCTGTCAGGCGTTGCGGCGTTGAAGAATGGTATGAAGGAAATGCCTGACGCCTTGAGTTTAGAGATAAAAGTGTCAGCAACTTCCGCATAATCAATTAACAGATCGGGCACAATCATCTCATGCACGGGAAGCCCTGAGAGCATCCGCAAATTTGTGCTCCCGCCATCTTCGAAGTCAGAGTAATAGGAAAGAACATTCACATTGATTTCCCGATCGCTGCAGATCCGAAGGATCCTGTCCATTTGATCCAAATTGAAATGGTTCTTCTCCCCGTGCGTGGATCGTATCTTAGGCCCGTCGTATCTTGGATCTGATGATGGAAGACCAAGTTCAAAGCCATCTATGATCCCATCCGGAACAGACTGAACAAAATCCTCCACGAATTCATTGTCAGGGAAGCCAAGAGTCAGGTAAATAAGGAGCCGGGATTTCATTTTTCTCCTCTGCTGAAAATTGAAAGGTCAAGAAGACCATGGCCGCTGACGTTGACGATTATATTCTTCCTTGATTGTGGTTCCCGCTTGGCATATCGGATTGCAGATGCGATTGCATGTCCTGATTCTGGTGCCGGGATTATCCCCTGGGTACCTGCGAAAAGGCGCATCGCTGCAAGCACCTCGTTCTCTCCGACATCCTCGGCCTTAATCCTTCCGGAATGAACCAGCATCGACAGAGCAGGAGCAGCCCCATGATATCTGAGGCCGCCTGCGTATATCCCGGGAGGGACAAAACCGGCACCAAGACTGAACATCTTCAGTTGCGGCAGTATTCCAGCTGTATCGATGAAATCATAGCCGAATTTTCCGTGCGTGAATTTCGGTACCTCTTCTGCTGTGGATGCTATCATTTCAGCCTTCCCGGATATGAATGGAAACACAAAACCGGAGAAGTTGCTTCCTCCTCCCACGCATCCTATCATAACATCAGCCTCTTCCCCCTCGATCTCCAGCTGCCTGGCAGTCTCAAGCCCGATTATACTCTGGTGCGTTATGACAGAGTTCATTACGCTGCCCAGAAGGTACTTGAGACCTTTGTCGAGCGCATATTCAACTGCTTCACTGATTGCAATTCCGAGGGAGCCGGGATGGTCAGCGCGTTCCGCAAGCGTCTTCCTTCCGAACTCAGTTTCAATGGAAGGGCTTGGAACGACTTTCGCTCCGTATATCTCCATTATCTGCTTCCTCAGGGGCTTCTGGTTGTAGCTTGTCCTGACCATGAAGACTTTGCTTCGCATTCCGTTCAGTGATGCTGCCAATGCTGTGGCTGTTCCCCACTGTCCTGCTCCAGTCTCGGTAACGACCTCCTGAACTCCTTCATTCGCTGCGTAGAAAGCCTGGGGAAGGGCAGTGTTGATCTTGTGCGATCCTGTAACCGTGGCACCTTCATATTTGAAATAAATCTTCCCTGCATAGCCAAGTTTTTTTTCAAGATTTAGGGCGCGAACAAGAGGTGTTGGCCTTCCTACCTGATGGTAAAGTTCCATCACCTCGTCAGGAATCTTTTCCCTGCGCTTGAAAGAGAATTCCTGCTCGAGAAGCTTCTTCGGAAGTATCCGGTTCAGCATCTCTATAGAGGAAGAATCCCTCTTGCTGTCCTTTGGAGGAGACAGCTGCTCCGGAAGGTCAGGTACTATATTATACCAGTACTCCGGTAGGATATCCTGTTCTCTGGATTGATACATATCCCCGGAAGCAAATGTGCATATATAAGCATTAGTGTATATTATTGCAATGCAATTATATTTTTACGTATTTCCCGATGGATATTGAGCCGATAGCCCTGGTGCGAAGGTAAGCAAGTGAAAAGCCCTCTTTAGTGATCTCAGCAGACAGCTTATGAGGGGAGACAAAGTTCCTGACTGATCCCGAAAGGTATGTGTAGGAACTCGAACGGGAGATCAGGTCCCCAAATGCAGGAACGAGTTTAAGGAAATAGACGGAGAATAATTTCATGAGAACAGGGTTTTCAGGCAGGTGGATATCCAGATTTATAAACAGGCCCGCAGGGCGGAGCAGCCTCCTCACCTCTGAAAAATAAGCGCTCCTGTCAGGAACATTTCTGGTGAGGAATGCCGAAGTTACGAGATCAAAACTTTCATCTTCGAATGGCATATCCATTGCTGATGCAGTTACCGTTTTTATCCTCTTGTCATGTATGAAGGAGAGCATCTCGCCTGAGATGTCCAGTGCAGTTACCTGGGCGCGGGGAAATCTTTCTATCAGCTTCCGGGAAAGTTTACCGGTTCCAGCCCCGCAATCCAGAATGTCACGTACGAGATCACGATCTATGATCCTGATCATCATGTTGCGCCATGATTCATCCATCCCGAAGCTTATGATGCTGTCAATGAGATCGTATTTGCTGTGTATGCTGCCAAAGACCTCCCTGACATATTCTTCACTGGCCATCTGGATCAGTTTGTTATCTTGGCATATTGGGCATAAGGAATCCCGTCGATTGTGATAATGTTCTCCGGATCTATCATGCCTAGCTTAATGGCCTCGTCGGTCACAGTTATCCCGACAAGGTTTGCAATTGTGCATATCCGCAGCGCAGATCTGAAGACGTCGATAGATACTCTCATTGTGCCATAGAAGTTCTCCGTCACCGTTATGTGAAGATTGCGTTCCCTGAACGTTTTGTTGAGGAGCCGAAGCTCGGTGGCCGCAAGAAGGTTCTCTTCACCGACCTTTGTCAGTTTCATGACGATTGCAGGCATTAGGATACCACCTTGAGCTTGTTGTCGAACGGCTCATAAATCTGCCCATCGGATTTCAGCTTGGAGATTATTCCCCTTATCTTGTTCTCATCAAGCCCTCTCAACTTGCCTTCTGCTATAACGTCGGATACCTCAGCGTAGTTTGATTCCTTCAGCAGGCCCTTTATTATCAGGAAGACGCTCTCAAGCTCACCCCTCTGCCTTGAGGTCGTTCCAGTCATTATTATATTAGTATCTATAACCCCATCCACACTGGATACGTTTTCCAGGTAATTGGTTATTATCTCAATCGCGAGAAGGGCATCCTCTCTTGTGACAATTGCAGAAAGACGGGACTTTGCCGACGCCTCTGCCAGCCTGATAATTGATTCAAGCTGCCTAGGGGTTATGGGCGTGGTATCGGGTGTGCTCCTCTTCCTTGTCCTTACGTAATCATTCCTGATCAGGTCTATTGCCTGGTCTGAGAGCCTGGGAAACACTTTGCTTCTTGAGTATGAAACGTACTTTCTCATGAGGTTCTTCTCAATCTGCGGTATAAGGTCGTTCTCTTCAGATATAGAATAGTCCGTTATCTCATTTAACTCCATGCCCCTGTATATTTCGCCAACCTTGTGCGTCTTCAGTATGTGGCTTGCCAGCCTGTAGTCAAGATCGTCTGAAACCTTGTCCACAAGCTTGAAAATAACATCAAACCTTGAGAGAAGAGGCAGTGGGAATTTAGTCTGTTCCGAGAGTGGAAGATTTGCATTATACTTCCCAAAAGTGGGGTTTGCAGCTGCCAGTACTGAACACGTTGATCTCAGTGTTGCCATTATGCCGGCTTTGGATATGGTAATGGAGTTGTGAAGCACCATGTCACTGTTGGCGAACGTGCTGTTATCTGAAACCGCAATGTCATAAACCCATTTCCGCGAGTAACGAACCATTGAAACATGGGATATCCGCTTTAGCGTGAGATCGCGGAACCATCTTTTGGCCCGGGTTCCGGAGACAAGGCTGTCAAGATAGTCCGCCGCTTCATTTCCCGTGTCTTTGCATATAGTCGAGATCACGTAATCGGAATCACTTACCTGGTCTGCGTCGACAAGCACAAGTGATCCGCTCTTGACGACCCAGAATGGATGATTCGATGTGACCTCCACTGAGGAACCGTCTTCTACCTCGATTCTTATCATTTCATGTGGAGCAAGATGCCGGCTTACCTGTCGTATTGAGGTGAAGCCACTGCCTTCAAAATCGGATGTCCGCACCATGATTTTCTCTTCCACTTCAAGTATCTGGCAATCTTTTCCAAACTCTACCCTGTGAGGGTTGCTGTCGATCATTGAATCGACAAATTCCCCGATCCGCATTGTCGTTCCATCGCTTAGCTGTATGGTGGTATCATAAGCAAATGACTGCTGCTCCATGGCCTCGTGCATTGCGCCTGTATCCTGCGGATCCATCTTGTCAAGCTCATCAATTGCCGCAAGTCCGTTGTTTGCCAGAACTAGAACACCGGCCTCGAGCGTCCACCTGCCCTCACCGAATTCATCTCTCACAGCCGCCGCCGTGAGTCCTGCGGCACTTGCCCCTTTACCAAGCGCCAATACTCCTCTCGGAGAAATATCAGCCATGAACCTTAGAAGCTGGGATTTTGCCGTACCGGGGTCTCCCACTAGCAGAATGTGTATGTCGCCCCTTATCTTTGTCCCATCCTTCATTATTTTCCTTATGCCACCGAACATCTGCAGGGCAAGCGTTCTTTTTATATCCTCATGTCCATAGATCGATGGTGCAATAGACTTCGTGAACTTATCAAGTACATTGTCGGATTTAGACAGTTCAATGATCTGTGCTTCCTCTTCAGGCGTAATGTTTAGTGTTTCAATCTCTTTTGTCTCTTTTGAGAAGCTAAGCGCATAAAGATGTGTGGCAAACTCTGTCAACAATAGGTTCCCAGATCTCTTCTGCTCTGACATGAGTATACCGTCTATTGTAATCCGGTCACCAGGGAAAATATAGCCGGTTATGTCATCCTCGAGAACGACGGATATTCTCTGCGGCTGTGCCCCGCCCTCTATCGTTTCCGGGTTTTCCTGGAGTTCTATCTTCTGGTAATCCACGAATTCGCATAACTCAGGCATCAGTTTGAACCGTACTTTGGGCCTTTCCTCGCCGCATGATTCGCATCTTGATGGTTCCTCAAGTTTCCCTCGACTCTGTTCGAGCGCAGTAAGGCTGGCACATTTTGAACATTGAAAGACAGCTAGCTGTATCCTGGGCAGCACCTCGGTGTTTTTTCTGACTATGCCTGAAACACTGATCAGTTTTCCGATCCTGTCACTTCTTATATCGCGGATCTCAATGCTGAAATCTTTTTCCGGCAGATTCGTTATCCTGATGTTGATCCTTTTTGACTCAAAATCCTTGCTGGACTCAAGGAAAGATTTGATTAGATCCTCGCCCGCCCTGATGCAGATCGCAGGGTTGTCTTTCAGTGATGTTGCGAAGTCATTATCGAAATTAGCTATCTCCTGGTAAGGTACACTGAGCGACTTCTGATCGGGGTAAAAATCCCTGAGCTTAGTTATCTTGTCCCTATATCCAAATTTATCAAAAAAACGGTCCCACTGGTTCTTGTATGAGGAGACAGTTTCGGAATCTCCAATGATCATGTCTATGGTCTAAGCGATTGGGCAATTTAAAAAGTTCGCTGCATAAGGTATGACATATTTAATTTCAGTTATTTAATGTGGACGAAATAATAACTTTAAACCTTCAAATGCTTTCAACATGATGAAAAAGCTTCTTCTCTTTGTCCTTGACGGGCTCGGTGACAGACCAAATCCACTGCTCAATGGCGAAACTCCTCTGCAGGCCGCTTACAGGCCGAACCTTAATGCGCTCGTATCATCCGGGCTTGGTGGAATGATGTATCCAGTCAGGAAAGGACTGGTCTGCGGATCTGACACATCTCATCTTTCGCTGCTGGGTTATGATCCTGAGAAGGTGTATACCGGAAGAGGCCCATTTGAGGCTATGGGTCTTGGTATTGAAGCTGAGCCCGGAGACATTGCATTCAGGGCAAATTTCGCAACTAGGAACAGGGATGGAATCATATCTGATCGCAGGGCAGGCAGGGACATACCTGAGTCCGGATCCCTTGCCAGGAAGATCTCCTTTTCAATGAACGGTGCTGAATTCATTGTCAAGGAGGGCGTAGAACACAGGGCCGCACTCGTAATCAGGGGAAAGGCTTTATCGCCTGAGGTCAGTGATTCTGATCCGCACGAGCAGGGAAGGGCTCCTAGAAAAGTGCTGCCACTTGACGATAATGCAAAACACACTGCGGATCTTGTCAACGAATATCTGGAGAGAGTGAGAACAATACTGGATGCCAGCCCCGAAAACACAGACAGGGAAAGTAGGGGGAAGCCTGCAGCAAATGAACTTTTGCTGAGAGGTGCCGGTATAACCCCAAGACTTCAACCATTCAGGGAAAAGTACGCGCTGGACGGTGCTTGCCTGGCTGGAATACCTCTTATCACAGGCATAGGAAACCTCGCCGGGCTGCATCTTTTGAAACACCCGGGAGCAACAGGGAGGGTCGACACTGATTACAACGGGAAAGTAAGGGCAGCAGTCAGGGCCCTTGACTCACATGACTTTGTATTAGTGAACATCAAGGCACCGGATATCGCAGGTCATGATGGCGATCCGCTGCTGAAGAGAGACGTTATTGAAAAAATTGATGCTGCACTTGGCCAGGTAGTTGAGCTAGCTGATAGTGTCGTAACATGCGTTACCGGGGATCACAGCACACCGTGTACTTCCATGGAACATTCTGGCGATCCCGTGCCCATACTTTTCGCGGCAGGCGGCATGCGGAGAAATAATGTCAGACAATTTGATGAGGTACATTGTGGTATCTCAGGGTTTAATTTACTGAGTGGAGACGTAATGACTTTGCTAATGCAGTTGTCAGACAGACTGGAAAAGTATGGAGCCTGAGTTTAATACGTAATTTCCGCTTTGAGATGGAAAAACTTAAGTAGTCCTTTGCTAATATGTTGTCTGACAATAATGATAACCAAAAGAAGCTTCCTTGATGAGAAGATGCGAAGTGCCAATACGAGAGCCGTTACTTCAACGCTCAGAAGCAGCTCTAAAAAGAGATCACTTGCATACTCGACTAAAAAAGGCTTGCTTTATTCAATGGTTTTTTCCATACTCCTGTGGTGGATACCCATAGCCGGACCAGCTGCTGCCGGGTATATATCGGGCAGGAAGTCCGGGAACCCTGTCAAAGCACTGCATGCTTCGCTTATCACAACCGCAGTTTTCGTGCTTCTGACGTACCTGCTCATTCCGTTCAACGCAAACGGACTTGGCCTGGTCGGAAGATACATGGAAAGCGGGATTGCCGCACTTGCACAGAGCAAGCTATTCGCCAGTTCTTCTGTTATCAATGACCTGTATACCGGATATGGCCTGATCCAGACATTCACGCTTATACTTCCGAGTTCAATCCTCACTCTGATATCATTCAGCTATGCAGGTGGTGTATATTCAGAATTGAAGGAGAACGAGGAGGGGTTGAATGAGGCTTTCAACACCAGGATTTATTCCGGGACATACCTGGCAAGCAAGAACACACCCAGGGTGGAACTGGAAGACCGAAATTCAAGAGGTATTCAGAGATGGGCAGGCTACCAGCCGCAGTCCTACGAGGATTCTGGCCTAGACTGGCACACTCTTTGATCGAAGAAAAGGAGGGGAAAACTGATTGGAGAAAAAAAATAAGGGATTCAGGTGGAAACTTTCAAGCTCTCCCAAGATCAGATACTTATCACTCGCCTTCAAGTTCATATTCAACGAATTCTGAAGCTGAAAAGCGCAGAATATATTATTATTACCACTATCACAAGTGTTTTAGAATTTTTTCTCGTAACGCGAAAGGAGCTTAGCCTAAAATATTCATTCTCAATAGCTGTTGGATGATAGATGTAAAGCTCTTGAGGGAGCATAAGGAACTTTTTTACGATAACTGCAGGAAGAGATTCATGGAACCTGCCTCGCTGGATCGTTTCTTTGCCCTTGATGAGGCCTGGAGGCAGAAACTAAAAGCTGTCAATGATCTTAAGCATCACAAGAATGAGATATCGCTAAAGATTGCTGATCTCGTTAAGTCCAGGATCGATGCAACTTCCCTTAAGCAGGAAGTCAGGGAACTGGGTGAAAGCATTGATAAAATGGAGACTGAACTTTCTTCCATAGATAGGGAAAGAAGTGAGGTGGTGCGCTCAATACCAAACCTTGTTCATGAGTCGGTACCTGTATGCAAAGGGGACGAGAATAATGCTGTTGTCCGCTATATAGGAAATGCAGTCGTGCATGAGGAGGATGTAAAGTACTTCAAGGAAAGTACGCCGGATGGTTCATCCTTCACGGTAACAGAGAACAGGGCCGTAAGCCATGTCGATCTTCTGGAGAAGCTTGGCCTTATAGACATGGCAAGAGCTGGAAAAGCTGCTGGGGCAAGGTTCTACTACCTCAAGAACAGGCTTGTGAAGCTGGAAATGGCCCTGATGAATTACGCGGTCGATTTCCTATCAGAAAGGGGATTCACCATAGTGGAACCACCATTCATGCTCAACTATGCTTCGATGAATGCAGTCACAGATCTCGAAACATTCAAAGACGCCCTCTATAAAATTGAAGGCGAGGATCTTTACCTTATAGCCACTTCGGAACATCCAATAGGTGCCATGCTCAGGGACGAGATTCTCGAAGAATCTGAGCTGCCTCTCAGGATAGCAGGGATATCTCCATGCTTCAGAAAGGAGGCTGGCGCACATGGTAAGGACACAAAAGGAATATTCAGGGTGCACCAATTCAACAAGATAGAGCAGTTCGTTTTCTGCAAGCCTGAGCATTCATGGGATTTTCTGGAGGAATTGCTTAAGAACGCAGAGGATTTCTGCTCCAGTCTGGGTATTGCGTACAGGGTCGTGAATATATGCTCCGGTGAGTTAAGCGTCCTGAATGCGAAGAAATATGACATAGAGGCATGGTTCCCTGCTCAGGGAAAGTTCAGGGAGGTTGTTTCCGCTTCGAATAACACAGACTACCAGGGAAGATCCCTGAATATCAGGTACAGGTCAAAGAATGGAAACCAGGTTGTGAACACCCTCAACAGCACGGAGGTCGCAACAACAAGAATGCTTGTCGCGATAACAGAAAACTTTCAGCAACCAGACAACGGAGGAATTTCCATACCTAAAGTCCTGGTGCCATACACCGGGTTCGACTTCATCTCCTCATAGTGTTATGGGGATGACCTTACTTCTTTGATCTGCCGGCAGTAGCTGAATACTTCTTCCACCTGTCCAGGACTGGAAGCCATTTGTCATCGGCTATTTGATCCATCACGTTCAGGTGCTCAAGAATCCCGAGAGTAGCACGATCCGCGTCTCTGACAGCACTTATGAGATCCCTGGTTGCATTCGTGCAGTCTCCGCCAGAAAAGAGGCCATCTATGGATGTCATGCCTCTCTCATCTATAATCGGAGTGCCATGTGAAGTGAGCCTCAGCTGCCTCAAGTACTTATCACCTAAGAAGGAAAAATCTGGTTCCTGCCCGGTAGCTTCTATGACCGTGTCCGCCTCGATGTAAAGGACCTTCTCCTTTTTGGGCACAGGCTTTGCCCTTCCCTGGGCTTCTATGACCATTTCATTCTGCCAGTATTTTACACCTACAAGATGACCGTTCTCCGACACATACTCAAAAGGTGTTACTTCCCACATATACTGAACCTTCTCCTCCACGGTTTCCTCCATTTCCTCCTCGGCATTCATTGAAGGATACCCTGGCCTGTCTATCTCCCTGCGGCGATACAGAATATATACATGCTCTGCGCCAAGTCTCATCGACGTTCTCGAAGCATCGTTCGCAGTGAATCCACCCCCTATCACGACGACATTCTTTCCGACATCTATCTTGCTGCCAAGGCTGACATCCTGGAGAAAATTGAGGGCATGGTAAACTCCCGATGTGTTGCTTCCCGGAGTACCTGTCATCCTGGGATCATGGTTACCTATGCCAAGATAAACAGCATCATATTTGCTCATCAGGTCTTCAAATTTAACGTCACGGCCAACCTTTGTATTAAGATGTATCTCAGCCCCTTGAGAAACAATGAAACCTATCTCTTTGTCTAGAGTTTCCTGGGGAAGCCTGTACCTTGGAATGCCTGTCTTCATGAAGCCTCCAAGCACTGGAAGGCTTTCGTATATCGCTACCTGCACTCCCTGGATAAGGAGATAATACGCAAGGGTAAGCCCGGAAGGGCCTCCACCTATGATCGCCACTTTCTTGTTTATGAAATTTCTCTTTGGCAGATTAACAACCTGGCTATAGTCGGCAAATTTGTCAGCAGCGAATCTTTTCAGGTGCCTTATAGCAATTGGCCCGCCATCGTCATAAAGAACGCAGATGTCCTCGCACATATGGGTGCAGACTCTGCCTATAATTGCAGGAAATGGAAGATTCTCGAATACAATTCGAACTGTTTCTGCAGGATCCCCCACGGCGGTGCTTCGTACGTATCCGCCGATATCGAGGCCCGCGGGACATGCCTGGGTGCATATATTGCAACCTATGCATCTGCTTGCCTCGGCGGTGCCTTCCGCATCGGTGTATTCTAAGACAGGCTCCACCGTGAAGCTTTTGAGTCTCCGCTCAGGATCCTCATGCTTGATCTTGACCCTCTCAAAATTCAGCATTAGTAATACTTGATGCCACCAACTTAGATAAATATTATTCGCACTCAAAAGCTAATTTCCGGCACTTTTAGGTCAGAAACTTTTGTCTTAGGCAAAATGCCAGATATATCCTTGACTATTCCCGGCTTGTATTGGCGCGATTTGACAAATTTGTTCTAATAATGAAAATCGAATAGCAAATATAAATAAACCTTCTTGCCCTATATCTGTATAATGCCCGGGTATAGGAAATATAGAGCTGGTGGATATAGAAAAGGACCAAACAGTAATTCAGGAAATCAATATGATCAGGTATCCGAACGGATTAAGAAGCTTGACATGAGAAAAGAGGAGGAGTTCAGGTTCCTTCTTTCAAAGATTATAGAAACGCTGCCGGACAGCGTCAGGGGTGCCATCAAGGGAAGCGTGTATTCTATCGCAGCGAAAAGAGGCACGAAAGAAGCCAAGGAATTCATCATAAAGAAGAAGGATGAAGGCG
The DNA here is from genome assembly GCA_049965275.1 of Thermoplasmata archaeon. Taxonomy (GTDB): domain Archaea; phylum Thermoplasmatota; class Thermoplasmata; order Thermoplasmatales; family Thermoplasmataceae; genus UBA582. The sequence goes on along the minus strand of JBMFWM010000018.1, from coordinate 5,256 downwards.
TGATTGACGCGAAAACAGAGAAGAAGCTGATAGATCTGGTCTTTGATTACAGCAAGTACAGATGATCAGCGACCAGCTAAGAATGAGGGCCGAGAAGTACGTGAAACTGGAGGAGGAGGCCCTTATTAAGATTATCATAGCGGTTCCACAGGATTCATCTCTCTACAATATTGCCGAAGACTTTTTGAGGATGGCCAAGGACTATTATTCGGATGCAAAAAGTTTCATGGGTAAGGATGACTATATTAATTGCATTTCAGCTATCAATTATTCCTACGGATGGCTTGATGCCGGAGTGAGACTGGGTATACTGTCAGGTTCAGGCGATCATAGGCTCTTTGTGCATTTCCGGTAAAGAAGGAAAATTTCACAGAAATGTTTAAGCATATCGCTTTGTTAGTAGCGTAATGGCCCAGACTGTTGAGGATTTAATCGAACTCATTGATCTGCTTGCCGAGAAAAATGAGGTGGTACCAATAATTGTTGAGGGCAGAAATGATATCTACGGGCTCCGTTCACTGGGCTTCAAGGGAGAGATACACAGCCTGAATCATGGAAAGAGCCTTCTGCAAAGGGTTGAGGAGATCTCTGCATTCAGCAGAGAGATCATAGTTCTCCCGGACTTTGACCGCAAGGGTGTTGCACTTAAGGATACTGTAAAGCGGTATGTTGAGGGTATGGGTAAGACCGCCGATACATATTATTGGAACCGCATAAGGTCGTTCAGTCTTGTTAGCTGCATTGAGGATCTGCCAAAGGCAATAGAACGAGGCATTGTATCCTCGGGAAAGGGAAAATCAATAAAGAGATATACTATTCTCCCGGGAATTGGCATCAAACGTTAAATTGACTTTCCTGGGTACAGGAGGTTCATGGCCGGCGATAGGAAGATCCCTGCCTGCCATAGCACTTCAGATAGATGATATATTCAACCTTCTAGATTGCGGAGAAGGGACACAGAAGCAGATCATGAAGAGCCAGCTATCATTCATGAAGATAGATAATGTCTTCATAACACACTTTCATGGGGATCATTTTCTGGGACTCCTTGGCCTGATTCAGAGCATGTCTTTCAATTCTCGGGAGCGGCCTCTTAACATATACGGACCCAGGGGCGCTTTCAGGATGATCTCGAATGCCCTCAATGTAGGATATTTCACGCTTGGTTATGAAATAGTAATTCATGAGCTGATGCCTGAAGAAACCTATGAGTTTGGAAAGTTCAAGGTGAGGACTCACCAGAATGATCATCCGGTTCCTTGCATAGCGTACTCATTTGAAGAACCTGATTTCCCGAAGATAGATCTGGATAAAGTACTCAAGATAGGGTTCCCCAGAAACAGGCTTGAAGAGCTCAGGGAGAAGCGTCTTCTTGTTATAAATGGCAGGAGCTTTTCCATAGATGATGTCAGCTCAGGGATACGCAGAGGCAGGAAGATAGTCTATTCAGGTGATACGAGGCCAAAGGAAGATATGAAAGAGTTTGCAAGGGATGCAGATGTCTTTATACATGATACTACAACTGACTCATCCCTGGAACCGAAGGTTAACGAATTTGGTCACACTTCGGCTAAGCAGGCTGCCGAAATTGCAAAGGCAGCAAAGGTTGGCAGGTTCTACCTGTTTCATTACAGCCCAAGGGTGGATAACCTTGAAAAGCTCCTGACAGAGGCGAGAGATATATTCCCCCAGTCATTTCTCAGCAGGGAACTGCTGGAATATGAGGTACCTGTCCGAAGATAAATTATATCATTGGTAACCTGAAAATATTTCCACTTTTGTCTTTGTCTGGGGGATCCCGATAGACTGGAGCTGCTTCCTGAACTCATAAATCTGCCTAGGCGGACCGGCCATCATTACATCAACATTTAGTAGATCAGTGCCTAATACCTCAATAATGGACTCATTCGAGGGCTTCCCACTCCTGTAGGATTCGAGCCCAAGGTTCCCTCCTAGAAGATATGGATAGAAATTAAAGTAGGCATGTTTTTGCTGCAGATTGAAGAGTTCGGATGCGAACGCAACTTCTTCCAGTTTATTGTTGATATAGAAAAGGAATATTTTCCTGTTTCCTGATATGGTATTTTCCTTCAATATTGGCAGAAGTGCTGTTATGCCTATGCCTAAAGCAAAAAGCAAAAGCGGGTGTTCCCCGTGTGGAGCGACGAAGGATCCAAGTGGCCCAAATGCTATGAATGCCCGGTTTAAATCACTTGTGAGAAGATACCTCTTGAACGTTGAATTTGAAAGGCGGGTTGCAATCGATAAGCTCTCATGATCTGCCGGATCAGAAATCAGCGAAAAAAAGCGTGTCCCTTCAACCTTGTTTTTGTCGTATAATTCAGGTATCATAAGCTGGATATGCTGGCCTGGCTTGAAGGTCAGGGTATTATCAATTATCCTGAATTTGAACTCCATTGTGTCTTTGGCAACGTACTCCCGGCTTACAAGCCTTAGGTTGAATTGCTCAGGCATGTCTTATCATGCAAAGATGCACAATAAATTTTGTGTATCGCCACGACGATGATTTCAGATAAACTAGCTGGAAACATTTTTCAGATAGATTTCTATAGCGCCTTGTGGATGAGCAAAGCATAACTGCGCGACAGCTTCTTCAGTTACTTCAAAATGATTCGATTTTACTTGTTCATATTATGTCGCGAAATGCATTCATCGAGTACAGAATAAAGAACTCAATATGGAAACCATTCAACAAGATTGAAGATCACGATTTCTCTCATCTGGACAGGAATAAGACCATAGTCACTTATTGCAAGAATGAGAGTTGCATGTCATCAGTATTTGCCGCAGGCATACTTAGGGAGAACGGTTTCAAGGCGCTCGCTTACAGGGGCGGTATCCAAGAATGGAGGTCTCTCGGTTATCCCAGCGAATCAGGCGAGACCTGAATATGCCTTGTTGAAACTATTTCAGGTATTTTCTGAGTCTGAGAACCTTGATCTTCACGTCGCCTAGAACTGAGTGTACTTTGTAACCGATGATCATGAGCTCGCCCCGGCTATCAGAAATGATCACTGTGATTCCAAGCTTAGCCATAAGCTTCGAGATTCTCCGAAGGATGGATAGTTTCCTTGCTTCTTTAGGCACAACCTTGATCATGGAGGAGCTTAACTTTTCATTAAGGATAGAGACTTCCATAGATGAATCTACGAACCTTATCCGGGAAAACTCCTTGCCGTTGATAATCACAGTTAGAGAGCCAGATATGTGGGAAAAAATCTTACCAGCTATTGGTAAGCTTTTACTGTCGCTCATGAACCGGTCTTGCGGTCACGTTGAGCTTTCCGTTTATGGCAAAAACTGCGTTCATGCCTGGCAACTTTATGGTAATATTGTCAAAAACCAATTCAACTGTGCTCTTTGTGCCTTCAACTGCCTTTATAAAATTCTCGACTATTGATTCTTCTTCCATATTTCTATATCTGTAATTGATACTTAACATCTGCGAACTTAAGTTGTTCATATATAAAGTGACAAAAATGAAGGATTTTCTGCAAAGCGGAAACGGAGTCGTTGCCAGTTTACTTTTAGCAGATAATTAATTCCCCTTTTTCCAACTATACGTATAGAAGCAAATATTTCACATTGAGTGTAAGTAGGATTGCAGTCAAGTCGTTTGTTCTTTCTTTGATTCCCAGGTATGTAAAATCCCAGGTCAGCCCTTCTCTTACATGTTTAATACCTCCTTTCTTATGAACATATCCTATAGACCCGGGCAGTATCTCCCTTCTCCGCCTGTTCGCATACAGGTATCAGCGTTCGTGACGCAATCTGACGATACAGCAATAGCGGATAATGGCACTCACAATTTAGAGTTCATGGAATGACTCATGTGCATCAAAGCCATGCAGGAGATTCTGTTGGCCGGTATGTCCGGACTGTTCAATCCTCCTCGAGCCTTGATGTCTTGTCCTCGGTTAGGCCCGTTACCTCATATTTCCATTTCTTTCTCTCATTCAGCATGACGAATATCATTCGCACAAGTTTACGCATCGTTGAAACATGTGCAAAGCTTCCGGATCCCTTTCTCTTCTTTATAGAAGTGTAATATTCTTTAAGAGGCTTGTTTCTCAGGATAACGGTATCGACAGCAAGAGACAGTGCCCATCTTGCTGTCTTTGCACCCTCCTTTGACATGTGCCCTCTACGCACAATGGATGAGGAATCCCTGTTTGATGGGACTATTCCAAAGAATGATGCAAGCTTGTCCGAATTCTGGAACCTCTTTACGCTTCCAATATACGAGGACAGGAGAGATGGAAGATAGAAATCTATTCCAGGGATGCTTATCAGGATCTTGACATCCTCTGAGACCTTTGCATTCTTTCTTATCTCCTGATCCATTGTGAATGCCTGCTGTTCGTAGAATGATAATCGTTCCAGCATGGATCTGAGAACAAGATCCTTCTGGTTTCCGAATCTTATGGCATTCATGGCATCCCTTCTCTTCTTTGAGAAGTTATCGTTTGTCTTTGGAAGTGAGTCGAAGAGGCCCTCTCTCTTCAGGTAGCCGATGATGCTGTTCTTTGTTGCTGCAATGGATCTTCCAAGCTTGACCCTCTGTATGAGAAGATCACGGAATATCCTCTCATTCTCATCCAGCAGGTGCGATTCAGGTATCATGTTTACGAGATGCAACTTAGCCAATTTAATGGAATCCACACTGTCGTTCTTCTTCTTGGACTTTATTATCCATGAAAGCTCCTTCGGATGTGCAACAGTTATGTCAGAATAACCTAAGCTCCTCAGATTACGATCAACAGAATATGCAGATCCAGAAGCTTCGAATGCTATCCGCACATCCCTTGGTATCTTCTCTGAGAATACTTTGAATCCATCCGCATTCATTGTGAATGAGAATTGATCCTTCTCAGTGCCGTCAGGCAGAAGATACGTAGCAACACTTTCCTTCTCTCCAAGATCTATTCCAACAACAGAGCTGTTCATTCTTTCCTTACCCTTATTTCGCATATCTATCTTACCCTCCAGGGCGGCTCTGATTCCTGACTAAGAGCCGCCAGGGAAGGGCTGACCGTCTTGGGGATTTTAGTATTCAGTCACAATTATAAATTTTAATTACATAAATGGGTGATGGAATTAGATGGCTATAAGGAGCTAATCATTATTTTGTGATGAAGGGTGAATTGATTAGGTAAAAGAAAGGGGGGTAGTAAAATGATATAAGTTTATCATTAATGTATATCCCGACCGAACACCTAGTGCTTAATTGATTAT
>JBMFWM010000017.1:0-30218 GCA_049965275.1 Thermoplasmata archaeon | reverse complement strand
ATGGATTCGTCCGATATACGGGAGAGGTAGGTCTTGTCGTAAAGATACCGGATGGATTTCATCGGCAACGGCTGTATCTCCCTCAGTATGACGTAGTTGATTATCCTCCCATACATGTACGGAAATACATCCTTCAGCACCGGAAGTATCGTTCTTTCAGCAACACCGTAAAGCAGTGCTATGTTTCCGTATTCATAGTCCGATCTCACGTTTCCCATGGATCTCGGCTTAATTATGCCCTGTTGCGTAACTACGCCAAGGTATTCCCCAGTTATCTTGTCCGCCCTCTTCTTTTCCCGGTTCCACCTGCTTGACATCTCATAAGCATAAAATTTCCCATGTGAGGTTCTGATCTCGATCCCCTTTGTCTTGTACTTTCTCACCCAGTCCGGTAGTTCAGGCATATTACGCAGTATGCGTAATATGTATAAAGATCTTTCGATTCGCACAACGGCATGGAGATATAGAATAGCAGAGTGTCGACAGAAAATTAAAGGTGGAAAAATGAAGAACCTATTACGTAAAAGATTGAAAGTTAAGGATTAATTATGGAATCACCAGTACCATCAAACCCAGGAAAGAAGAATGGATTGCTAATAGGAGTGATTGCAGTGGTAGTGGTTGTTGTGATCGTCGGTTCCTTCATTGGAATCGATTACCATAATCTCTTCGGAGCCAAGAAGATCACGACTTCTACACCCCCAGCGACTAACTCGACGATATTTGTGTATTCGGGACCGAGCGGTCCTTCTAACGCTAACCACCTGCTTGGTGGATGTGTTATTGGAATCATGAGCAATGGAGCTACACCGGTTGCATCTGAACAGCTGATGGCTTATCTGCTTAATCCTTACATACAGCAGGGATGTGAAGCTGCCACTGGATTCATACCGGTAGACAGTGGTGCGTTCAGCAGTTCGCCATCGCACACTGTACCGACGCTGTATTCACCAAGCAATGCAACAGCAACCGTGTACTATTACAACAGTCTTACCACCTCAGATGAACCTTATGTCAGCAGCGTTATATCGCACTTTGAAGCTAGCTATCCAAATATACAGGTTCACACGTCCTTTATTCGAGCAACTGATATAATAAATGAAGTCAAGACCCTTGAATCAGCACACAGCACAGAAAATGTGGTCATGACAATTGATAACATAGATATTGGAACACTCTTCTACGATGGTTACCTTTACAATCTCACAAGCGCAGCCTCTGCTATTACAGCGGGCGCGGGAGAAATACAGTCAGTGACAAACCTGAACAACTATGAGACGCATGTGTTTGGAGGAATTTACTTCATGACGCAGCTGGTCAACATCCCGCTTGTCTGGATAAACTACTCAGCAATGCAGAAAGCTGGAATAACAACAGCACCAACGACTGACGCACAGCTACTTACCGATGCAAAGACATTGTTCAACTACTATGGTGTTGGAATGGTCAATTTCCAGGGGCACGGAGGGGCAAGCACACCAACAGAAGTCTATCAGTGGATGGTCCAGTTTGGTGGAAATCCAATGGTCTTCAATGATACCGGCGATATTGCCGCAATGGACTACCTGCTCAACCTCAGCCAGTATTTCAGCCCTGATTACACGAGCTCATACTGGGCAACCATAAGCGGACTGCCATCAAATACATACACTATGATGGACTACCAGTGGCCCGGTTCCGTGAACATCACGCAGCTTGGTATGAAACCCTACAACAGCACAGATACAGTCATCAACGCATCTTTCAATGCAATACAATCTGGCGTGTTCATCAGGGACCCGGTGGCGTGGTTATCACAGTGGCAGTTCTACATGGATAATGCATGGATCTCAATAATAGAGGAGCACGCATCACTTTCGAGCGTTCCATCAATTCTTGGAGCACAGAACGCTGCAATGTGGAGTTATTTGAACTCGACATATAATGCTGCATACGGTATGCAATACGAGAACGGAGCATTCCAACCAATTGAGGCTTAAACCTCTTTTATTTATAATTTATTTTTATCTTAATTTTTAGACTTATTCGTTTATTTTCTTTTTTTCTGCATCAAATTTTTGAGCATTTCCCTCCCAAAGATAGACCTACGTCTGTTATCCATAAACGCCGAAATCAAATCGCAGTTAGCTTATTTTAAATACTCCTCGGATACGTTGTGCCTCATTGAGTTAATGAATCCTCAAGAACGCCATTGGAATAAACGTTATATCTTAGCAAGGAAAAATGGACCCTATCTCCGGGATTATAGCGTTTGCCGACTCTGAGGATAACGCTCGTTTTCTTATCATCTGATACGACGGATTTCTTGCTGGTTCGTGTCACTTTTTCTTCCTCTTCGCTGTCCAGCTTGCAGTATGCACGGTAGATGTCCTCATTGACCTGGCAATATTCAACGGTGGCCGAGAGATCATTACCTTCTTCAGATATCCAGGAGTCGCGAAATCCAATTTCCTTGTCCTCTTTTCCAATTATTTTCCCGTCAATAAAGTTCATCGGAAAATCTCCAACAAAATCACCAAGCCATCTAGATCTTGGGGCATTAATGAGGTGTTCGTAGTCATCCAGTTGCTCTATCTGGCCGTTCCTAAGCACAGCAACACGGTCAGCCAGCGTGGATGCTTCCTGCTGATCATGCGTCACGTACATGAAAGTATACCCAAGCTCCTTCTGAAGCTTTTTCAACTCAGTCCTGGCACTGAACCTCACTCTGGCGTCGAGGTTGCTCAGCGGTTCGTCAAGCAGAAACATTTTTGGGTTCCGAACCAGGCTTCTGGCAAGAGCAACACGTTGCTTCTGACCGCCGCTTAGAAGATTTATGTTCCTATCTAGTATGTCTGCAATCTTAAGCGTCTCGGCTATTTCATTCACCTTCTTGTTTATCTGTGACGGAGGCATCTTACTCATCTTCAGCGGGAAAGCAATGTTCTTGTATGCTGTCATGTTTGGATAGAGAGCATAATTCTGGAAGACCATCGCAATATCCCTCTTGTTCGGTGGAAGGGAGCTTACATCCTTTCCATCAACAATCACCTTTCCTGCTGTGAGGTCTTCTATTCCAACAATGACCCGCAGCAAGGTGCTTTTACCCATGCCCGATGGTCCAAGGACTACCATGAACTCGCCATCCTCTACATCAAGATCCAGTCCGTTCAGAACGAGCTTGCTTCCATATCTTTTGTATATTTTTTGCAGTTTCAGCTTTGTTGTCATCCTATTAAACCTCCCGAAAGATATCCTCCTTTCAGGTACTTCATGAGAAAAACAGCCAGTATGATAACAGGAACAGAGGCAACCAGGGCAAAAGTCGCTGAAATCAGTGGGTATCCATAGCTTACATAATTCTGGAGCGTAACCGGAAACGTCGTGTTTGACGGTGCAATTGGTGCCACTATAACTGCATACGTGAATTCATCCCATGAGGTCATCCATGCCAGAAGGAAGGCGACTAGAATCGCTATCTTGTTCAGTGGTATCAGGAGCCTTGAAAAGGCGGTTCTGAAGTTGGCCCCATCAACTCTGGCCTGGTTCTCCAGATCTTTAGGCAGGGATCTGAATCCTCCCAGGATCACGAAAACAGTAAGCGGAAGTACAACAAGCTCTTGTGCGAAAGCCACTGAAAATACCACATAAGGGGAAGTATTCTGTATACCAAGGCGGATAAAGTCGCTTGCAATCGGTATTGCTATCACAAGACCGGGCATCATATTAACCAGGAAAAGCAAAACAATGATCTTGTTCGATATTGTTGCCGATATTTTTGACAAGCCATAAGAGGCAGGTATTCCAAGCCCAAGTGCAAGAAATCCCACAATGAACGCAACTTCAAGACTCCTTAACAGGGATCCTACAAGACCGTTGCTGGGTGTCTTGAACGAGGAAATTACGTTTGATAGTGTAATAGACTGAAGGAATAAAGACGGATATTTTGCATATACTGACAGGTTCGATGGCTGAAACGCGGTCAGGATCAGTATCCAGATAGGGAAGAAGAATACTACCGCAAGAATAATTGCTGCTATGTAAAGAAGAATCATGCCGACTTTGTTCTTACTTTGCATACTTTGGCCCACCTCCCAGTGCAAGAACAACTGCTGCATATATCATAATTATAACAAGCAGAATAACGGATGCCGAGTATGCGAAACCGACATTAAGCACACTTTCATAGTTGAAATATATAAGCGTGTTCATAAAAGAGGGACTGTATCCTACCAGCACAAGCGGCAATGCAAATATGTTGAATTCTGAAACTCCCCTGATAAGGAGGGCTATGCCCATAAGAGGGGCGATTGCAGGAAGCGTTATGTGGAGAAATCTGTTGAAAGGTCCAGCCCCATCCACCGCTGCAGCTTCATACATGGATGGCGAAATAGAAGAAAGACCACCAAAAAGGATGAGAGCAATCAAAGGAGTATTTTTCCAGAAATCAGAGAACATGACGATACCAAGTTCGGAGGTTGTTGTGGCATGCCAGTTGACCGTAACTCCAAAAAGGATCAGGAATGAATTTGCATAGCCTCCTATAGCACTGAAAATCTCACTGAATACCCATGCGCTGACTACAGTGGAAATTCCAAAAGGAATTATAACGATGGTAGAAAATATTTTGTTTCCTTTAAAAGGCTTGATCATAATCATGGCGACAGCAAGTGCGAACATCAGCTGTATGAGGAGAGCGCCAACACTTACTATCAACGTGTCTATAAGCGAAGGGTAGAGATTCTCTCCTGGCAGCCCATTATAGTTTGCAAGAGAAAATTTATCCTTCACGATAAAGCTGTCATAAACGACGTTGATTGCGGGATAGAAAGATAAGCTGATAACGTAAATTACTGCCGGCAATGCGAATAAAAAGTACACGAGATTTTTTTTCAGCGCGATCCGATCACTTCTCGGTAACATTTAATTGTTATTCGCGGTATTCTGCATAATAACCTTATTTAACGAATCCTACTTAAATATTTGCGAAACCGGGAAGGGTTACCTCAAGACTCAGGACGGGATTTAAAATATTACCTCCTTGGATAATATAAAAATCCGCCAAAGTGGAAATGATTATTTCATTTAGAGAAATACGCTTTCATGAGGGCATGCATCATCAGCATCGGGAACGAGCTTCTTCGGGGGAAGACGGTTAATACGAACGCTTCGGAGTTTGGCATGAAGCTCACTCTATGCGGTTACGATGTTGTCAGGGGTTTGACTGTAATGGATGATCCGGGGGAAATTGCATGGGCATTGGAAGCAGGAATGCAATCTGCCGATCTTATATTGACTACTGGCGGCCTTGGGCCAACCTTCGATGATATGACCGTGGATTCGATCAGCAAAGCACTTGCACTTCCCCTAGTTGAAGATGCAGAGACATCTGACAGATTAAGGAAACGTTATACCAAACTGGGCCTTGAACCCACACCAGAACGCCTGAAAATGGCAATGATTCCGGAAGGTGCCAGAGCACTTCCTAATCCTGTTGGTGCGGCTCCCGGCGTATATCTCAAGGTACGCAATAAGACCATCATAATTCTTCCAGGAGTACCTGACGAAGCTAATGCGATTCTTGATTCCATCATGGATGAAATACGGATCAGGGGTATAGAGTACTATTCTGAGAGCAGGTATTTGAAGGGAGTTATGGAAAGCACCCTAGTCCCGATAGTAAACATGGTTATGAAAGAAATGGGTTCAAAAGTTTATATAAAGAGCCATCCCAGGCACAGTGAGACCGGGAATCCTGCGGTTGAACTGGAAATACTTGCAAGATCCGATACAAAAGAACATGCCATGGATCTGGTGGAAAGTGCATTCAACATGGTATTGGGGCGATTGGATAATGGGAAAAATTAGAAAAAGGAATAATTAGATAATGCACTCAGGCCGCTTTCATATTGTTTTTCATCAATGATCTGGATTCTCCTGCTTCTTGTCCACCTTCTTTTCCTTATACTCATCGAAGGTAAACATCGTTTCTGCCCAGTTCACAAAGCAATCAAAAAGTATGCTTGTTTCTTTGACTTTCTCTTCAGGCATTTTATCACTTCAGAACCCTGTCAAAGAAGCTTATCGTTCTGTTCCAGGCATCCAATGCGGCATCCTGCTTGTAGGTTGGCCTGAGGTCGTTGAAGAAAGCATGCTGCGCTTTCTCGTATATCTTAAGCTCGATCTCTTTCCTCGAGTCAGTAAAAGCCTTAATCATGGCTGGAAGGCCTTCGTTGACGCGTGGATCCTCCCCTGCATAACTTGCAATCAACTTTCCTTCCATTTTAGATATGGAAGAGACAGGATCGGGATTTGCTCCGTAAAAGACTGAAGTAGCCATAACATGCGATTCGGTTGCAAGCTGAAAAACCAGTCCGCCTCCAAGGCAGAAGCCAATCGATCCTATCTTGTCGCCGTCAGATGATGGCTGCTTTGCTATATGATTCCTCAGGGCGACCAGATCCTTTACCATGAACTTGGTCGTTTCAGCCCTGGATTCAAATATCTGCTTGATTATTGCTTTTTCATCATCAGAGGCAGTTGAAAGAGCACTGCGCATACCCTCTGCGCTCCATCTCTTGTTTTCTGGGATAGAGAAGAATCTTGCCATGGCATTCTCTATGTTCTTTGCAGAGAAATGCTTTCCAAACCTGGAGAAAAGGTGCGGTGCATAGGCATTATATCCCTCTGCAGCAAAGCGATCGGCGATGCTCCTAATATTCTTCTCAAGACCCCATATCTCATGAACCACTATCACCGAAGGATGGCGCTTACCGTCTTTATGCGTAACATGGTACATATCAATTTCCTTGCCATCATGCCCCGTAAAATGTCCTTCTTTTCTTTCAGGATCCATGGGTTGAAAAGGTGATATTTTATAAAAAATTATGGTGGCTTTAAATTTGCTTATAAGCTAGGCCATAGTTGAGGAGAATAAGGCTTACATACCGCTGCAACCTCGCCCACCGTGCTCTTTTTATTGAGGTTTTCTGCGTTTACAATTCCTCGGTGGACGATTTGGCGGCTTGAAGTGCAAAAACCTTTATGCAAGTATTCCAGTCACTGTCTTAGCATGACATTAACATATCCAACGTTCCTAGATCCATTCAAGACAGAGATCCTGCTCGTGGCCATTTTTTTTGATGGCCTGCTGCTTGGAATGGCAATACGCTTTGGCGTTAAAGCCCTAATCCTTGCCATCATTGCAGTGGCGATAGCTGGTTTCCTTGGAATAAGCTTCATACCGACTTTTTCAGTATCGAGCATATACAACTATGTATATAGTTACATCACGACGGCTCATTTCGGGATCCTAACGCTCACAGGAACTGTGATTGCTTTTATAATAGGGCTGATAGTTGGACTTCTTGGTTTTGCCAAGAAATAGGCAACTATCTTACCTGATCCTCAAGCCTGGCTTTAAGATCGTAATATTCTTTCCAGAGCGTTTCCGGGAACCTGTCTCCAAACATATCAAGGAATGGCTTAAGTGCGTGTAGTTCCTCAAGATAACCTTTTGCATCCACATCCAGTATGCTTGCCATTGTTGCGTGATCGAAGCCAAACTGCTCGAAGTACTCCGGCTTTGGAACATAGCCGATTGGAGTTTTTACCCTCTGGGAAGTCTTTCCGGCTACCTCATCAAGTATCCATCTCACAACATACATGTTATTGCTGTAGCCTGGCCAGACAAATTTCCCTTTCTCATCCTTCCGGAACCAGTTTACACTGAATACCTTTGGCGGCTTTGACAGTCTGGACCCAATGTCAAGGTGGTGCTGGAAATAGTCCCCCATGTTGTACGAAAGGAAGGGTCTGTTAGCCATTGGATCATTCATGAGAATCCCGGACTTGTATTCAGCAGCAGAGGTTGTTTCAACTCTCTGCATAGCGCCAAGTAGAACGCCATGCTCCCAGCTGAAAGTCTCGTAGACCAGGGGAACCAGCTTCGCCCTTCTACCGCCATATAAAAAGGCACTGACAGGGGCACCTGCCGGATCATCATACCTGTCAGAAAGATATGGATACTGCCTGACTGATGACGTGAACCTGGAATTGGGGTGAGCGGCATAGCCCGTACCGTTGTACTTCTTGCCGGTCCAGTCGGTAATCTCCCCTTTAGGCACAGGCAGGCCGTCCCAGTACGGCCGCATCTGAGAGTCCACAGCAATGTTTGTAAAGATCGTGTCATGGGAAATTGTCTTCATTGCGTTGGGATTTGTCTCATAATTTGTATGTGGTGCAACGCCAAACATTCCCGCTTCAGGATTGATTGCATTAAGCATCCCATCCCTGCTGAATAACCAGATTATATCGTCGCTTATTAGTGAAGTGGACCATCCCTTGTTCTTCAATGCCTCCGGGGGATCCAGCATCGAAAGATTGGTCTTCCCGCTTGCAGACGGGAAAGCGGCTGATATGAAAACCTCCTTTCCCTCGGGAGATTTTACTCCTATCATCATCATGTGCTCCGCGAGCCACCCTTCCCTTCTTGCCCTGTTGGATGCTATCCTGAGTGCATGGCATTTCTTGCTCAGCAAAGCATTTCCACCATAATTGGAGTTGACGCTGATTATCAGCCCGTTTCCGTCATTTTCCTCCGGGAAATGGCATACATATTTATTTTTTGGATCAAGGTTCTTGGTAGAATGAATGCCGAATACGAAGCCTCCGGATCTTGCAATATCCTCCGCAGCACCCTCGCCGCACCTGACCATCAGGAGAAGGCTCACAACAACATACCTGCTATCCGTTACCTGGATACCTGCCTGGCCGTATTTAGAGGCTTTCGGGCCCAGCCAGTAAGGTATAACATACATGGTCTTTCCCTTCAGCGAGGAATGAAGAAGTTGAAACAGCTTGCTCTTTGCCTCATCAGTGTGGATCCAGTTATTAGTTGGGCCCACATCGTCCTTGCTTCCCGAAGTGCATATGTAGGTATCCTTCTCAGACCTCGCAACATCATTGGGATCGCTCCTGTAGAGATAGGAGTTTGGATAATCCCGGTTCATGGGTATCAGGATACCTTCCTTCACCAGTGCATTAACGAGCCTCTGCTTAGTCGCTTCAATATCGGATACGACAAAGATATCTGAAGGCTCCAGCAACCTTGCAGCCTCAGCGACCGATTCCTTGAAACGCTCTGCAACTTCCCTGTTCGTCTCTTCCAGTTTATGATAAAATGCATTTTCGGTAAGTTCTTCACCGAACTTTCGTGAAATGACGAACTCTTTCTCTGCTTCGGAAATATCATATATTCCTAACATTTCAATGGCATATTTACTATACCTGATTAATACTTTCGGTTCGACAATTGCCGATTCTCAATCCATAATGAGCTCATTAAGATTCTTCAGAGCCCTGCAGTTCAGGCACCCGTCATATGGTTCCGGTGGCTCGGAAAGCTGGAGGATCCTGTCTGCCGATTCCAGCAGGCGGATAACCTGGAATTCATTCTGCTTAATCGAATGGGTAAAGGGTTGCAGCCTGAGGTTCAACTGTCCAGATCCAGGCGGGTTCCGGTCGATGTCATCCGCTATGCTGTCATCTCCTGTCAGCGGCTCGAGGTAAATCAGAAGCAAGGAATTGATAGGTTTCAGGCCAGCCTCCTTTGCCATTGCAGCGTATGCCCTTACCTGTGCCTCATATATGGGAAGCATGGATCTCTGTGCCTCTGTGAATCTTGCTGTCTTGTAGTCAGCAACAGTGTAGCTAGAATCATTATTACTGAAGATCGCATCCGGAATTCCTGTCAGAAACACGGTGCCCTCTGAATAATCATGCCTGAGATCCGGTACTCTTTGCTTGACGATACCTGAGGCATTCGACAGCTCCGGTACAACGCTAGGAAGCCTGCCAGAATCAAGAAGCTTCTCGAAGTACCGTTTGGTATAGGAATCTATGCTGGAGAATATTCCAGGCGGAGGAGTCCTGAAAGGAACCTTGTTTCCAAGCCTCATTCTGATCCAGAAGCAGCGTGGACAGAAATTAGGCATCGCAAGCTCACCTATGGTTTTCGCGGAGAGCTTGTTTCCTTCCTGATTCATTAATACATGAGATTATATTCAAATAATAATGTACTGATCGGATTAAATGGTAATTGCGAGAGTGGACATCATTGGAAACATCAATGATCGCATGGAAAATCGTATAGTTCCAATTCTGAGTTATCTGGAGTCCAAGAGAAAATTCAAAGCAGTCATTCTTTATATCAACTCACCCGGCGGAAGCGCTTCCAATTCAGAGAACATGGCCAGGAAGGTACAGGAACTTGCAAAAAGGAAACCTGTACATGCAGTCATATCGGGCACGGGAGCATCAGGAAGCTACTGGATTGCTTCATCCTGCGACAGGATTTACGCATCGGGCACTTCAATAGTCGGCTCTGTAGGGATAATTAGCATACTCCCATCATTCAAGGGACTCATGGATAAGCTGGGCGTGAAGGTTGATATAGCGAAGGTTGGCGAATTCAAGAGCCTTATGTCCCCTTTCGAGGATCGCGACAAAGATGCGGTTGATCACATGCAGAGCACTCTCCTTGATCTTTTTGAAGGATTCAGGAACGACATAATTCGGTTAAGGCGGATTCCAGAAGACAAGGTCGGGTCCGTCATAAACGGAGATGTTTTCTCTGCAAAGAAAGGGCTCGAGCTTGGTCTTATTGACTCCATCGGTAACGTTGAGGATGCTCTTTCTTACCTCAAGGAGAAGTTCCAGATAACAGGAAAGGTGAGAAATCTTTCACCAAGGCCCCCTCTTATTTCGAGATACCTGAGTGGAGCTGTGTCTAACGCAATTAACTTCATTTTCCGTGAGTGACGAATCAGCTCGAAACAGCACCGAGTGGCACCCGGAAAAAAAGAAAATCGTGAGGCTTTCCGGTGAAAGAACTGATCGAGTTGAAATATAGAGAATGATGGATAAAGATAATAACGAGTCTTTTATCAATATTTGATGAACAAGAAGAGCCTGGTGTTGCTGGTCATCATCATTCTTCTGCTGGGCTGGCTGGTCGCTTCCTCAGTCACGACATTCCAGGAATTGACTGTTGGAAAAACGCAGAGCACAAACCCCGGCGGATCAGGCACTGGTCCGGGATCGCCGGGGAGTGGACCAGGTTCAGGCTCTGGCGGCACTGGGGGTTCAGGAGGATCAGGAAGCGGTTCCGGTCTCTCGGGGTTTTCATTTGGTGGATTCCCTTTTTCCCTTAACTTTACTGGTTTTTTCCATCTGCCTTCCTTTAATTTCCCGCATTTCAATTCCAGCCTGAATTTCACAAACTTCCGTTTCCCGTTTAACCTTTCATTTCTCGGTTCGCTCTTCAGCCTGCATGGTGGTAAGGGAGGCACAGGTGGAACCGGCGGATCGGGCGGTTCATCCGGGAATTCCGGCACGGGAAATACAGGGACCGGGACAGGTGGTCAGGTGAACCCCATTCTGCCTATAATACTCAATCCGATCATACTGATTATAATTGTTGCAATAGTATCTGTTGTACTTGCATTTACCGTCGTGACTCATGCAAGAAAGAACCGCGACTCGTCGCAGCACAAGGATGATCAGGAGGAAGTCCTTGAGCCTGTTATAATTCCTGAAAATGCGCAGGTAGAAACGAAAAGCCGTGAGGAATTGATGGAGTTGCAACGTGGTGAAACAATCGCAGGCTTCTCAGGCTGGAAATCTGCGAGCGGGCTCATTCATCCGCCGATACCTTCAGACCTGCCTTTAATTTGGCAGAAAAGTGATGCATTCAACATAATGGTGGAGGAAGGATCACAGCTTCTTTATCCCGGATCGATACAGGACCAGAAAGGTGCTTATGCATTAAAGTTGCAGGATCGCTGCAATCTGATCAAGGCTGTCAGAGAGGACGAGGAGGACTCTTTATTGATCAGGGCAATAGATTATTCGGAGGACATAAGAAGATTCTTTCTTCTCAATTTCGTTAAATACAACATGTCAGCCAGCCCAAGCATGACAGCAAGGGAGATAATAGCAAAGATGAAGCTTATAGGATCTGGGGTTTCAGGCTCATCCAGTTATGACGAGATTGTATCAGCTTATGAAAGAAGCTATTATGGCTACAAGAAGGCAAGGCGTGACGATTTCGAGCAATATCTCAGGAACCTGTCGAAACTGAATGATCCCAAGATAATTATATGTGCGGGGAATTAAATTGGTCTTAAAGGCAAGAAGCAGGGCTCTGGCAACATCAACGGTGAAGTACTTCCTCGCGATAATCATACTCACATTCATTCTCCCACCGATTGTCTTCCTGCTTTACAAGAACGCCCTTCTTTCCGATCTGCTGCAGTTGTTTCTCATTCCCTTGATATTTGCATATATAGGAAGGGTAGCCTCAATATTCGGCTACAGCGGATCCGGAAGGTTCGTCCAGATAATATTTGCAGGTTCACTTTACGAAGCTCTCTTTCTTGAGGCGCTATTTATTACATATGGCTCATCAACCGGCCTCTTATCATATATTGCCTACCTGGACCCTACATTTGTAATGCTTCTATCGTTTTCCATTTCTTACTATGGTTATCGTATCCTTGTGGATGGAGAGCACCTTTCCATAGGCTTATATGCTTCCAAGGTCTCAAAATATTTCTTTGCATTGTCGATAGGCTTATACTTCTCAGTAACGCCCGTGGTACATTACATCGCACCGATTTTTTATGCGGTATTTTTTGCTGGCCTGGCAATTGACACATGGGTCTTTTATTATGATACAGCAAAAAGCGAAGGCATGAAAAGACTAGCGATTTATCTTAAAACAAACGGTTCAAGATGGATTGGGCTTGTCGCAACGATCACGCTGTTCTATTCAATATTGTCAATACCGAAATCCGCTTATCTGAACAGTATCATCGTCATTGCTTTCATAATCCTTCTTGGGCTTGCTGTCTTCTACTTCATAATGAAACTGTATGTGCTGACCTCCAGGTATATTGATACAGTGACATACAAGGTCTACAAGAAATTTGAGTACAAGGATGACATTGTCATAAATCCGGAGATGAATTTCCTTCTGGAAGCGATAAAGCAGTTCGTACTCAAGGGCGATAACGGGCGCCTTCTTATAGCGCTCTCATCCGTGATGACACGCAACGAGAAAACCTATGCCGAAATTGAGAACGCGCTGCGGCCGATTACAAATTACAGAGCACGGGACACGCAAATTTATGGTTTCATAAATGTCAGGAAGATGATAGAGGCACAGATTGCGATAAGAAATGATATAGTGAAGAGCGTTATAGCACAATTGTCTATAACAGGGGAAAACGAGAAATGGAAAAACAAGGCGAATCCGGTACAGAACTGACGAAGGCAATCAGCACCATGCAGTCTGCCACAGAGGAGATCAGGAAATACTTCCTGGGTAAGACAGAGGTCGTGGATAAAATCCTTGCGGCAATAGCATCATCAGGGCATGTGCTGCTGGAGGATAACCCCGGAGTTGGAAAAACATTCCTTGCAAAACTTTTTGCACGTGTTCTTGGCCTGAGTTACAGGAGGATACAGTTCACTCCCGATCTCCTGCCAAGCGATATAACGGGCACGAAGGTATGGAGGCAGGAATCAGGGACATTTGAAACGATAAAAGGTCCAATCTTTTCAAACCTCATACTTGCGGACGAGATCAACAGGGCGCCACCGAAGACACAGGCTGCACTGCTCGAGGCAATGGAGGAGAAACAGGTCACTATAGAAGGAGAAACCTACAAGCTGCCGCTGCCCTTTATCGTTATAGCAACGCAGAATCCGATCGAGTTTGAGGGTACGTATCCACTCCCGGAGGCTCAGATGGACCGCTTCATGATCCGACTATCCATAGGATACCCGGAGAACGAGGTTGACCTTTTAAAACGCAGGATAGGATGGAAATCAGATGATCCAAGTTCCAGCGCCGCAGGCGTCATGGAGGCGGAGACTCTTCTTAACATTCAGCGTATCATGGAAACATCGATCACAGTAAGCGACCAGATAGTGTCATACATCACTGCCTTCAATGCGATACGCAAAGATAACAGGATAGCCGCAGGACCAAGTCCACGGGGCCTGATTTCCCTGCTGAGGATGAGCAGGGCGAAGGCGGTCATAGAGAAGAGGGACTTCGTGACTCCTGATGACGTGAAGGCGATAGTCAGGCAGACCCTTTCACACAGGCTTGTCCTGAAGCCTGAGATATCGCTCGAAGATATCGATACGGAATCAATCGTTGGAGAATATGCCGATAAGATTGTAGTGCCTGTGTAGGAAATAGAATGGAAAAAACCTGGACAAAAAGCCTTCTTGGATTTCTTGCAATTGCTTCGAGTTTTGCTGTCGTTGCATTCATATCCGGAACTCTTCTCGCCGCCCTGCTGGTAATTTTTCCTTTGCTCTATGTTGGCATTATGTACATACTGGATGAGGAGAGCAGCATCCATGTAAACGTGGAATTTCCGCCGAAACTTAAGGTAGGCGACGAATTTGAGGTCAAGGCAACGATATCAATCAACAGGGGTGCAGGGATTTTTTTATTTGAGCTGCCCTTCTTTGATTTCTTCAAGCTTACGGACGGTTCAAATGTGCGTGTTGTTTTCAAGGGTCTTAGGCGCAGGAATTACGATCTCACCTATAAGATGAAGGCACTGAGGCGCGGAAGCTTTGACTGGAGTGAAGTCCGCTATACTTATAATCCGACAATGGGAATACTTAATTCTAAAGAGGGAAAGATACCGTGCGCCATAAAGGTCGAGGTCCTCCCGAATATAGAGATACTGAGGAAGAAAGGACTCAGGATCAGGTCGACAAGGCTTAACCCAAGAAATGCACGATCACGAATAGGCCCGGCATCCACAGATTTTGATTCCATCCGGGCATACACACCTGGGGATCCATACAGGACAATAAACTGGAAGGCCACGGCAAGGAGCGCTCCAGGAGGCCCGATACTTGTCAACCAGTATGAGAGAGAGGGCCTGCACTCTACAATTTTTGCCATCGACAATGCAAGTCCGATGAGGCAGGGGACAAAGGAGGAGAACCCCCTCGAGTCCGGCATAAACCTTGTTCTTTCCTTCTCCAACCTCCTGTTGAACTACCAGTACAACGTCGGCGTCTGGGTAATGCAGAGGAACCGGGGCGTAAAGCGGGATGTAGTTGTTCCAGGCTCCGGGATGGAGCAATACCTGAGAATAAGGAGAAGAGTTATGCTTGTGGAAGCGGTGAGGTTTGTACCACAGATTTATCCGATCAGCCGGGAATTCGCGTCGGTTGCGAGGGAAACTCTTCCATCCATTTTCCTTGTAACAAGCCTGGTGGAAAATAACATCACGCCGCTCAAGAACATGCTGAAAATAGTGCGTGGCGTCTCTTCAAATATAGTTCTCGTCGATGTCCTCCCATATAGCATATTTCAGAAGATAAGCCCGTATGATGTATCCTCTATATACACGGAAGCATACAGCAGAAAGACAAAGAAGAACATATACAGGGAAATCGGGGGGCTTGCTGAAATTGTTCCATGGGACCCTGGCCGGACATCGTATGGAAAAATCATATCCCGTCTTACTGTTTCATTGAGGTGAAAAATGAGGTCCGTAGTGCTTCTTGCAATCGGTGCACTTCTGCTTCTCCTACCCGGCCTGTTTCTTCTCTCGGTACCGGGAGGCACGCTGTCTATGGCGTTCGGGATTCTGAGCATCTTATGTGTGGCGGGAAGCCTCTACTTTGCTCGCATCCCTGGAAGGAAGAACCCTCTTAAATTCGTCAGCTTTGCTTTTCCTGTTCTTGCCATTCTATTCAGCAAGGGGTATATTGTAAAATACCTGCACTTCTCCGCCGGGCTGCCATCTGGGGATATAGACAACGTACTTGACCTGCTCTTCTTAGCGGAGCTCGGGTTGATAGCGCTAATGTCGTACGAAACTGCCAATTCGCTAAAAAAAGTTGCAAAGGAGAATGGTTATGACGAAACTGAATGGGTGACAGAGTTAGGAAAACTCAATAATTTCAGCTTTGGCATAGGTATACTTGCAAGCGGATCCGCCTTCCTCTTCTATCTTTTCATTACATCAGTTCCAACGCTTAATATAAACCCGATATTTGCGCTTCTTATCTTTGGTCTTATTTATCTGGGATTGAGCAGGTTCTTCAGCAGATCCAGAAGAAGCGTGCACCGGGATTCGTTGTAATCATGACTGCAGCATCCCAGCCGCACAGGATATCTTGAATGCATACGGTTCAGAGGACGGTGCGCCTCATAAGATCTGCCATAAGCTTGCCTTCATGATCCGATCTCTCGAGTTCCGCCACGACCTGCCTGCGGTCCTCTACCGGATGGTTCTGGGAGAGCTTGAACTTTCCTTCAACCGTGTCGCAGATTAGCTTGAATGCGACAATCTGAGGTACCATTTTCTGATAATATTCCTCTCTTTCTTTTTCAAGAGAACTCCATTCTGGATCAAATATATCTGACAACTTCTTCAAGAGCTTAAGAGTATCTTCATGATCAAGCACCGCTGCATCTCCCTTTGCAACAACAAGTGCATAATTCCATGTCGGCACTGATCGAGGATCTACATACCAGCGCGGCGATACGTAGTGATGCGGTCCCATGAATATTACTGTCATTGGCGCCTTTTCTATATAGCGGGAATGGGCATTCATTGCTGCCATATGTGCATATATGATCACTTTTCCAGAGGCCTCTTCAATTACGGCTGGAAGCGGCGTAAACATTACTTTCCCTTCAACAGCGGACACGAAGTAGGCAAATGGGTTCTCACGCATTAAGCGCAGACAAGTCTGAATATCGCTGTTCCTGAAGTAATCTGGTATGAACATGTTCATATATATATGGTCCCCTAATTAATCTGAGCTTTTTTCCACTTTGAAGATGTTCTGCAAACATAGCAGAAATGAAATCAAATAAGAACAAGCATGTATTTTCATAACGTGATCGAGGATGAATTTGCCTATTGTTCCGGATTGAAAGTCGAAGATAACAGCAGAATCATCGATGCATGGGTTCTCGAATATCTAAGCGGACCCAATACGTTTATGAGTCCCTCCATGGTGAAGGGCAAAAAGGCTCACCTCATATTGAGACAGGATGGCCAGATGAACGCTCCACCATCACCCAGAAAGAGATATGGGTTATGGGATGGCAGCATGCAGCATTTCTCATCCCTGCACTTGAAAATTAACGGAGAGAATGTTAGCTGTCTTAAGTACATTAGGAGGCCATGGTATATTTACAGGCAATACTCAGGTTTTTCACGCATAGATTTCGTTCCTCCGGACAGGAATTTTGCATGCATCGCACTTGATTCTGATAGAAAACAGGAACTGGTCTTCTCATTCGAAATCAGTCACTTACTGATGTGGCCTTCAGGCAGAAAAGCAGCGCATTTTAAGACGCAAAATCATGAAAACAACATCTTCGAAATTTCAAGCGACATTGGACAGACATTCATCAGCGTTATTGGATCAGAAGCATCATTCACCTTCCGGGACGGTATCCTGACAGCAAGGATAGATCTCAAAGGCCGCGCTTTCTTATCTATAGGAAGTGAGGTAAGCGCAAACGCGGAAGAACTGTTCAGACAGGCAGAGGAATACTATCGTCGCGTTCATGAGAACTGTGTTTTGAAATCCTCCTTATTTCGCCTGGATAAGACATTCCTCTGGTCAAAGATAGCGATCCTCGAATCATATTCTGAAACAGATGCCGGAAACGGATTCTTTGCCGGATTCCCGGAGTTTTCATGGTTCTTTGGAAGGGATGGGTTGTGGACGTCCTACGCAGCCTATCTGATCGGGCTGCATGATATGGCCGATAGCCACATTGAAATGCTTTGGAATAACGCATCAGAAGGGAGGATACCTCATGAGGTACCCCTGATATCCGATGACGATAAAGATCAGAGCTATGAGGTATCCGGAGTAAAGGGAATCAGGACCAAATATATGTCAATAGACAGTACGCCGCTCTGGATAATTGCGCAGGGCTACAGGCGACTGTGGTCTGGAAAACTGATCGATAAGAACCAGTTAAACAGTGCTATCTCTTTCCTGCATGGGCTTGAAAGGAACAACGATGGTTTGATAGAGAACAGATTCTCGGAAGGCCTGATAGGTTGGCCGGAAAGCTGGGCGAAGAAGAGGGATGGTGCATGTATAGATGTGAACGCATGGTTCATTGAGGCACTTACCGCTTCACACTTCCTCATCGATACGGATGTGAAAGATATTGCAAGAACCAGAAGATCATTTGACAATAATTTCCTGAACCCCGATGATCCATATTTTTTCGATTCCATTCACAGGTCAAGGAGAAGAACAATAATCAGTCCAATGGGAAGCGTGGCTGGAATGTACATTTCTGGTTCTTCTGTGCAGAAGATGCTTCAAAGGCTCTCCCGTCAAGATATACTGACAGAGGCAGGCATGAGGTCCATGTCTTCACTCGATTCAATGTATGACGGTGGATATCACACAGGACAGATCTGGCCCTTAATGACAGGATGGCATTCAATCGCATGCTATAATAACGATCTAAGAGAAATAGGGTTCAGATGCATAACCAGTTTTATGGATCTGGCATTTTCAGCTGAAGATCCTGGAAGGATCAACGAAACATATGATCCCGAATTCTTCGAGCCCAGAGGCCAGTTTGCCCAGGTATGGTCCAATTCACTGTTCGTGCAGAGTATCCTTGAGGGACTCGTGAACCTGGTTCCTCAATGGAGAACAGGTAAAAGCCCCATTGACTCTGCTGAAAATCGCCTGCCAGGAAGCATAGATTTTCTTGAAATACGCAATATTCTCTTCCAGGGGTCGCTCTATGATATCAAAATAAAAGGAACAGATCCTCCTGTAATTCGGAAAAGATCCACTGGTTAAGCAATTGATATAAAATAATACACCACTGCCGCGCTTCGATAAGGAGTAAATGCACGTCAGATTTCGGGCAAAATAAACGCGTGGGCTTTTCCAGGCGATGATTTGCAGACAGCCAAAGGATAAGGCTTTCACTGAGGCATTCATTTAAAGCATACGAGCTTTCATTGTCAGGCTGTATTGGCATATGTGTCCCAGATTTATCGCCATTTAGCTTGAAAAGCTTAATATTGCCAAGATTATGAAGAAAAAATATACGGGGCATGTGGAGCTTGAAACGAGAAGGTGAAGTGAAGAGAGGTACACCAGCCATTCTGAAAGATCTTGTAGCAGTGGTGAACAGTGTTATGAGACCAGCATCACCGCAGGGCTACAGAATGGAGGATGAATTTCCTCATCTTCTTGGCGTCGGTAATGCAGAGAACATTTATTATATCGAAGAGGACGGGAAGCCTGTCAGCGTAATTGCAGTCAAGATTTGGAAGGCATTTCTTGCTGATCACATGATATCCGTAGCATCTCTTGGCTCTGTATCCACCCTTCCCGAATACAGGGGAAAGAGATACGCAACAATCATTCTTGATAGGATCATTTCTGACCTGGAGATAAGGAAAGTAGCATTGCTACTTGTGTCCGGTACAAGGGATTTGTACAAGCGGGCCGGATGTATACAGGCAGGGTGCGTTTATAGTTACAGCATTAGCAGGGAGAGCCTTTCAGCAATAAGCAAAGACGGAAGATATGATGTAAGGAAGATTGCGAGAAGGGATGAAGCTGCCGGCTGGGTGCTTGATCTCTATAACAAGGAACATTACAGGTTCAGCAGAGACATAAATTTAATGAAAATCCTGCTAGACGCAACCTGGTTCAAGCGAGAAAACTGGCCGATGGAACTTTTTGAAATATCTGAAAACGGTACGAAGGTGGCTTATTTTATCGGATACAAACGGGGATCTGAAAAGCGTACCATGAACGTTATGGAGATGGCAGGATCCAGATCTGCTATTATCAATTCGCTTAGCGCTATTCTCAAGGAATTGGATGCCGATGACATATTGCTCAGGGTGCATCCTACAGATACGAGCCTGATAGAAACCCTTGATTCAATGGGCTTTACCCGTCAGGTAACGCATGTGCAGGGTACAGTTAGAGTCATCGACCCGTCAACGCTGCTTGCGGAGCTCGGGAGCATTGTTGCCGAAGATGGCTGGCATTGCTCCATTGATCGCAAGGGAGACAATTTTGCCTTGCAATGTGACTCTTTGCATGCGCATATAGATGCAAGGACGCCATCAGATATTACAGATACATTTTTCGGGTCGGGCGATAGATGCATGAAGATCCCACTTATGTTTACTGATGATCTGAATTTCATCTGAAGATAGAAATGTTAAACTTGCTTCCTGATGACTGTTCAATCAGCATTGAAATTAAATGGACAAGAAGAATGACTCTAAACGCAAATACATATCTACACTAGAAAAGAGTTTAATACCATCGTTCAATTTAAGTTGGAATTTTCAGGTGTATTAAATGAATGAAGTTTTAAGTACTGGGACTACGACAGTAGCTATAGTAGTCAAGGACGCTGTTGTGCTTGCGACGGATAGAAGAGTGACTGCAGATCATTTCATTGCTCATAAGGACGGGAAGAAGCTTCACAAGCTGGACACCTATGCAGCTATGACTATTGCAGGACTTGTCGGCGATGCGCAGGTTCTCGTCAGGTACATGAGGGCGGAACTTGAGCTTTACAGACTGCAGCGTAAGTTCGGAATGCCAATAGAGGCAGCTGCAACCCTGCTTTCCAATATACTGAACCAGAGCAAGTATTACCCTTACATGGTACAGCTTATCGTCGCTGGCTACGATACTGCACCTCACATCTTCTCAATAGATGCGGCGGGCGGCGCAGTTGAGGATACATACGTAAGCACCGGCTCCGGTTCGCCCTTTGTTTATGGTGTTCTAGAAACAGAATACACAAAGGACATGAAGATTGATGAGGGTATTGACCTGGTTATCAAGTCAGTATCTGCCTCAAAGCAGAGAGACTCGGCATCCGGAGGCATGATAGATGTCGCAGTAGTCGATGCAAAGGTTGGGTTCAAGGATGTTCCTGAAGAGGAAGTCCTGGACAGAATTAAGAAACTCAAACTTAAACTTTAATTTTTTATTATCTCCTTAAACTTATCGGGTGTTTTTTTCTATGGCAATGCGTGATTATCTTGGTGAAGCTCGTGCGATTTTCGATCGCATCTATCCGAATCACAAGATCTCGGAAGTGGATTATGAAGGCTCAACCATCGTGGTATATACCAAGGATGAGGAACTCTTCTCAAAGAGAGATGATATAGCACGATCTATAGCTCAAGAGCTGAGAAGACGCATCGCGATACGTCCTGATCCGTCTATAATGAGCCCCGAAGATGAAGCGACCGAAACAATAAAGAACATAGTTCCCGAAGGAGCCGGTCTTCAGGACATATATTTCGAGTCAGATACCGGCGAGGTTGTCATAGAAGCAGACGAACCATCGCTCATCACAGCAAAGGTTTCTGATTTTATAACACAGATTAAGACGAAGACAAACTGGTCACCCAGGGTTGTGCGTGCCCCCCCTATATATTCCAGAACTGTGAAGGAGATGCGCGAGCTTCTCAGGGAGACAAAGCAGGAAAGAAAAGAGTTCCTTCACAAGCTTGGTGAAAAACTTAACATCCCTCCTATGCCGGGCGAGACTTGGGTAAGGCTTACAGCACTCGGTGGACACCGTGAGGTAGGGAGGAGTGCCACACTGGTTTCCACAAACAACTCCAAGATTCTCGTAGACTGTGGTATGTTGAATACGAGCGAAGCCGTCGATCACCCATGGGCCGGGGCTCCTTATCTATACCTTCCGGAAATACAGCCTTTCTCTTCAATCGATGCTGTTATTCTGACGCATGCGCATCTTGATCATTCAGGTCTTCTCCCAGTGCTTTACAAGTACGGTTATGAGGGACCAGTCTACATGACTGCTCCGACAAGGGATCTCGCTGTGCTTCTGGAAAACGACTTCATCAGGGTGGCTCACTCTGAGGGCCACAAAGGGGCATATGAATCAAAGCACATCAGGGAAATGGCGAAAAAGACAATCACGCTGAGATACAACGAGACAACCGATGTAACAAGCGATACGAGACTGACCTTCTACAACGCAGGCCACATACTGGGATCAAGTTCCGTCCATCTTCACATAGGTGAAGGCCTCTATAATATCGTCCTCACGGGCGACGTCAAATTCGAGAAATCATGGCTTTTCAATCCAGCAAACAACAAGTTTCCAAGAGCGGAAGCACTGATGACTGAATCCACATATGCAGGCAGGGACGACTACCAGCATTCAAGGCCGGAAGCAGCCCAGATACTTAGTGACATCGTGAACAGAACGTTTGAGCGCGGGGGTTCAGTGTTGATCCCTGTTTTTGCGGTGGGCAGGAGCCAGGAGGTAATGCTTGTGCTCGAGCAGATGATGCGCGAGGGTAAGATTCCGAAAACAAAGGTCTTCCTTGACGGAATGATAATGGAAGCAACCGCAATCCACGCTGCTTATCCCGAATACCTGAACAAGGATCTGAGGGAGAAAATTATGTTCAAGAAGGAGAACCCGTTCCTGAGCGATATCTTTGCAAAAGTCGAGACCAGGGACCAGAGGCAGGAGCTCTGTGACTCGGCGGAAAGCAGGATAGTGCTTGCAACCGCAGGCATGATGAACGGTGGACCCGTTATGGAGTACTTCAAGTCTTGGTGCACGTCACCAAAGCATTCACTTGTATTCGTTGGTTACCAGGCGGATGGAACGATGGGCCGCAGGATACAACGCGGTGCCCCCGACATAACATTATCTGATGGCGGCAGGCAGGTCAAGTTCGAGATAAAGATGAATGTCGAGACCGCTGAGGGCTTCTCAGGTCACTCCGACAAGAGGCAGCTGATAGCTTATATTGCGACTATGCAGCCAAGACCCCGTATTGTGCTGGTCAATCATGGAGATGGTGAAAAGGCACAGGAGTTCGCCCGCCTGATCAAGAGCAAGTTCAACATTGAGTCCCATGCGCTGCGCAACCTGGAAACAATAAGACTTTACTGATTCCTTTTCGTAGAATTATAGGGGGAAGTTTCCATCAGGGAAGAGTTTCTTCCAATCGGCCAGAAATTTCGAAAGTCCCTCATCAGTCTTTGGATGCTGTGGAAGCTTCTTCAGCACATCGAACGGGAGTGTTGCAACATCGGCGCCAATAAGTGCAGCCCTTACAACATGGACAGGGTTCCTGATAGATGCGACAAGGATTTCAGTTTCAATATCGTAGTTCGTGAAAATAGTCTTTATCTGTTCAATGAGCAGCATGCCATCCTCGGCTATATCATCGAGCCTTCCTACAAAAGGTGAGACATACTTGGCACCGGCCTTTGCTGCGAAGAGCGCCTGTATCGGGCTGAAGACCAGAGTGCAGTTAACCGGGACATTCTCCTCAGAAAGCTTCCGGATTGCCTTGAGGCCATCAATAGTCATCGGTATCTTCACAACGGCATTGTTGCCAAGCTCCCTTATTTTGTGAGCCTGCTTTATCATGCCGTCGAAATCTGTTGCCACGACCTCGATGCTCACAGGACCTGGTGTCGCCTCAAGTATCTTTTTTACAATATCCCTGAAATTGGCGCCCTTTTCTTTCTCTATCAGTGAGGGATTCGTAGTTACGCCGTCTACAAGACCCCAGGACAGCCCTTCCTTTATTTCGTTTACATTAGCAGTGTCGAGGAAAATTTTCATGGGAATACTCAAGTCTCACAAGTGCAGCGGTGTTTAAATTTCTTGTGTTACTACAACTACTTCTTATTGCACAATACGAGTCCATAAACGTAAACTACAAAATATAATGAAGAATTGCGAGCGATCGGTGAAGAATCATGACATGCTTTCGAATTTCTTCTCTTCCCTGAAAACCGATTCGGCACTCCTCACGATATCAGGCACTCCTAGATGGAAGTAGTCAAAGAGCTCCCATGACTTCCCGGATTTCCCGAAGGTGTCGCGCATGCCCATCCTGTGCACCAGTACGGGGCACTCCTCGCCAACTATTTCCGCCACTCTGCTACCCAGGCCATTATAGATTGAATGCTCCTCGACAGTCAGGATCCTGCCAGTTTCAGATGCAGCCTTGACAACTGCCTCCCGATCCATCGGCTTTATGGAAGACATGTTAATCACGCGGGCATCGATGCCTTTGCTTTTCAGCTCTTCCGCAGCCCGTAATGCAAAAGAAACCATAACGCCGCATCCTATTATCGTAAGATCGGAACCGTCCTTGAATGTCACCGACTTTCGGGGAACATATTCATAGTCAGGTTCGTTTAGCACCGGGAATTTCTCCCTTGTAAGACGGACATAGTAAGGTGACACCGTGTAATCATGAACGTACCTGATGACGCTCCTGGTCTCGACGGCATCAACGGGTACAATTACGGACATATGGGGGAGGCCAGCCATGACACCGATGTCCTCGACTATCTGGTGAGTTGCACCATCTTCACCGACGGTTATTCCTGCATGTGTTGTGACGAACTTCACGTCGAGGTTATTGTAGCAAACGCTCTGCCTGATCTGCTCATATGTCCTCATGAGAAATACGGCAAATGTGGACGCGAACACCTTCTTTCCGGATAGGGCGAGCCCCGCTGCTGCTGTAACCATGGACTGCTCTGATATCCCCATGTTGAAGAACCTGTCAGGAAACTCCTTACCGAAGATTCCCGTCCTGGTCGAAGAGGAAAGATCAGCGTCAAGAACCACTACATTAGGATCCTTCTTACCCAGGCTGACAAGCTCATTTCCGTAAGCCTCACGCAATGATTCCGATTTTGTTTCCACTTTTACTCGCCTCCAAGTTCCTTGAGTGCCTGGTGATATTCCTTCTCTGAAGCAGGAGGGGATCCATGGTACTTGTAGTTGCCTTCCATGTAGCTGACGCCTTTACCCTTTACCGTATGGGCCACTATGAAAGTAGGAAGATCCTTTGACAACTTTGCCTGCTCCAGCGCAATTATGATCTGCCTGATATTATGACCATCGATCTCGATGACATTCCATCCGAAGCTCTTAACCATTGCCGGTATATCATGGAGGGGCATCACATCCTGGGTCTTGCCATCCAGCTGCACGCCGTTCCTGTCAAGTATGACGATAAGATTATTGAGCTTGAACTTGTATCCGGCCATCATGGATTCCCATATATTGCCTTCCTCAAGCTCTCCGTCGCCAATCATGACGAAAACATGATAATCCTTCTTGTCCAGTCTGGCGGCAAGAGCCATCCCGACTCCAACGCCCAGTCCCTGCCCAAGGGATCCGGTGGATGACTCTATTCCTGGAACTCCCTTGTGGACATGCCCTTCAAGTTTTGAGTTTAGCCTCCTGAAATCCTTCAGGAGCTCCTGAGGGAAAAAACCCCTTAGGGATAGGACGGAATACATGCCTGGAGATGCATGACCCTTGCTCAGTATGAACCTGTCCCTGTCCGGATCATCCGGTTCTACTGGATCGATATTCATCTCCCTGAAATATAGGACAGTCAGAATATCGGCCGCACTCAGGGAGCCACCCGGGTGTCCCGACGACGCGGCATAAACCATCTTTATTGAGTTAATCCTGACCTGCCTCGCAATCTCTGCATATCTGGAAATCTCGGTCTCCGGTATACTTAACTGATCCAATTCTTTTAACCGCCAACTTGAGGTCTCAAGTAATACGGCTATGTCGAATGATTTAAAAAAGATTTTTTCACAACGAGAGCAAATTTTGTCCCAACTCTCAAGAGATGACGTCAACACCATCGTCGCTTGTCCCTTCCATGTCAAGCATCGACGGAGGCAATTTCAACCCTGTTACGATGAGGGTTACCTGTATCTTCGAGTCCAGGGATTTCTCTATTCCGGTTCCCATGATTATCTTCGCCTTGTCCGCTATGAGCTTCTTGACCTCTTCTGTTGCAATATTTGTCTCATCGATTGTGGGGTCAGCTGCGGAAATGTTTATCAGGACGCCAGTTGCGCTCGACAGATCAAGATCCAAGAATGGTGATGCAATTGCATCCTTTACAGCATGACGGACGCGTTCGCCATAATCTCCCGTACCGTAACCGATCCCGATAACTGCAGCGCCGGAATTCCGGACAACTTCCTCTAAATCCCTCATGTCAAGGTTAATCAGCCTGGTATATGAAAGAATTTCAGTGATTGCCCTTATCGCCTTAACAATGACCTCATCCGCTTCCCTGAATGCGTTGTCGACTGGCAGATCAGGAGCGACAGTGAGGAGCTTCTCATTAGGAATGACGATGACGCAATCGCAGCTCGCAATCATTTTTTTCAGACCCCATATGGCCTTACGCATCCTGCGTCTCCCCTCGCTTTCGAATGGAAGGGTCACAACTCCAATCGTGAGGCCCCCCTGTTCCTTTGCAATCTTTGCTGCGAAATAAGCGGATCCTGTTCCGGTACCGCCTCCAAGCCCTGCAGTGATGAAAACTATCTCAGCTCCCTTTATCTTGCTGAGGAGATCCTTCTCTGATTCATGGGCGGCTTCCTCTCCTATTCTCGGATCGCCTCCGGCTCCCTGGCCCTTTGTGAGGTTTTCCCCTAAAAGTACCTTGCTCTTTGCCTTTATCCTGAGAAGGTGATTTGCGTCTGTATTGCATGCAATAAGGTCAACGCCCGGTATCTTCTCCCTGTAAAGCCTGTTAATAGTATTTGAACCGCCGCCCCCCATACCCAGGACCCTGATGGTGGAACCACTTCCGACTGCGTATTGTTCTAATTCATCTTCTGAAGTTCCCTTGAATTCATCAGTCGCTTCACTATATGGATCATCTGAGGACATAATTCTCCCTTATCATCTAGAATATAAATATTAACTTTGCCCAATCATCTGGTTAACCATGACCCCTGTTTCCAGAAAGTAACAAGACCATGAAATGTGGCAATGAACATTATGATGAGGCCGACAGACCCATACGCGAAGGTCTTCAACCTGTTTCTTGCTATGTTATTCGAAACGGCAGCACCAAATACCAGGATTGATACGCCGTTGATAAGGGCAGTAGCAAACCTTGTAAATCTGAGGAACCCCAATGTGAAGAGTGTTGTAAGGAAGTACAACAAGTCATGGGACAACGCAAACCTGACGTAGCTGTAGTGATGTGCAAATAGGAAGAAATATACTTCCGTCAGTGAAAGACCTAGGAAGAATATTGGCAGTAAATATACATAAATAAGTTCAAACGTATAGAATGCACCGGCTTTTCTGGCAGTTCCTCCGAAGAGATCCTTGAAGAAATAGTACCAGCCGTTCCTTGCCCACCTGACTTGCTGCTTGTAGTATGATGATAGAGTCTTCTGTGACGGTGTTGATACATTAACGCTGTAATTCTTTATCGCCTTGTATCCACTTTTTATAACATAACTTGTGAGTTGACGGTCGTCGCCGGCAACGCTTTTTCTGCCAAGGACCTTATAATCATAGAATTTGCTAGATAGTATGAACGGCTTTACTATACTCGTCCTGTATATCGCTGCTCCTCCGTCTAGAATCATAACGTGTCCATTGTGATTCATTGCTCTTAGAACAACTTCCCTGCTTCTCTCAACGAATTCCGAAGCGTAGGAGAGCACCCTGCCATCCTCAATTATCCTTAGATTTGCCCCCACTCCTCCTACCTCATCCGTAAAGCTGGAAAGAAGATCCTTTACTGCGTTAGAGGGGAGCAATGTATCACTATCGACAAACATCACAAAGGGCGTCTGGACATAGTGCATTGCAAGAGAAAGTGCTTTTCTCTTCCCGCCTCTTTCAGGAGTGGCGAGAAATGTAAAAGAGTGCTTCGTGGCTATGTCGGAATAAGGATATGTGCAACCATCGCCGACAACAATGACATTGGTTCCCTGAGATTGGATCGCTGTAAGTACCTTCTCAAAGAAATCAGGATTTTCCTTATAAACAGGTACTATGATAGTAACATCGTCAGGTCCAGAGAGATTATCGTTAATGGGTTGCCTGTACCTAACAGATCTGTATGAGTTAATTATATAGAAAATAGTAGAAATAACCGAAAAGACGGAACCAATGATAACTATAAGCAGGAATAGATGCATATGATTCGTGAGGATCACACATAATTATTTAAGGAAATAGGTACAAATTTTGCGTTGAATAATTGAATTCTTCACAAATTTGAGGACATTTGAAATTTCACACTCATGGATATTTAGATATTTAACGATGTAGCAAAAATTTAATTATTGAAGTTATCTTTTCCTCCGTTAAGAATGATTAAATCCTTTTTCTCAAGTTCAAGAAAAGTGCTGGCATTGGCTTATATATTTTTCGTAGTTAGTATCATGTTAATCTCCGTAATAGGCGGACCGGGACTGCTTTCGAATAACAATTTTCCTAATAGTCAAGTTAGACAACCCAGCTCAGTGAATAACTTACAATCTGGTACAGGCATTTTTGAGATAACTTTTGCTGAGAGCGGCCTTAATAATTCTAACTCGAACGGGTATTACGGTGCAGAATGGGCCGTTCATCTTGTCGGGATATCATATGATCTCATTAAGCACTCTTCTTCAAGGCTTATTACTTTCAACGTGTCTGCTGGCTCTTATACTTATAGTGTTATAAAGGAATTCGGATATGGAGTTACTCCCGGGGCCGGATCAATAAGCGTTTCCAATGCAAACGTGCAGGTTATGGTTACATTTGTACCCAAACTTTTCTATGTTACTTTTGTTGAGTCTGGCCTGCCCACTGCCTCATCCACAGGAGCTTATCCAAGTGAATGGAATGTCAACCTGTCAGGTGTGGTGAAGTACTCAAACACGAGTACAATCACATACCTTGAGCCGAATGGGACTTATTCCTACTCAATCTCCAGTTCTGGCAGCTATATTCCTTTTCCGGCAGCATCAAAGGTTACTGTCAATGGATCCGATCAAAGCGTCCGTGTTGCATTTATAAAGAATCTTTTTGAAGTTACCTTCTCGGAATCCGGGTTACCTCTCTCCCCAATTGGCATAGAATGGTCTGTTACACTTAAAAATTCATCACTGAATATCATCCTGACGGAGAATTCATTTGCCCCAACACTTGTGATGACTGTTCCTGATGGTCTCTACTCATATAGCGTGACATCCCCGTCAACATACTACGCTTCACCAGAGTCTGGTACCGTAAATGTCTCTTCTGAGAATTACTACATACCAATATCGTTCCACAGATCTTTATTCCTTGTTACATTTGAGGAGTCTGGACTTCCCCAGAATGGGTCAACTCCAGGCAGCGCACCGTCGGTCTGGTCCGTCATACTTACAAATGATACTTCTGGCCAGTCTATATCAGTACTGAACCAGGGAGTTAATCTTAGCGTGTCGCTCAAGGACGGCACATATTCTTACAGAATCGTTCCTGTCAATGGCTTCATATCTACCCCGTCATCTGGAACTTTGACGGTGGACAATGCCTATTATCTGATAAATGTAGTATTTAAATCAACTCTTGTACACATGGTATTCAGGGAGAAAGGACTATTTAACAACACTCTCCAAAACCCCGGGTTCGGTTCATATGGTACATACTGGCAGGTGAAATTAGTAAATTCCACGTCAAATTCCTATATGGTTGAGGGAAGCGATTCCAGCAGCATAACGTTCTGGACGCACCCAGGTACCTATTCATATACGGTTGCAACTGTTAATGGATATACAACAAGCACTAATGCCTCGGGCTCTATATCCACTTCAGGAGGCTACAAGGA
This sequence comes from Thermoplasmata archaeon, assembly GCA_049965275.1. GTDB lineage: Archaea > Thermoplasmatota > Thermoplasmata > Thermoplasmatales > Thermoplasmataceae > UBA582. Next base: position 492 of record JBMFWM010000017.1, on the reverse strand, counting down.
GGTAAACGTTTCGTTCGTCCTGAGTGCGTCTCTTACTGTGCAGACCGGAGGAAAAACGATAAATGTTACGTTCTCGGAACACGGCTTAATCGCCGGAACAGTCTGGAGCGTTGCGCTTTCAAACAGTTCAAAGAACTCAACTGAGGTTTCTCTTTATACAGGAAACATTACCTTCACGATCCCAAACGGTACATATTATTACAGGATACTTGACGTTGGTTATATGCACCCTGCTGTTGCATCTGGAGTCTTTGTCGGAACCGGTCAGCTGTCATATAATATTCCGGTGTATTTTGTGAACGCGTCCAGTGATCTTGTGGTCTCTCAAACCGGGCTTCCAGCTCAACAACCATGGTCTATAACTATAAAGAATGGAAATAATGGAACTCAGCAGTTCACGGTTCCATATGGGTTATTTTCTATACCGCTTGAGAACGGCACTTATTATTATCACGTGGAAACAAGTGGAACATATGCCTCGCTCAATAATCT
>JBMFWM010000016.1:0-30732 GCA_049965275.1 Thermoplasmata archaeon | reverse complement strand
AAAGATTTTATTACATCCATCCCATGATGGCTCATCTCATGAAAAGTTCGCTGGGTATTGGAAAAAGGGTTTTGAGTGCATTTATTGAGCTTGTCGCTCTTCTCGTTTTCCTCTACGCGTTCCTGCTCGCTGCCGAATACACAGATAAAAGCGCGGTGCTTTTGCAGGCAGCGGGGACGTCTATGGGAATCAACCAGAATTCATTCACGCAGTTCTTTTATTTCGTAAAGGATGTATTTACAGGCAACTGGGGAAATGTTGCATCTACATATTCCACTCTTGGTGGTTTTTCGGTAGTGGCTGTTGTGGGGTTTTCGTTGCCGCTGACATTATTCCTGCTTGCTATATCATTCCTGATATCCGTGCCTATAGTTGTGCTGATAGGAATAGGATACAGCCGGAGGGTAAATACTACAACGAAGGCTGCATCAAACCTGTATATTGGGCTTGGCATCGTTTTTCCCCTGTTCCTCGTCGGTGCGTTCCTTAGGTTTTTCCTTTATAACAGTTCTCTTATCATATCAGCGCCGACTAAAAATCTTCCATACTGGACATTCCCAACTCACATACCCGTAATTGACGGTTTAATCAACGGCAACTATGCAATGGCATCTGCCGGTATACTCGTGTTCTTAATACCTCTGCTGCTCATGGTCTTTTTTTCTTCCACATCCATGCTTCAGATATATCGTTCAGGAATTCTCAAGTCACTGAACCAGGGTTACCTCGGATCTGCTAGCAGTCTCGGCCTTCCTCGGTGGATTGTTGTAAGGAATTACCTGATGATAAAAGGATCTTCAGAAGTATTCAGGTATATTCCAATCGTTATGACCAGCATACTCACGTTTGATATTGTTGTGGAGGCGGTCATGACATACCGCGGACTTGGATGGGCATTCTATGAATCTATCTTGACAGGAAGCTACTTTGGTGCCATCTTCACGCTCTTTGTTTTTGGTATTGCCATAATAATAACATCATTCTTATCTGGTATTATCAGGGTCCTTACGGATCCAGAAGCTGTGGGAGGTGAATGACATGGATAGAAATGAAGGGGAAGAAAGACTTGAAGCACCCACAGTAACGATGGTTCTAAAGTCCCGCCAGGCAACTAAATCCGTAAAAGTGTCTCTAGCTAATGCCTCTGCGATAACCGGAGCAGTAATTACTGCTTTTTACCTCATAATAGGTCTTCTTGACACTGTTTTCCCTAATTACCTGGGTACATCCGGATCAATGAGTAACGCCCTGACGGCTTTCCATGGATCGCTTTCTGCATCTTCTAGTATAGCACCGCTCGGAGGATCTGGCTGGTACATACTTGGAGGTACCCTTTATGGATTGCCAATCCTGCCAGTCATGCTTGCTGCCGTCAAATTTGATCTTGCTTTTTCACTATTTGTTGTTATAGTGAGCTCGCTAATTGGCCTGGTCATTGGTCTTTATGCTGGATTCTTCGGCGGAATAATCGACAGGATTCTTACTGAAATATCCAATTTTTTCCTCCAGATCCCATTAATTGGACTTGCTATAATGATATCCTACTTACTGGGATTCAGTTTCTTCGATCTTGCAATAGCAACTTCAATTGCATGGTGGCCTATCTTTGCAGTTTTTGTCAGGAATAAGGCAAGGTCTGTAAAGATGGCAACATTTGTGGCGTCTGCAATGACTTCAGGCGATACTGCCACAGAGATAACTTTCAGGCACATATTTCCCAGCATACTGCCTGATTTTGCGGCCAGAGTATTCATAGAGCTTGGTATTGTTGTGCAGTTAATTGCAACCGTAGACTTCCTGAACCTGGATCCGGCATACAAATATATGCCGGAAATAGGGAACATGATGTCGTGGGGGAACAGTTCAGGCGTTCTGGGCACTTTGACATGGTGGCCCCTTGTTATCCCCGGTTTATTCCTGATTGGATTCACGCTGGGTGTTTTCCTGCTTGGAGCAGGGCTCAAGCGTTCAATACGATACAAGAGCTGGAGGTATGATCAGCGATGATGCCTGGATCTCCTGTCAGTGCGGAATCACCCTTAGTTGTGGATGGACTGAAATCGTATTTCATAACACTTGACGGTGTGGCAAAAGTACTCACTAAGCTTACCTTCAATCTTAACAAAAGCGAAATCCTTGGAGTCTTTGGCGAGAGCAGAAGCGGCAAAACTGTCGCAGCAAGATCCATTGTCGATCATCTGAGACCTCCCGGTTACGTCGTTGGCGGGGCCGTGTACATAGACGGCTTTAACATATTCCGAGACGTGAAGAGACTTGACAAACTGGGTGCAGCAATATCTTCAGGCAAGGAGAAAAAAAGCGGAGTTCGCGGTTTGAACCAGCAGGAAGATTTAATGCGCCTTCTGAGGGGAAAATCCATTACTCTTGTCTCTGAGGATGCATACGGGAGCCTCAATCCTATGCAGACAATTGGAGATCAGTTTCTCGAGGCGATTTTGAGTCAGAATGCTTCAGAAATATGCAATTCAATCATACAGAGGGAAGAGTTTTCCCTTGAGGATGTTGAAAAACTGGTAAGCACGGTTGAACAGCAACCCGATCTTCCGGGAAGAAAGAGGATCATCAGGCAGTGGATGACAGACCATGCCCTCTTCGCCACCAGGGACATGATAATGAACGCGTTCGACTTCAAATATGGGCAGGAAGATCTTGCACAGGAAGTTTTCTTTATCGCAAGCACAGAAAAGATGAAGACCGACCTCGAAGAAGCCAGAAACGTCAAGAGTGCATTTGATTTTCATTCGCGGACAACCAAACTGAAGGTTGATCTGGCACGTGCCACGGCAGATAAGGATACCGAACTTGCTAAAGACCTGCAGACAGATCTCAATAACACTGAAGGCCGATTAAAGTCGCTTGGCTCATTCGAGAAGATACAGAAGTCAGTCCTCAGTAGCAGTAAACACGCTTTCATACGCGATATCGCGCTAAAATACGCCAGGAATCTTCTTCGAGATTTTGGCGTTGTAGATACGGATTCACTTTTGGCTTCCTATCCACACGATCTGGGTAGCGTCCTGAAACAGAAAATTGCACTTGCGCTTGCATTTTCAATAAAACCAAAAATAATGATTCTCGACGAGCCAACTGGCAGCTTTGATGTCAACACAAAACTGAAGATTCTGTCATCCATAAAGGAGGAGCACAGGTCAAGGAACGACCTCAGCATTCTCATTTTCTCCAAAGACCTTACTGTTCTCTCAGCAATTTCAGACAGGGTACTTGTTATGTATTCAGGTAATGTGATAGAAGAATCGACAATGAACGTCTTAATACATGACTCAAAACACCCATTCACCAGTGGAGTTATTAATACCTTTGAGGCAGCTGAAAGAGTCTTCGATAAAACCGTCAAGCTTGAATATACGCCAGGTTTTGCTCCGGATTTCGTAAACCCACCGAAGGGCTGCAGATTCAATCCCAGATGCAAATTCAGGATGGACATGTGTTCAATCCGCAAGCCACTCTTGTCTAGCATCTCCGAAGGACACAAGGTTGCATGCTTCCTGTATTCTGAAGCAGTGGAGGAAGAAAGATGACAGAAGTAGATGAAACCACTCTTGTATTTGTGGCACACCTCGATCTGGAGCTTGAAAAGCTCACTGGCAGATCAGGTGACCGGACAAAGGTCCTGGACGACATCTCGCTGCAACTGCTTGAGGGAGAAACACTTGGAATCATTGGAGAATCTGGAAGCGGAAAGTCGGTACTTCTTAAGGCCATAGCTGGGCTTGTCCCGGTCAATTCAGGTGCTGTATATTTTGAAACACCACCGGAGTTCATGTACAAGGCCGTAAAACTTGAAAGAGAATACATTCAAGGGGTTAAGACAGGACAGGGATCTGTTTCACAGGCAGTTGAAAACATTAGTCCAGACCTGAGCGAACTCAGGAAAAGGTTTTCTCTTATTGGCAAGTCCCTGAGGAAAACACGCAAGTCACGGAAGGAGATATACTTTGTATTTCAGGGATCAAGGACCGCTATAGATCCAAAGAAGACAGTATGGGATATCATTGCCGAATCCTTCAAGAGAGGAACGGATCTTAACAGGTCGGAAATCGACAACAGGATTAAGGAAGTGGCAGAGGCCGCCGGACTGAGAGAAACTGACCTTCAGAAATATCCAAACGACATGAACGTTGAAGAACTGCAGATAGTAAACATTGCTAGGGCACTTGCAGTGGAACCAAAACTTGCGATACTGGATGAGCCCACCTCTGATATGGATATCTCGGCCAAGGCCCAGATCCTTAACACTCTCAGGGATTATCAGTATTCAAGGGGCATGTCATATATTGTTGCGTCCAACGACCTGAACGTGATACGGGTTCTTTCCGACAGGGTTGCTGTGATGTACCTTGGTAAGATCGTCGAATATTCAACCCTTTCCAACATATATTCTGGAATGCTGCATCCATACACAAAAATGCTGATCTCAAACTCAATCACCTTAGAAAATGGTAAGGGCCTTATCGATGGCCAAATCGGTGATCGATCCCCGGTTATACCAAGCATTCCGGCAGGCTGTGCATTCCACACACGCTGCCCGGTTGCATTCAAGAATTGTGGATGGACAGCAGCTGAAATCGCTCCACTCATACGGGAAATCATGATCTTGAACAGGAACACAGATCTGAGCAATTTTCCGCCATATCATGAAATCATTGCGGATCCAGAGACAAATTCCCTGAAAATCACCTTTGAAGGAGGAACGCACATATCATACGAGTTTGTTGGTGAACTTAACAGGCTGATTGAGGCGAGGGTTCTCCTGGAGGGAGGCACACCACTGCAGGCAGTGGAGTCTGTTGCGGTGTCCCCCGGAGGTGATTATGTCACTATTCAGTTGCTGAAGCCAAGGGTTCCGAGACTGATGGAGGTCAAGCCAGATCAATTTGCATCCTGCTTCCAGTATGGCGGACTCGAGGATTATCCGGAGAAGGAGCCGGAGGCAAAAACGAATGAAGAAGCAGTCTAGACAATCTGCAGATCAGGTTTATGCAGAATGCCCATCTTGGCACCTCTTTCAAAATATTTTTCAATTGCGGATTTTCCCTGTGAACCAAAATCCCTGGTCAGCTTGTTGACGTACATTTTCACAAACTTGCGTTCCAGTTCGATGTCGCTATATCTCGCGTATTTCATTGAATAGGCGAGTGCATCATCTTCATGTTCATTTCCATAATCTATAGATCGACGGAAATCATCCATGAATCCTTGTATTCCCTGTTCACCTACGCTCCTGGAGATTGCATTGAATCCAAGAGGAACAGGCAATCCTGGGGCATACGCTGACCACTCCTTAAAGAGGTCTGCAACCTTGACGAGGCCCTTATTCTGGTATGTCAGCTGCTCATCATGTATGATTATTCCTGCATCGACCTTGCCAGAAATAACGGCAGATACTATCTGATCGAACCTCATCACAACCATTTTCTTGGGCTCTGGCATGAACATCCTGTAAAGGTTATGCGAAGAAGTGAGCTCGCCGGGGGAGCCGACGACTGCTCTAGCCAGATCAATCTGTTTCTTGGCCACGACTATGGGACCATAGCTGATTCCAAAACTTGCGCCTGCAGAGGTAAGGTAATACTTGTCCGATACCCTTGCATAAGCAGGTGCCGACATTGCAGTAACGTCATATTTTCCTGAAAGGGAATCCTGGTTGAGTGCTTCTATATCCTTTATGATCTGATCATACTTGTAATGGGTCTTTATTTTCCCCTCAAACATGCCGTAAAACATGAAAGAATCGTCCGGATCCGGTGTATGAGCTACTTCCATGACTGGATATTACACTATCGCATACAAATCTTCCCAGCCTTTTTGGAAACACTATGAAAAAGTCCACGCATTCATTTACATATTGGATGAATGCTGGCCTTGATAGGAATTGATTCTATTTTTAGGTCATACTAATACTATTTCATCGAAGGGATCTCCCACATACCGCCAGATGAGAGCACTTTTCCGGACTTCGCAAAGTTCTGCAGAAGTTCACCCAAATACTTTTGGTCGAGGTTAAGACCGAAGTTTTCCTTAAGCGCATCAGAAAGATCCCTTACGTGCATTGGTGTGAGAAGTACTTTCCCTGTCAGGTTAAGAACATCCTCGTAAATATTCCACGGAAAGATAAACCAGGTCCACTCCTTTGCAGAAACACTAGCTGCAAAATAATCTGGGATGTAGGTGGAATGCTCGATATGCAGCATTGTTGATGTCTTGAGGGAAGCAGGCTGAAATTTCTTAATTGTATCCACCGCAAGCTTCATGCTGCTTCCCGTATCTGTAATATCATCAACTATGAGGACATTCTTTCCACGAATCGGAAGGGAGGAATCTGCCGTGATTTTAGCCTCTCCATCTTTAGAAGCAGTGATTCCCCAATGCTCCGTCTTGACAGAAAAGAGATCCTTGATCCAAAGGTAATCAGATAGCAGGCGTGCAGGAACCAAGCCACCTCTGGAAAGCCCGATTATTGCATCTGGTCGGTAGCTTCCTACTATATGCGATCTAAGCTTTAGGCACCAGTCCACTATTTCATTCCATGTCACAAGTCTTGCTTGAAACTGCATTCGGCAGTGAATTACTTTGTGGTTATTATCATATTGCTGAGCGCATCAGAACTACATTCGGTGTTATCTTTCACCTCTGAAACTTAAGATGCGAAACTCCCTCGATCTGAGAGATATTTTGGCATCCACGACAACCGCATCCTCTTTCGTAACGATAACCGGATTCAGGTCCATCGACAATATGTCATGATTTCCCTCAACTGTCATATTGCTTATGGAAATCAAGGTGTTCTTCAGGGCATTACAGTTGACCTGTATTCCACGGAAGCCATCACAGAATATTCCTGATCTTATGTCATTGATCATTTCACTTGCATCAGCTAGGTTAATCGGTATTTTCCTGAATGTGATGTCATGGTACAATTCAGTGTAAATGCCCCCAGTTCCGAGCATGATAACGTAACCAAATGACGCATCTTTCACAACTCCTATAATGAATTCAACACCCTGGGGCTGCATCTCCTCTATCAGGAATGAGGACTCTGGAAATTTTTTCTTCATGGCCATAAACTCGCCCCCGAGCTCAGCTTTGCCGAGATTCAATTTAACGCCTCCGACATCTGTCTTGTGAAGTATGCGCGGATCAGATACTTTCAGTGCTACCGGAAAGGTCAATTCAATCTCAGGAGGAAACTCCCTAGTTTCTATTCCACGTGGCACCTTGATTCCGGCCTTGGCCAGCAAATTCTTCGCATCGTGCTCAACTATAGTAATCGTATCAGAATTGGATGTATCAGGAGGCATTTTCCAGCCTCCTTTTGTAAAGGCCGTATATGTATAGTGCTTTCATGGCGTCAGTTGCCCTCCTCACAGAAGGAAAAGCCGGGACTTTTGCTTTTTCCAGCTCAGCCAAAACCTTGGTTGCAAGTCTGTATCCAATAACCCCGGCAACCAGCGTCTTCTTCTCCGCCGCTTTCTTTAGCGCACTGACAATGTCCATGTCGATTTTTGGAGTCTGTGGCAGCGCATAAGCAATAATACCATCAACGCTGTCCGAGTCAGTGAGTATTTTCAATATTGATTCATAAGATTCCGTGCTGCCATCGGCTGTTAGGTCGATTGGGTTGTTCACGGATGCGATAGGCAGAACCTGCTCCTTCAGATCAGCTTTCTCGCTTTCATTGAAAGTTGCCATTCTCAGCTTAATGCCATCCCTTGAGGTGGTAAGCAAATCCGTTGTTACAACCCCAACGCCCCCCGCTGTCGTTACGACGGCGATCCTGTCGCCACGGGGTGGATCTTGGTATGCTAAAGCTTTGCCGTAATCCATTAACTGCACTTCATCATAAGCCCTGATGACCCCTGACTGCTTGAGTATGCCATCAAGAATTCTATCGTCAGTGGCCATTGCTCCAGTATGAAAGGAAGCCGCTCTGGCAGCTTCTGTTGATCTTCCGGTCTTGAGTATAACTATCGGCTTTTTTATGCTTATTTCCTTTGCCTTGGAGAAAAACTGCTCCCCATCCGCTATACTCTCCAGATAGAAAACAATGGACTTTGTGTTAGGATCGCCTGCAAACATCGGCAGGAGATCAACCTCAGTTACATCTGCCCGGTTTCCGATGCTGACAAAACCAGAGACGCCGAGGCCATGTTCTGTTATTGAATCCATTACTAGAAGACCAAGGGCGCCACTTTGGGATACAAAGCCAATATTGCCCTTTTCAGGGTAGTACAACCGGTCGCTGGGAGTCAGTGCAGTGTTGAGCCCAGAATGGGGGAACAGGAGACCCACAGTATTTGGGCCGATCACCCTTGTCTGCGATCCTCTGATCTTTACCTTGATCAGCTCTTCAAGCATCCTACCTTCTTCGCCTGTTTCCGAGAAGCCTCCAGCAATTATGACGACAAATCTGGACAAGTTTCTGACGCATTGATCCAGCAATTCAACTGCCGTTTTGGCAGGCAGGGCTATTACTACTAAATCAAGACCCTTCTCCAGATACTCCAGTGAAGGGTAGCACTTCAATCCCATTATCTCATTGTATGAAGGATTCACTGGATATACCTTTCCGCTGAATCCAGCCTTAACGAGATTATCAAGAACTGCGTTTCCTATTTTCCTATTGTCAGGTGAGGCGCCAACAACAGCTACCGTTCGTGGATTACGAAGATATTCAAACAAGTTATTCACTTCTTTAAAAGAGAAAAATAGATTAAAGATGTACCTTATATAATCGCATCATTTTTCAATTTGATACCAGAACGGTCTCTAAAAAGACTTATGGCCATTGTTCTGGCAATAATTGGAAGCTTTTTTTAGCTTGATCGGCTTTAAATAATAATGCAAACTTATTATACTGGTACTTCAATGTCGTACTATGTCATCCGTGGGACTTGCTGAAGAGGCACTGATAGGTTTCTTGATCTTTGTAGTTATAATAATATTCCTTTCTGGACTGCACATACTGAAGGAGTGGGAGAGAGCAATCGTACTAACGCTTGGTAGGTTTGCGGGCGTGAAAGGACCCGGAATTATTTTTGTTATGCCTATTATAAGCAGGATCCAGAAAATTTCTACCAGGATTCAGGCTGTAGCGTTCAAGACGGAAGCTTCCTTCACACAGGATAACGTTCCGGTAAACATTGATGCAATAATGTATTTCCAGATTGTTGATCCAAAGAAAGCTGTCCTGAACATCGAGAATTACATTACAGGAACCAATCTTTCTGCCCAGACCACCATTAGGGAGGTCGTTGGTACATACACCTTTGATGAGGTGCTCTCAGAAAGGGAAAAGATAGGCGGAGCAGCAAGGGAGATTATTGATGAGAAGACCGAGCACTGGGGAGTCAAGGTCTCATCTGTTGAGATCAGGGATGTCCAGGTACCGCAGAGCCTGCAGGAAGCAATGTCCAGACAGGCAAGTGCAGAGAGGGAAAGGAGGTCAAGAGTCACACTGGCACTCGCAGAAGTCGAGGCCGCCCAGAAGATGGTCGAGGCATCCAACCAGTATACTACCAACCCAATTGCATTCCAGCTCAGGTGGATGAACATTCTGTACGAAATTGGTCTCGAGGGAAAGGGGACGCTTATGATGATCCCAATTGAAGCAATGCAGGCGGGCAGTATAGGCGCACCCATTACAACAATAGGACTAAAGAGCATTGCTGACGGAACTGAGAAACCTAAGCAATCCTCGTAAACCCAAAATTAATCATTTTTCCTGTAGTTTCTGCATAAATCAAGGAACATTTCCATAGAAAGATCCTCGCCTCTCAGCGATGCATATTCATGTTTTATATCTTTCAGCACCGTGCCCAACTTCTTCCTTCTAGCAGAAAATATGGCCCTGAGAAGATCATCAGCCTTCTCCAGATCTATCTCCTCTTCCAGTCTTTTAGGAACTATGCGTATGATTGCTGAGTCTACCGCAGGCACTGGATCGAAGAATACCCTTGGAACCGTTCTCATATATTCAACGTCGGCTCTAAGCTGCAGTGAATAACTAATCCTGGCAGCTTCCCTGCTTCCAGGCTTTGCACATGCCTTGGCAGCAAATTCCTTCTGAACCATGAGGATAGCTTCCTTGAAATCAAAGTCAAAGATTTTGAAAACTATTGCTGCTGTGATCATATATGGAATATTTCCTATTATGCTCTGACAGCTTCTCGGTTGCATGTCTAGTATACTTTCCTGAATAATTGATAGTTTTTCCTCCGCTATCTGAGATGCAAACCTTGTCCTTAGAATATCCGCCAATCTGTGATCCGGTTCAACTGCATCGACCTTAAATCCACTATCAAGCAGAACTTCAGTGAGTGATCCTTCGCCTGGTCCAATTTCAAGAACACTTAAATGCTCCTTATTTAGGAGATTCACCTCATATATGGCAATATCCCTGTTACGAAGGAAAACCTGCCCGTATTTCTTCGCAAATCCTCTGCCTGTCGGGCTGCTCATTGTGAGACAAACAGGCGGTGCTTTTGCGAGCGATCGCTCAGCTCTTCCACGATCCTGGCAGCGATCATCTTCTGAGGATTATGAAGTGTCTTGATCCTTTCAGTCAGGTCCTCAAATGACTCGAATTTCTTCTTCTTTCTCTCCTCTACTATGCTCCACATGGTTTTGTTTCCAAGTCCCGGGAGGAGCTCAAGCGAATGCATACGGGCGTTGATAGGCTGGGCATTGTTGAAAAAATCCACGAAATATGATTTCCTGTCGTTTATGATGCTCTCTAGAATAAATGGAAGCTCGTTCTCAGCTGCGTGAGTGAGATCCCTGTACGATATTCGCCGCTTGACGGAAAGTATCTTTGTCCTCAGTTCCGGGTTCTTACCGATATATACTTTCTCGCCTACCGCCATGACCGCATTATTCTTTGGCACAAGCTCAAGAAGCTTGAATTCTTCTTCCCCTATGGAAAGAACGATTGGTGATTTATGATATGACTTATCATCCGGACGACCTGAAGCAAGGTAGTCCAGGACATACGCATATTCCTCCATCCCTGGCATAGCTCACTCCACTATCCCCTTCACTACGTCAAGTATTGCTGTAATTTTTTCCTCGGGCAGATTAATGGAATTAGAGGTCAGGATAACCATAAGGCTCTCTCTGTTCCGGGGTGAAAGATCAATAATTTTTACTATTACCTTGTCAGACAATTCCGCAACTGCTGAAAGGTCCTTGATAGCCTTCTTCACCTCGGCAGGCTTCAGGGAGTGGAACTTCTCAAGATACTCCAAGCCCTGCTTCTCTACCGGCGTTGTTAGATCTAGCTTCGATAGCAAGGCAAACGATTCAGATATCGTCAGATATTTATATTCAACCAAAGTGACACCCCTTAATATATATTCAACGTGAATTTAATTCTTTCCGACGTCTATCTTCTTCAGGTGGACGGGAGCCGCAACCAGCTTCTTCTTAACTGACCCGACGCTTATTGCAAGGATATAGCACTCACCCTGCTTTTTCACTATGACGCCTGTTTTTCCCTGGAAATTGTGGAACGGCATTCCATCATGAACTGATGGATTAATATGTACTGCTGCGTAGTCCCCTATCTCAAAGGATCTGACCATGTCATTAACTTTAGGGAATCCCCTTTCCTTGATTGACTTGGTCATTTTCATTCTTGACCCAGATCTGGGTCCATGCGACATTTTTGACATTCTATGTTTCCTCCTTTATCTCGAGCACATCCAGCTTTTCTACCTTCAGGCTTGATCCATACAGGCCTGAAAGACTTGGGTTGGTTCGACCCTCATCCCCATTCACCAGTTCCTTTATATAGGTACCGGCTTCCGCCGTTATTTCGACAACGGCATGGGAACCATCGATTGATATGGTGTTCGCCTTTTTTACCATTCTTTCCCTAATTAGATCTGCCCTGCGTCCCGACACCCGTAATGGAGTCCGCTGATAAATAATTTTGCCGCTTAGTGCAGTAACTGCCTTAAGGAAAGAATCCTCATCTAAGTGGTCTGCAGCTTCTATAGTTACAATGTAGGTCTTGTCGTGCCTGCTGTTCTTTACCTTTTCAACCTGTTCCTTGCCAACGATTCTAAGATCTTCGAGCTCAACCGCTCCGCTTCCATTGACCTCTTTTGCCAGCGCTTCCAGATCAATAGTTCTTGAGTGAGGCGAAGAAAGCTCAAGCACGAAATCGCGCCCCTTTCCCAGCATCAGCACATCGACATCCTCCCTTCCCGCTGCATGCAGGAAAAAGTTCTCAGCCCTGACCATGCTCCTGGCTGGTACCCCTATGAACTCCTCAACTGAATCATGCTTGTCATGGATTATCCACCTGGTTTGAGGTATCCCCCTTACAAGCTTTCTGTAGCGACCCTGTATGAAGAGACTCTTGAACCAGAATCTATAGCTAAGATATTCCAGGTTCACCGTAATTATTACGTCTGGATCTTTTAGATCAACTTCCTTATGCATCCTGTTTGACAGTAGTTTACCGAATTCACGATTGAACTCCTTCTTTAAGCCTTCTCCATGGCCGAACCTTGACTCGAGATCCTTCTCTAGTTCGCTAGGCTGGCTGTTTTCCGATCCAACAAGGAATGAACTGAATTCATAATTAGTGAGTTCAGCCTCTATTGGTGCACAAAGGTTTCGCAGATTGAGGAAAAGTCCCTTACAAATAATGCATTTCTCTTCCTCAGATGTTGAAGGAGACAGACCCAGCGCATTCAGGACAAAAGCAATTTTTTCCCCCCGCTCCGGGTTCGAGAGACCATGCCCGACTTTTGCAAATGTCCTCCCCATGCATCGTTTGCAAATGCTGGATGATGACAGGAATTCCAGATCCTGCCAGTTAGGCATAGTTGCTTCACTTCGTTGTTATTGTTTTCTCTATTGGCGGCCTTTCTTTTAAGAAAACCCTGGATCCGCACTCGCACTCTATTTCTGCAGTTCCAACAGATTTCTCTAGTGGTTTACCGCATCTTATGCACTTATACACTTTCCCTCACTTGCTCCAGAACCGCCCTCGAAAACTCAGGCGTATAGGAACCACCGGCGAACTTGTAATGGCAGTGCCTGCACTCCCATATACCGCTGGCAACACGCTTTACCTTCCTCTGCTTGCATGAGGGGCATGAATAGAAAGAAATTTTCTGCTTATAGACCTCGTTCCACTCCTTCCTGACTGTAACGCCATATCTTGGCCCAAACCTTCCAGCGGCTCCGACTTTTACTGTTCTTTTTGCCATATAATCACTTCGGGTAGTTATTCCTGATCTGGCTTCCCACATCACTTGAGGTTTTTATAGCTTTTTGGATCTCTTCCAGAGTGAAGAAACCAGGTTCGCCTTTTTGCATTGCCTTAAGGTGACCGTCTTCCGCCATAGTTACAGTGAGCCTCGCGCTTGCAATCTGTTCCTCTTCCAGATCTGGATCAACAACAACTACATTATCAATCTTTACCATGGTGACAGAGGCTGGCCTGCATGTTATTGGCAGCGGGAAGTCCTTCTGCCCTATTGTTGAAGCTGGGACAACTGCAGTTGCCAGCGCAGAGACTGCGGCTATAGTGCACGCGTCGATCAGGTTACCATCATAATCGATAACATCGATATCTATGAAAACAATCCAGACCTGCTTTGCGGGTTCAACCATAAGCTTCTGAAGATCTATCATCTTTGACTCCCGGATCCCCCTGTCAACAACTCTGGCAATTTCAATAGAATCTTCACTGGGCGGTCCCGCCTCGAAGGTAGGGAATGCCATCGGAAGTAGTTCAACGTTCGTCGTCAGGACGCCCTGATTTGGGGTATCCGGAAAAGGTTCGCCTGCTTCTATCTTGATACCGCAGACCACCTTGGTTCTTCCCAGTGTGACGACAGCAGATCCAGATGCCCTCGGGATGAAGTTTGTCTGGATAACAACTTTTCTCATCTCATCAAGCTTTCTGCCATCTGCCCGGATACCGTCTTTCTTGATCTTCTGAAGGATGTAGTTCCTCTTGATCTCTGACATTACGTCAAGTTCATCTCGCGGCATTCTTACTCACCCCAGTCCTGTGCAGTGTTTGCATAGTTCTTTTTGAGTGCATCACGCTGAATCTGGTTAATCCTCTCTGTTGCCTTGAATATCATCGACGTTGCTTCGTTGAACTCATCTATTGAGAGATCGCCATCCATCTGCATCAGGACTACCTTGCCGGACTTCGGCATAACTGCCACCGGCAGGTCCGCCTGTCCAAAGTTATCCTCTTCTTTGGAAAGATCAAGCACGACTTTGCCATCAACCTTTCCAGCAGTGCAGCCGACCACTAGATCACGCATCGGTACCCCTGCAGCTGCAAGTGCAACCGCAGAAGCTGTCAAACCTGCAATTCTCGTACCGGCATCAGCCTGCAGAACCTCAATAAAGACATCAATCTGGGCCCTGGGGAAAAGTTCCACCATTACCGCAGCCTGAAGTGCTTCGGATATTACCTTCGATATTTCCATGGATCTTCTGTCTGGTCCAGGGCGCTTTCTCTCATCTACGGAGAAAGCAGCCATGTTGTACCTTGCCCTGACAAAAGCCTGGTTTATGTCCTGCATATGCCTCGGGTATGCCTCTCTGGGTCCGTATACGGCTACCTGAATTTTGTTGCCACCCCATTCTATGAATGCGCTTCCGTCAGCTCTGTTTAGCACGTCCGTCTCAATTCTAATCGGCCTGAGATCTCCTGGAGATCTTCCATCCAGTCTCAGACCATTCTCATCAAATAGTTTCTTGTCACTCGCTGTTCCCAACTATCTCACCTTTTTTATCTTCCAAATACTTTTTCACTCTGTCTGTGAGGCCAACAGTATGAGCCTCTTCCTCTACCTTTCTAATAGCCCCTATTGCCACTATAACGTTCTCGGGGGCGCCGTCGAGCCAAATTACGCCGTTCTGGCCGACCATTATTCTGGTATGAGTTGAATCCTTGATCATGTTAACCATGCTTCCGCCTTTTCCTATAATCCTGGGTACTTTAGGAGCCGGTATGCTTACCAGGGTTCCCCCCTCAAGCTTCTTCAAGCCAACATCCTTCATGGTGATCCAGCTCTCCTTTATTTCGTTAATCGAAAGGACCTTGGCATACACGTAGTCACCAACATTCATGTACCTCTTCAGTTCCCCGGAAGTAACCCTCCAGGGCGCATCATTCATATGCAGAAGAGTAGTATAAGTTGAGCTTATATCCACAATCCACATTGATGGCCCTATTTCTATTACCTTACCTATGACTTTGTCGTTTCTGCGTGGAACGTATTTTCCAGTAAATGGAACCACGTCCACAAACTGCTCGCTTTCCTGAAGGATGCCAAAAAACTGGGAACAATACTTATTATCCCCGCATTTGTATACACCGTTCCTCGGTTTGAGGTTCGGCACCTCCACAGGATCGCCTGGCATTACTATCTGCTTAACATTTGACATTTGATCACCATTCTTGTTCCGATAAACAATTAATTATGTTTTCCAATTTTAAGTGTATTATCTCAAATGATATAATTATATCACAATCGCACTAATAGTTATTATCAATCCAGCATGGACACGCTGAAGACTTAGTCAAGCCATATATATTCTGATGCGATATTACATTTATGTCACGAAAGGAAAGGGATGTTCTTGGCGAAATAGAGATACCCGACAATGTTCTTTACGGCATCAATACGAGACGAGCCATGGAAAACTTTCAGATATCCGGACTGAAAGCCGACGCGGATCACATCGCATCTATGGCGCAGATCAAGCGATCTGCAGCAATTGCAAACTTTTTGGGCAAGAAACTTGACGCGAAGAAGAAGGATGCCATTGTAAAAGCATGTGATGTCATTATTGGCGGCAAATATCATGATCAGTTCATGATAGATGTCTATCAGGCCGGAGCAGGGACATCTTTCAATATGAATGCAAACGAGGTCATTGCAAATGCAGCCTTGCTGGAAATTGGGGAGAAACCTGGAAAATATGAAATCATCCATCCAAACGATCATGTCAACATGAGCCAGTCTACAAACGACATTTACCCGACTATGATCAGGGTAACCGCCGCCAAGAAGGCAATCAGGCTTCAGAAAGAGCTTAATGTGTTCATAAAGAGCCTGAAGGAAAAGGGCAACGAACTCAGGCATGTTGTAAAACCTGGCAGAACGCATCTTCAGGATGCCGCTCCAGTTACGCTTGGACTTGAGTTCCTTGCTTACTCATACGCAGTGGAGAACGATCTTGAAGAACTGGAATGGGCCACGGAGAAGATTATGGAACTGAATGCTGGAGGAACAGCAGTAGGTACAGGAATCAACACATCACCTAACTTCAGAGAGAACTTCATAAAGGAGATCTCGGAAGTCACTAACCTGAATTTCCAGAAATCCTCCAACCTGATGGGGATAATGCAATCCATGACAGATTTCTCTCGAGTTATGAACGCAACAGCAAACCTCGCCCTTGATGTTACTAAGATGGCAAATGATATACGCCTGCTTTATTCAGGGCCAGGAGCTGGAATACATGAAATCAATATACCTGCAGTGCAGCAGGGCTCTTCGATTATGCCCGGCAAGGTCAACCCGTCTATTGCCGAGGCCATGAATATGATATGCCACTCCACTCTGGGAGCACAGCAGGCAGTTAACTTCTCTGCTCAGGCAGGCCAGCTCGAGCTTAATGTGATGATGCCGCACATCGACTTCGAGCTTTGCAGGTCACTCGATATAATGACTTCTGGATTGAAAATGTTCCGCGAAAAACTAATTTCCGGAATCACCGGCAACGAGGAGGTCTGCAAGGAGCACCTTTCACGCAGCTTTGGATCCGCCGCGCTCTTGAACCCGGTTCTTGGCTATGATACCGTAGCTGTAATAGTCAGGGAGGCCATAACAACGGGCAAAAGCATAAAGGATCTGGCACTCAAGACAGGCAAGATAACGGAGAAGCAGTTTGATGAGGCTATGCGTAAGGGTGTACCTGGATAATCTTAGTTAGAAAGATCCTTTACCCTGGCCTTCTCACGCACAGGGACCCGTACATTCGTATACATTAAACATTAATGAAAAGGCTGGAAATGTAACTAACATCTCCAGTGTCAAAGGTATATACTAAGGAGCCATATTTTTTTCATGCAGGTAAACACTCACGGTTTCGTCCATCACTCACAAGACGTAGCTGAATCCGAATTGGAGGGTGGCGCAAGGATACGTTGGCTAATAACCCACAGGGATGGTGCGCCGACATTTTCAATGCGCTTGATAACGATCAAAAAAGGCAAGTCCACGCCGCATCACAGCCATGATTACGAGCATGAAATATTCGTTGTAAAGGGAAAGCTCACCGTGCAAATCGGAAATGAAGAGCTATCTGCCGTTGAAGGAGACCATATTTTTATTCCACAAAACGAGTTCCATGGAATGACAGCGTTAAATGACACTTCAATAATATGCGTAGTACCAATCAGGGCCGCACGCATGGCACTTGGCGAATGAAAACACAGGAAATATTATTCCCATATTTTTAACCACATCGAAAATAATGGCTTTTTAATTGTTCCATACACACATCGACATGGGCTGAGGTACAAGACTGAAAGTTTCATCGCTAATTTTAGCTCTTTCAGAATGCCACATGCTCCAATATATATGTTCTGAGAATCTCAGCAGTTACTTATTTCATCTCTATTTTAGCTAACTTTATTCAACCACCATGCTATAGCATGACATTTATATATATCTAAACTTTTCCCCTAAAACCTGAGGAAATTAACATGACAGAACAACTGAGAAAAGGTGTGCTGAATTTCAGGCAGACGCTTTTTCAGGGGATCGCTGCATCTGCTCCTGCGGGAGCTGCAGTTGCAACAATGACCGGATCTGCGGCATATGCCCTTGGAGCTCTGCCTTTAGCGGCTTTAGTCGCTTTTGCGATCGTGGCTTTGAATGGATACATAATAAAGAGGATTTCCAACCATGTTGCAGGAGCTGGTGGATATTATGACTACATCAAGATGGGGTTTGGCAAAATTCCGGGTACTTTTTCTGGATGGATGTATCTTCTTTACCAAGTCACTGCAATGTCTTTCATTTCTCTGAGTATCGCAGTTTTTGTACCGGCACTCTTATCACAAATATATAACGTGAATATACCATCATATTCTTGGTTCCCACTTCTCGTGGCCTCAGCAGCGTTTGGATATTTTGTTTCATTTGGAGGGATCAGAGGATCCCTCAGATATGCAATGATCATGGGTTCGCTGGAAATTATAGTCGTTGTCTTTATCGGTGCAGTGTTAGTCTTGCAGCATCCTTCAGCGAACACGGCATCCGTGTTTACTGCAAAATTCGCATCTGGTGGTGTAAGTGGGGTTGCGCTTGGTGTTCTCTTCATGTATACTGCCTTTTCAGGCTTCGGTGGAATGACTCCACTCGGTGAGGAAGCAAAGGATGCAAAGAAGGTGGTAGGAAATGCAGTGATGGTATCCACTATAATACTGGGCTTATTCTTTGTTTTCGCAGCTTACTCATTCACGATAGGATGGGGACCGCTGAATATGGGATCATATGCATCCAACCTTGTTCCGGGAATTACTCTAGCTGACTCCAACATAGGTTTGTGGGCAGCTCTACTAATCACAATCTTCTACGTCAACAGTATCTTGACAGACAATGTTGTCTTTACAAACAGTGTTTCACGTATAACTTTAGCGATGAGTAGGGATGGTGCTTTGCCATCGTTCTTGTCCAGAATACATGAATCCAGAAAGACTCCACATTTAGCAGGAGCAATAATGGTTACCGCAAGCATCATTGTTGGAGCTGTTTCCGTAGTGGAGCTTGGAGGGTTTAATGCCTTCATATTCACGGGTACGGTTGCCACGCTTTCGGCGCTTCTCGTCCACATGATGGCAAACATGTCGTTACCCGCGATACTTCACAAGAAGGGAACAAAGATTGGCTTGGTGAATGCAGTTCTGCCTGTCGCTGTATCCATAATTCTGGTATTCGTTTTCTATGGTACATTTGTTTCCATTTCGGGACCTGTAATAATTGCAAGCGCGCTGTTCGGAGCATGGGTGGTATTCGGTATATTTTACTCGGTCTGGCGTGCACCAAGCGTAAAAGGCTACACAAGGGAGGATTTAAACGCAATAGTCGATTAGGTGCACTTATGTCGCCAGAACCGAAGGAAAAATACGTTGAGGTGCTTGGCCTCAAAATTTACTGTAAAATATTCACTGCTAATCCAGAAAAGGCAGTCTTGCTAACTATGCATGGAGGTCCAGGCATGTCCCACGACTATCTACTTCCTCTTGCAGATCTTTCAAACAGAGGAATCACTGTAGCTTTCTATGACCAGTTCGGATGCGGAAGATCTGACGAGCCGTCAGATCTATCCAAATTTACAATTGAATACGGAATCCAGGAGGCAGAGGAACTGAGGAAGAAACTCTTCGGCAGCAGGAAAATATTCCTCATGGGCTCAAGTTATGGGGGAGCTCTTTCTCTCGCGTACGCACTGAAGCATCAGGACAGGCTTTTGGGTCTTATTGTGACAGGTGGACTTGCAAGTGTTGATCTAACCGTCAAGGAGATGGGCAGATTGATCGACAATCTTCCAGAGAAGGAGAGGAACGCAATAAAGAAATATGGCGACGCCCAGGATTACACAAATCCAGAATACCTGGATGCAGTCTGGTACTTCTATCACAAGCATCTCTTGAGGATGAAAGACTATCCTGCCGATGTCATGCGATCCCTTGAATATGGCGAGAAGAGGAATGTCTACAGGATTATGAATGGGCCTAACGAGTTCACTATAACCGGTTCAATAAAAGGATGGGACATAACCAAAGATCTGCACAAGATAAAGATCCCGACACTCTTCACTGTTGGCGAGTATGACGAGGTCACTCCCACCGTCGCAAAATCCATGCATAATGAGATAAAGGGATCTCGCCTCGAAATTTTATCTGGATGTTCCCACCTTAGCATGTGGGAAGATCGGGATCGGTACAACAGTCTTCTTTCTGATTTTATTCTCAGCATTGCAGGCAGTACATAGAAGGAATCGTCTGTGAACTGATTCTAATTCGCTTTATGGCATGTACCGAAAGTGAAATTTGAACGTTAGCAATCGCGAACGAGAAAGAATCTGCATGAGCGAAAATGTTACCATAATAGGATCAGGACCCGCTGGTTTGACGGCTGCAATTTACTGTGGAAGGGACAACTTTAACCCGCTTCTCATAACAGGTATAGAGGACGGCGGTCAACTGGAACTCACCACAAACGTGGAAAACTTCCCCGCTTTTCCGGAAGGCATACTTGGACCCAACCTTATGGAAAGGATGCATAAACATGCGGAGAAGTTTGGTACCAGGTTCAAAAACGACTATGTTACTGATATAGAGTTGGATACATACCCTTACAGGATCCATACATCACAAGAAACAATCGAGAGCCGGTCGGTGATTATTGCAACCGGTTCATCCGCAAGGTGGCTTGGAATTCCATCTGAAAAGAAGTTCATAGGAAGGGGAGTTAGTTCATGTGCAACCTGCGATGCACCTTTCTTCAAGGAAAAGGACGTGGTTGTCGTAGGAGGCGGCGACACAGCCATGGAAGATTCTCTATACCTTACTAGTTTTGCGAGGAGCGTAACTATTGTGCACAGGAGGGACAGGTTCAGGGCAAGCAGTATAATGCAGGAGAGGGTTCTATCAAACCCGAAAGTATCCGTCATCTGGAATAGTGAGGTCACTGAAATAAGAGGTGACAAGGTTGTCAAAAGCCTTGTTATCAGGACAGACGGAAAGAAAGAAGCAACCGAAAAGCAGATTGATGGCGTATTCGTGGCAATCGGTCACAAGCCCAATACTGATTTCGTCAAGGGAAAACTGCCGCTAAATGAATTGGGATACATTATCACCAGAGACGAGGTCATGACAGACTATGACGGTGTTTTCGTAGCAGGTGACGTTGCTGATCCTAGATATAAACAGGCAATAACGGCTGCAGGAAGCGGTTGTAAGGCAGCGCTCCGTGTAAGGCACTATTTGCAGGAATATAGTTAATACTAACACATAATTTATAAAGGCTCTCGGTCTCCTTTCCGGAAATATTATCCCCGTAAGAGTGGGTGACAGTATTCCCACAAAGATACAAAGAGAAGCAAAAGGGATCGATATAAAAGTAAAATATCGGAAAGTCTTCTGCACTCTGGATGAAGATATATCTGGAGTCTTATGGCTGCACTCTGAACAAGTCTGAGACCGGACTTTATGCAAATAAGCTTCTCTCTGACGGCGCTGTCATCACACATAATCCTGATGAAGCAGATCTTCGCCTTATTGGGACATGCGTCGTCATACAGCATACAGAGGACAGAATGCTGAGACGAATAGCTGAACTATCGACAAAGGGGAAGGTCGAAGTGATGGGTTGCCTTTCATCCGTGAGCGCTGGTTCAATAGAGTCAGAAAACATCAAGCTGATAGGAAAGAGTGACTTCAGATCATTCTACAAAGGCTCGCTTGACGATATAGAGATCAGAGACGCATCAATCTTTGATGGTATACCAATCAATCAGGGATGTACAGGCAGCTGTAACTTCTGCATTTCCCGCGTAGCCAGAGGATCGTTAATTTCGCGGCCAATAGAAAAGATCAAGGGGCAGGCCATGATCCAGCTAAACCATGGGATCAGGGAGATACGTCTTTCCTCACTGGATTCCGCAGCATATGGGAAGGATCTGGGCATAACGCTTGATCGCCTGATTGAGTCAGTTTCCTCTATCCAGGGTGACTTCAGGATCAGGGTCGGGATGATGGAGCCAGGCAACACTGCCGGTATCCTCCGTGGCCTCTTAAGAGCCTATTCAAGCGATAAGGTGTACAAGTTCCTGCATCTTCCTGTCCAGAGCGGTGATGATCGTATCCTTGATTCTATGAATCGTGGTTATCATGTGGAGACATTCGAGTCCATAGTTAAGGAATACCGAACAAGCTTCAAGGACAGTACGCTCTCGACCGACATAATCACAGGCTACTTTGCCGAAAATGAGGAGTCGTTTGAGAATACCATTAAACTTATTGAGAAGACACAACCAGAAATCATCAACATAACAAGATTCTCTCCAAGGCCTTATACACCAGATTACAACAAGAAAACACCACCTACAAACGATGTCAAACGCTGGACATCATATATATCGAATATGCACCATGAAATCGCCAGGAGGAGGATGCAGATGCAGGTTGGTAAATTCCGTAAGATATTCATAACCGAGCATGGAAAGAATGAGACATCAGTGGGACGCGATGAGGCATACAGGCCGGTCGTAATACCAGGTAAGCATGAACTTTACTCATTTTTGGAATGTGAGATCGTCGATTCAACAGATACATATGCAATAGCCAAGGCCGCTTAGCCTCAGTCGGTGGACACGATCTCATCCATGACGTACCTGTTGTCACTCCTTGCCTTTATTGCCGCGCGGAATTCAGGCGCTGTCAGCACGGGAATGCTGTACCTGTCCTGATCATCGATCGGAACCCTCGGACAGCCTGTAAATACGACAGCATCACATCTCATATTCTCGTAATCAGTTGGGCTCGCATTGTTGCTGTATATCAGCACAGGCTCAAGATCGGCTTCTCTGGCCTGTTCAACTAAGACCTTTGCAAGCTTTTCTCTTTTCTGACCTATCTTCGTGTCAACGACGATGCATATCTTCCTCGAGTTCATTGCCCTCTCAATTGAGGCATATCTTTTGCGAATTACACGATCGGTTTCGGGTGCCAGGTTCCTCACCGTAAGATCGTTAAGATCCAGAAGGTAGACATCCTTTGGCAGCGCAAGCTGGGCACCAAGGCCATGGAATATCCCCGTGCTTACCAGAAGGAAGCAGTCCACATCCTTCTGTATCGAATGGCCTGTGCTGTAATTGCAACCCAGTACCTGGCCGGGATATTTCAGCCTACCATCATTCTTGCCTATAAGAATATCAAAGCCCATCTTTTGCAGTACTGATTTGACTCTGTCAGCAGCTTCAACATACTGTATAGAGAAGAGAAGCCCTATTCTGCGAACACCTATATCCTTAATCTCCCGGAAGAGTGATTCCCCTATCTCAGGTATCTTCTCCTCCTTGTATTCCACAAATACGACTGGTTTTGGATAATTAATGTTCGGTATCTCCGAGTGACCCAGCTGCAGGATGCAGTCCACATCCTTGTATAGCACAGAATCACCGACATCGCACGCGCCAAAGAATGGATCGCTCGATATGATAATGCCAAACTCCTTTGAAAGTGCATTGAATAGATCAAATACTCCCGGCTTGAGACCATCAGGTACCTGGATCATGACCTTCTTGGCGCCTATCTGCCTCAGCTTCTCTATGATAGTATCAGTTTGCAGCTTCATTGAAAAGAGTGTATTGCTGACCGAGTTATAACCTTGTGCTATCCCCTGTCAAACACTATCTGTCCGCCTGAAATAACTGTCTGAACTGGCTGAGAAGAATATTCATATGGTATCTCCCTGAAATCTGATACGTCTGCTATCATTATATCCGCTCTTTTTCCCTGTTCCAGAGTACCGGTCCGATCCGCAATGCCGAGTGAATGAGCCGCATTTATAGTAACCGCATTAAAAGCCTCTTCTGCACGAAGATGATAGAATCTCAATGAAAGATAAAGAGCGAAGATCATGTCCTGGTTCCTCGTGAGAGGGGATGAGTCAGAGGAAATAGCCACGGGTACGCTCTTCCTTATGTAGCGGTTGACATCCGGATATTTTTCTCCCAGAGAGAACGCGGTAATCGGAAGAAAATTTGCAATTGTTCCCGAAGAGAGGAGCATGTCGACCCCGCTATCGTCGGTTTTCAGCAAGTGATCTGCTGATTTGAGATTGAACCTGCGTGCCAGCGATAGGCAGCCTATATTATTGATCTCATCCGAATGAAGCCTCTTGCCCTTATTCCCCACAGCGGCAAAAAATGATTCTGTGCTCTGCGGAGAGAAAGCTCCGGTGTCGCAGAAAGAATCGACGAAATCCACTCTTTCAAGAGTGCGGGGCAGGACCTCCTTTATAACATATGAAAGATGCTCCTTCTCGTCATGGCCCATAGATATTGCATGCAACGGAAGAAGCGTCTTGACAACGTTTATCCTGTAAGATGATCCTATCATGTCCATGACGTCAATCATTTTTGATTCGCCATCGACTGAACTAGAATAGCCAGTCTTGATCTCCATTGTTGTCGTCCCTCTTGATATTGCATTCTCTACCCTGCGGGAAGATTCGCCAAATATCTGCTCCGGCGTCGCATTCTCAGTCTCCCGGATTGTTCTCCTTATTCCGTTTCCAGCCTCCAGAATTTCGAGGTATGTGCTGCCTGCAATTCTCTGGTAAAATTCCTCATACCTGCTCCCCGCATATACAATATGGGTATGGGCATCAATTAGCCCTGGAAGAATGACATAATCGCGGCAGTCTATCACCCTGTCAGCTGTAAGAGAGTCGTCTCCAATCTCTCGAATCCTGCCGTCCCTAACAAGGATCGACACATCGTTCATAATCGACAGGTTTGACTGTTCCTTACCCGAAAGAGGTTTTCCCGGATCCTTGGCTGTTACTACCTGATGAGCATTTTTGAGGAGTAATGATGACATCTTTCACCTACAGTATAAACCAGTTGCCAAATGCTGATACGATCAGGAAACCTATAAAGATTGGCACTATAAACGGCAGCCTGTAAACCATAATCTGCCTTCCTTTGAACTGGCGAACCGAATACCTTTCAGGGTTCTTCTTAAGCTTATCCTCATCATATCCGAAGGAGAAGAAGGAGTAGACGCTTACATGCTGACCCCCTCTCATATTCATGACAAGAACGTAAAAGACGGAAAACATCGACACAATCGATACGGTGAAGAGAAAACCGAAATCAAAGGGAAAAATTGACTGTGCAAAAGTTGGCTTTACAAAATCATAAATAAACGGCGAAGTAAAGCCGGTGCTTATGGCAAGCATAGCCTTGATATCTCCGGCGCCAAAAAATTTCTCTCCAAGTCCAAGAAGATAGATCAACAAGATCACCGCGAGGTCTAAAAAGTACCCGGGAGGGGAAAGGTAAAGGAAAACAGCAAAAAATGCTACTCCGATCAGAGCGTAGAACCACGGAACAAACTTAACAAACAGTGAGAAGAAAAGGACAACCGGGAACAGGATAACGGGCAGTATAGAAAGAGATGGTGAAGTCTGGTCGAAGAACATTCCAATTGAGCCCACAAGAACAAGAGGGATAAAGAGGAACCTGTCAACCTCTCTGCTTTTTATGTCCTCGTAACTTCCGATCAACAAAGTCGCAACAGCTATTCCCATAATTACTACGTCAATCAGAATCAAGAACAGCCCCCCTTCAGGAAAAGGAGAAAGGAATCAAAAAATCTGTTGCTGCCAAAAGTATCGATTATAGTTGAATTCGTATTGAAAAAATATGAAAAACTCCGCAATAGGAAATTCCAATCGCGGCTCAATCCGATAAATCTGTTGGAAGGTTTATCGGGCATTTAGTACCAGATTACGGCGTAATTTTTATCGCTCTGGTCGGGCAGACACTTTCGCATGCCATACAGAATATACACTCGCTTTCCCTTACGGGGTCGCACTTGTCAGTCCTGTATTTGGCATAAAGATCCTTGTCCTTGTCAATCTTCTTATCGTTGCCGGTACCAGACTGTCCAGGGTTAAGCACCCACTCGAACAGGCTGACCGGGCAAACGTCCATGCATGCTCCATCCGCAATACAAGCTTCCCAGTCAACAGCTACCTTACTTCCATGTATCCCGTTCTTGGTTGGATTTGGATTTCCAGCAGCATCTTTCCTGACCTTTCCTTCGGCCCTTACTTCGTGACCGTTGTGCGTGCCAGTGACTGGATAGTTATCTTTGTCCTCTAGAAAATTCTCATCTATCGGTTTTGGCTTATAATCAAGCGTCTCGACTTTAACCAAAGTATATCACCGGCACCTAAATGTTTTGATCACTATTTAATTATATGTTAATATAAGTTCAAGGTACTTTAAACCGGAGCCTTCTGCCTGATTTGCTTTTTGCACTCATAAAATATATCTAATGTCTTGCGATAGCTTCCCATGGGAACCGGCGACTTGATTTTGGACAGGAAAGCACAGGGCGAATTTGTTAGCTCACTTATACGCCAGTTCAAGTATAAAAGGACAGACTTCAGGACAATTGGCGGTTTTGGAGGTTTCACCTCCTTAATCGACCTCGGGACTTTTGCTTTGTCCTTCAACACTGATAATGTGGGAACCAAGACTTTAGTTGCTGAAGAGGCAAACAGGTACGATACGATCGGAATTGACTGCATTGCAATGTGCGCCAATGATGCGATAACAAGCGGATCTGAACCTATCGCAATGGTTGACTATATCCAGCTTCGTAATGCCGACAGCGAAACTGCCAAACAGATTGGCACGGGCCTTAATGTTGGTGCCCAGATTGCCGGCCTTACCATTGTAGGTGGCGAGACTGCAATTGTTCCGGACATTGTTTCGCATATTGACCTCTCAGGAACAACGGTGGGCATAGTTCAGAAGAGCCAGATTATCAGCGGTGAGAAGATATCCGAAGGAGACCTACTTTTTTCACTTGGAAGCAGCGGGATTCACTCAAACGGGTTCACCACAGCAAGAAGGGTCCTGGCTGCCAATGATATCCATATCAACGACAAATTCCCCGGTGAAAGCAAGACCGTGGCCGATGAGCTACTGGAACCAACGAGGATCTATGTGCGTGAAATACTTGATTTATTGAATATAGTCAACCTGAAAGGGCTTGTAAACATAACAGGCGGAGGGATTCGTAATATATCGAGGGTCAAGGACATGCGGTATATTATTGATAGTCCGGTAGAACCACAGAACGTGTTTCAGCAGATAATGAAGCTTGGCAACCTTGATTACCCGGATATGTACGAAACTTTCAACATGGGAACCGGCTTCGTAGTTGTGACCGACGAGGACAGCAAGAGGGATCTCGTGGCAACGCTCAGGGGAAAGGTGCCCGTTAAAGAGATCGGTCATGTCGAAAAGGGAAGCGGTATAGAGGTTCCACAATACGGTGTCAGCTTCAAGGGTTATTATTGATTTTCCCGCATCAATGTAGCTCTATCCAATAAATCATATTTATATCTCTTAATGCAATCGATCCATCATGAAACTAATAGCAGTCGTCGACGAGGAGAATTACATAACACCACTGGAATTTGGCAGTTCTATAATGCTGATAGATGATGCAACAAAGGAGATAAAGGAGTACGAAAATCCAGGGTTCGGTGCAATGCATGGCGGTAAGGAGAGAGCAATGGCAGGCATTCTTTCACTTTCTCCGGATGCAATAATTGTCAAGGAAGGCACTCTTTGCCCAGGATCATACTTCATGTCCAAGGGTAGAATGAAATATATACCCGTGGAAGAGGAGAAATTCGACGAGGTAATGAAGAACCTGCCCGCGATCAAGACAAAGGCAGTATCTGAACTCGAACCAATTATGTACCAGGAATAATTTTTCCTGAGTACCCAAATTTTACAAACCTGCCAATAAGATGTGCCATTCTTAGTGGTTCAGGAACGGCACCCTGCCTGATTGTTTTCCTTATCAGGCTTCTTGCATCGATGGCGCTAATGCCGGCCCTGTTTACATAAACAAGATGCCCCGGGCTTAACTCGATTTCTTCTATGGACAGCCTCTCAAGGAGGCCTATCGATGATTGACTGTGCAAATATTTTGAAATTGCAGACTTTATGGTTTCCATATCCGGGGATCTATTGGTCACCGTTATGACGGGTTTCTTCAGGCGCTCGTATAGCGCAGAAGGGTCAATAATGTTAAACCCTCCAAACGTGATGCCGTTGGTCATGATGACGTTACATCCATTTCCGGCCCTAGTACTGACCATTTCTGATATTACATCCTGGGCATCATCCCCGTCAACGTGAATCTCCCTCATCATGAATCCTTCAACGTAGAAATCTAGACGCATGATTATGCCTATGAGAAAGCATGTCTCATCATGGCGGAGAAATGGAGAGTCATCAATACCAAGTATTCTCAGGTTTCTTTTCATGACATACACATACCATGACCTGCCGCGCCAACTCTAGCTACTGTATTTAGAATTGATGCGCCAACTTATCAAACACTTATTTTTCAGGATTTATTAAATATGTTGAATCTTCATGCTTTCAGAACGATTTCTTAAAATTGATTATAATAGTGAGGCGTGTTAGCTCTGCATATGGAAGAATAGAAAAGATCTTATAGGGATTTGAGGAAGGAAGGCACTGAGCTTGCGGTGTTGAGTATATCAGACAGATTTAGTACAATGTTGTACCAATAAAAATAATATTATATTATATCTCAATCAAAAATGTCCTTTAAAAAGAAAGAACTGGCCATTATATGCAGCATTTTAATGGTTCTTTCTGCATTTCTGCTCCTACCTGCCCCAGCGGCCAATGCAGAACCGTTCCAGGGAAATGAACCTAGTCCAACCAACGTAACCCTATACTTCCACAATCTCAGCACTCCTGTTAGCATAGGCAGTTCAGAAAGTTTGCACATAGCAAACACTCTTAATGATACTTCCCCACAGTATTACCAGACGGGCTCTAATGTCAGCACTACGCATTACCTGACTCTTTCATTCAGTCTTTACCCGCAGCTATCTGGTAACTTCACGATAAATGGAACTATCTACGTTTGGTTCTATTTTTCACAAAACGGTTCTTCACCGACGGCTGGAAAAATCAATACAACATTATCTGAGATTTCGCCTTCTGGGGCGATAACAACAATAGGAAGCGGTCCTACCACATCTACAACACTTACTTCCCCAGGATCAACCCCAACGCCAGTTCTAATAACTGGCCCAACTTTAAATTTCACCGTTCCTAAGAATTACAGTCTCCAAATTTCTATTGATCTTATAGGCAGTACCAGTGAGATTTATGGTGCTTACTGGGGAAATGTCGGAGGCACGTACTACTATTCCCGTGCGGTTGTGCCAGTCTCTTCTTACCTGTGCCTAAAGGAACCGCATCTGTTAACTTCAAGCGGTAATTACAACGGATCTCTTTCACAGGATATCCAGAATAAATCGGTCGAACTGAAAGTAAACGTGACAGATCCTCTCGGTGCATACGATTTCAGTCAATGGCCTGTATTTTACACGCTAAGGAACGATAGCACCATATTCTTCACTGGAAACATGACAGCAATTACTCCGTATCAAATTAATGAATTCTCCAGAACATATGAATTTTCATTCAACTATAGCAGCTTAACACCAGGATTATACACAATTGTTCTAAATGCAACGGACAACACAGCGCACAACTACGAGAATACATATGGTGCACTGTATGGGAGAAACGCAACCCTATACATTCAGATCTACGTAGGCCTTCCTCCAGTAAATGCAAAATTTGTTGTGGAAGATAGCCAGTTCCACCCCCTTTACCACGCTAACGTCATTCTGAACTATGGTTCTTCGCTAATTGCGATGAATTATACAAATTCCAATGGACTAACAACTCTTAATGTTCCAGGTGGCAATTACACACTTAAGGTATTCTGGCAGGAAACGCTAGTCTATGCCAGCTCAATATCAATAAATAATGTAAGCAAGAACTTTACAGCAATTTCCAATGTATATTCCCCTTCGATAGTTTTTGTTTCGGTAAACAATTTAACACTCCCAAACACACTGGTATTAATCAAAGCTCCTAATGGAACCACCCTTCCAATAATAGCAACCAATCTGTCAGGAGTACTTTCCCTTGACGAAGTTGCTGGAGGAACCTACAATATGACTACTTACTGGCACGATTCCGTGGTTTTTTCATCTGGTGTTCAGATTTCAAGCAATAACAGGTCTTATGTAACCGTTCATGCATATTCTCAGGAATTCACAGTAGTAGATTCCACGGGGGCACCCGTCCAGGGAGCCGATGTACTCGTTCTGAACGCAAGTTCAGGGTTAGTGCTCGCTTTTAATACTACTAGTCAGCAGGGAATTTCATACGTGCTCATACCTTATGGAACCTATAACGTAGAGGTTTACTGGAAAGGCATACTTGTATTCCAGAACACCCAAATGCTTCTTGTGAACCAGAACCAGACTACCGATTTTCTGACCACTGACATTTTTACAGTGACAATTGTTGCAAAAACATCCACCGGATCCGCACTTTCTGGAGCACTTATAGAATTGACTTCAAACTCAACAGGATCAAACTTCTTTGCCCAAACTAACTCTACAGGAGTTGCAGTATTTACACTGGCGGCAGGTACGTACAGTCTGCAAGCATCATACACCGGCACTTTTGACCTGACTCAGGTTACTGATCAGATCAGTCAAAACTTGAACGTTTCAAAAAATGCTAATTTTGCGATCGTTTTTAGCAAGGTGTACCCAAGCGTATTTTCCACGATACTCTTTGTCTTCATACTCATTATTACAGCAACTGTAATAGTAGCTGTAGCCTCGGTATTGTTAATTCGTAGAAAATATAAAAATCACCCTGCAACAGAAAAATAGGTGCCAGGTTCAGGGCCTGGCCTTCACCTAATTTTACCTTATTTATCTTATTTTCAGACTGTTAGACCTTACC
>JBMFWM010000015.1:0-30841 GCA_049965275.1 Thermoplasmata archaeon | reverse complement strand
GTTCCATGTCGATAAGTAATTGTTATATTATATTATAACTTTCACTTACTCACCTCTGACATAAAAGGCCGTTGATAAGATAACAAAAAGATCATTGTAAGAATGCTCTATTTGGTTCTATCATCTCAGCGGAAAAAGAATGCGTGGCTCTGAGACTAAGAAGATAAATCAGAACAAGAAAATCCATGATAAGGACATTGTAGATCTCATATTCTGCGACAGAAGCGAAAGTTATTCTAGCTTCTATTAACCAGGCAAAGGCATCCAACAATAAGAGTGCAGTAGCATAGGAAAATGCTCTCTGAAGCATTAGCGAAAACCCTAGTATGAAAAAAGTCACCTTCCCTAAGAGAAAAAACCATTCGGCTAGGAAGACGTGTGGTGCTGTGCCCTCATGATATACCCCCACCAAAGAAAGAAATAGACCATCCAGAATGAAGAAGGAAAACCCAATGATTTCAGATCTGCTTTGGGAATTCCATATAGAGGATATAGAGAAAAGTCCAATAACGAGCCCTGATACGATAAGGCCATCGTTGTATACACTTGGGAAATTCGGACCCGGGTGTCTTTCGCTTCCATAAGTGTTGCCACCTAGATCACTGAGGGCATTCACGTTTACGTGGAACCAAGGGTTAAGGTGTATAGCTATTGTTATGAAAATCCAAGGCAAGAGAATCAAAAGGACACCAAGGATCTCACTTGGCAAGTAATTCCGGGCTTTTTTATGCATCGAGAAGTACACTCATTAATCATGGAGCAATATATGAGCTTTCTGATACTCCACAATGCCGCATTTTTGCATAACTCCCAGAACAGTGTTCAAAATGTTGGCACACAGAGACCAAACTCAGCTTTTATTTCGTTGTGTTTAGTTGAAATATTCTGTTGAATATCAACATTATTATGCCGTCAATAGTTTCCGTTCGATGCCCGAGTGGGGTAATTTGGATATCCTGAAGGCCTGCGGAGCCTCAGATCCGGGTTCAAATCCCGGCTCGGGCGTTGAAATAAAACTTCGTAGCGCAACAATTTTGTTTCTTGGCTTTAAAGGCTGTGAATAAACAGGTGGTCACTTCATTGTATAAAATATATTTATAGAGACATAAGCGAATTTTGTCCAATTATTTAATGGGCCAGGACATATCTGGTAATATCTAAGAGTGACTATTTTTCACTATCTTATATTGTCAGAAACAGTTATCCCGTTCACCTTCTTAAATGCGAAATCATGCGTGAGCAGCATATCTGTACCAACGAATTTCATAGTGGATAGAATTACACAATCCCTAGCACCTAATCCAATGGAGTTGTATATTGGTACCAGAGAGAGTGCCTCTCGCATAATATCATAAGTTAAATTTATGACCTTAAGAGTGGATAACCTCAATATTGTTTCAATTCTAAGGTCAAACTCATCTTTGGGAAGCTGTCGAAAGTAATGAGCAATTTCCATGATTGAAACAGTGCTAACAACTGATCCTTTTCTAATAGTCTCCTGCATAATACCGTCAACGGATTCATGCTCCGGCAATCGCTGATCAAACCAGTATATCCAATAGTTTGAATCAATGTATACCAATTTCATGATTGGCCTATCCCCAAATTTTTTTCAGATTCAAAGGATCGGAAACCGGTATCTTTGATCTCTCTTTAATGAACCCATTCATTGAGGTTATAAATTCATCTGGTGAAATTGTCTTTTCAATAATTATACGATCAGATTCAAGATCTATTTTTACCTTAATTCCAGGTACCAATCCTAATGATTCCCTAATTTCCTTTGAAAGTGTAATTCGACCCTTATCGTCTATTGTTGCTTCATGCATACTTCCCACCATCAATCCCACATATACTGGTGAAAAATAAATATTTCCCTTGATTGTTTTTTGATAATGTGTTAACTTAGTAGTTGCCCAGTTATGACATTAGCTGCCAGCTATAACTCAACTTACTTAATAAAGGCGTAAAGCTTTATGAACTATCATAATGACTAGCAGATGGCGGTATTAGATTTGTCTCGAAACCCAGACAGTAGGCAGATCAGGAATCTTTTTCCCTCAAGTAAGAAAGGAAGTGAAAAAATCAACACCATCAATGACAATGTTTTCGCTCCTGCCCTAGATCATGAAATGGATTTTGATAACATATTCAGCATTGTGAAGAAAACAGTTAAGCAGGTAACTGGTAAAAGTAGAGCAGGTCTTGGCCTAGCCTTGTCTAATCTACCCACAGGGCTTGGAGCATTCTGGCAGATTGGCGGTAACTACATTGTAATGAATGAGATACTTTTAGATGCCATGAGACATATTACCAAAAGCACTAGGGAAATGAACTCTTTCATATATGTCATATTAACGCATGAATATCTTCATTCAGTTGGTTATATTGATGAAGAGGAAGCCAGAATTATGACTCACAATGTTGCAGAAGCAACATTCGGAAAGGATCATCCAGTTTCGGTTATGAGTGCAGGGGACCTATGGAGACAATACCCTATCTTGCTCTCACTTGAAGGAGGGGACGGAAGTAAGCTTAAAATAGTGAGCAAGTTTGATTTGGACTCAACCTCATATATTGGCTGAAAATAACCTTTCATGTACCTAGATAAAACAACATTTGGTACCAGATTAAAGACAATAAGATCGTTAATGGAAAAGGCTTCAGTGGACTACGTTCTTGTTGCGCCAGGCCCTAATTTTTTCTACCTTACAGGGATGATAACAGAATCCATGGAGAGGCTTGCTCTATTCATAATTGGCAAAGATTCGCAGGATGTAGTCTGCCCTGACTTGATGAAACAGCAGGTCCTTGAGGAAACACCAGTGAAAGACATTAAAACCTGGTCAGACGGTGAAGATCCATATGCTCTTGCAAGCAAGGTATTATCCAAGAAAGGGAAGATTGCAGTTGAAGGATCCGTTCCATATTTTCATTATGAAAAGATGGAAAAGTTCATCAAAGGAAGGGCTGTGTCCGCAGATCCGTTATTCGAGCAAATGAGGATAACAAAAGATCATTCTGAACTTTCCAACATCGGTGAAGCGATCTCTAGATCTGAGAAAGCACTGAAAAATTCGTTGCCAGAACTCAAAACTGGTATGACGGAAAAAGAGTTCAGCAGAATACTGGAGAACAACTTCTTTGAAGAGGATCTCTCTGGCCCTGCATTTCCATCAATAATCAGCTTCGGTCCCAATTCGGCAATGCCGCACCATTCTCCCGACAATACAAAGCTGAAAGCCGGCGACACGATTGTCATCGATTACGGTGGTTCATACCGCGGTTATTCATCTGACTCTACCAGAACATTTTTCTGGAAGAAGGAGGACCCGGAAATGCACACCATTCTCGAAGCTGTAAGGGATGCAAACGAAACAGTGAGGAAAGAAGCCAGGAGAACGACAAAGTACAGCGAAATGGATGGTCTGGCCAGAAAAATCATAACTGACGCAGGATACGGGGATAAATTTATTCACAGACTTGGCCACGGTCTGGGTATACAGGTACATGAACCTCCATTCTTAGTAGGCACAGATACCAGGACCATGATAAAGAATTCAGTCTTCACTATTGAACCCGGCATCTATATTGAGGGAAAGGGCGGTGTCAGGATAGAGGATACCAATTACTTTGACGGTGAACGCTGCATTTCATTCAATAAGATGAGCAGATCTGCCACGGTTCTATGAAGAAAATATGAAAACAAAGGTTTAGGAATATTTACTGAACCAGTTGAATATCTCATTCATACTTCTCTTCACGTGCTCTGTCTCCGAGAATCCATGCCCCTCCCTCGGGAACATCAGCAGCTGCACAATCTTTCCCTTATCTTTGAGTGCCCGGTAATACTGCAAATACTGCCCTAGAGGAACATATGGATCTTCTATCCCATGAAGAAGCAGTACTGGAGTCTTGACATTTTCAGTATAGTTCAGCGGTGAAAATTTCTCGAATTTCTTGCCAGCGTACGGCGACTCATTATAGTGAATGGCATCCCAGTCAGCTATATGGGTGGTACCATGGAAACTGACCCAGTCCGAGATTCCGAATAGACCTACTGCAGCAGAGAACTTGTTGATCTGGGTGATGGCCCATGAGGTCATGAACCCGCCATAAGAACCTCCTGTAATAAACCATTTATCAATTTTTGCCCTGCCAGATTCTCGCAAGTATTCCATTCCCGCAAGGATGTCCGCAAAATCCATGCCTCCCATATCACCACGGTTGGCCTCAGCATATGCCCTTCCTTTTCCAACGCTTCCCCTGTAGTTTGGAGAAAATACGGAGAACCCCGAAGAAACGAGGTTTGTCATCCTGTCCATGAACGTTACAGGCGAATAGGATGTCGGGCCTCCATGTACATCAACAACAACCGGGCAATTCTCTCCAGCCGATCGGAAGACGCCGTAGATCTCCATGCCATCTGACGATTTCCACTTCACCACCTCTGCGGGGAGCGGATCGCATTCCATGACAGCGCTGTTCTCTCTGGTAATACGGGATAATTTTCCATTCTCGTCTGCAATACATACCTCAGCAGGATGATCAGCATCCTGGTAGGAAAAAACGAGGCTGTTCTTCATCAACCTGAATTCAGGGGCATATGCACTCATAACTGTGCCGACTGATTTCCATATGTCAGTTAACGCATTATTGGAATAATCAGCAATTCCGGTTTCACACTCCTTGCCCCAAAGCAAGTAAGGCACCGCACCTTTCCAGTGTATGTCAAAATAGCTTCTTTCTTGATTCTCCGTGAGGTTTCTGCTTTTCCGTGTTTCAAGATCCAGTTCAATCACGTCGCCCGAAAATACGCCGAAATCACTCATGAGGGATTCAAGAAAGACGACTTTCTTTGAGTCTGGCGAAATCCTGGGCCTTGCAATTGCTCTCCATGAAGGATCATAGAGCACATCTACCTTATGATGATCTGTATCAACGAGCATCAATTTTGAACGGTACCATGACCCCTCGGACGGATTGTCTGATGCTATCACAACAATCTTTGATTGTGTGGATGCGAATTCCCAAACCTGGATATTTTCCGTAACCCTCCGGAAACCCTGACCTGGCGAATACAGGTAGAGAGATCGAAACTTTTCATCGATCTCGTAATTGACATAATCGTCGCCTTTCTCCTGTCTATCTCTTGTTTCCTGTGATATCGGATCTGTCATTAAGAGATATATGCTTTCATCATAGTTCCATTCCAGTCCATGTGCCTCACCATCTAGCAGGAGCTTCTCTTCTAAGCCAGTTGAAATGTTCTTTATCGTAAGATGATGCTTTTTGTGGTCGGTAGACAAAAAGGCTATCTTTGATCCATTCGCGCTGATCTTAGCGCTGGTTATATCGAACCCTGCTTCAGATATTCTTTGAATTTCTCTCCCCGACGAAGCATCAAGCAACATTATGGCAGAGTCACGCACCTTTTCCTTTTCGTGCGTTATGGATCCTGATATTATTGAAATCAAGCCAGCAGATTCGGAAACATCCGGGCCAGTTAATGTCCTGAGCTTGACGTAATCTTCAACGGAATGCCTTTTTCCCATATCTACTGTATGAGTGATGATTAAAAAACCTTCTCCACTATATGTAAAGAAGTGTTGCTGCAACCAGTAAAATACGGTTCAATGTGGAAGAAATCTCTATTTTCTCCGATAGAGCATGAGCTCCTTCGCCTACTGCTCCCATGCCGTCAATCACCGGAACTCCCTCGGCTGAGACAAAGTTCCCGTCGCTTGCACCACCAACCTCGCAAGCCTCAAGTTCCAATCCAACCTTTCTGCCTATCTGCTGGACTTTTCGGAAGAGATCGTCGGTTCTCTTGTTTCTCTCCATGGGCGGTCTCTCTATTCCGCCGGTCACCGTAAGGTGTATCCTGTTGTCATGTGGCTTAAGATCATGAAAAGCAGTCCCAATCCGCTTTGATTCCTGCTCAGTTTTCACCCTGACGTCGATTTCTATCTCTGCGTTTTCTGGTACAACATTGGTTCTGGTACCGCCTCTTATGATACCGACGTTGACAGTTGTTCCTTTGCTCGAGTCGGCAAACTTCTCCACATCCAGAACGAGCCGGGATATTTCGCTGATAGCATTAATTCCAGCCTCAGGGTTAAGCCCGGCATGGGAGGCCCGTCCCAATGCCTGGACCATGAATGTTCCAACGCCCTTTCTTCCAACCTTTAGCATCCCCCTTTCTGAAGATTCGAGTACAAGAACCGCCTCAGCTTTTTTTGCATAACAAAGAATCAGAGCCTTTGATGCCTCGCTTCCTACCTCTTCGTCAGGCGTTATTAGAACAGTAACGGATCGTTTCAATGGATATGTGCGAAGGAACTTGAGGGCGTATAGTGACATCAGTATTCCTGATTTCATATCAAAGACGCCCGGTCCAGTGCATATATCTCCTTTGATCTGGAATGGCAGCCTTGAAATAGTACCCTCGGGCCAGACAGTGTCATAATGGCAGAGAATGAGAATATTTCTTTCGGGATCATTTCCATATCTCGCAGACAGGATCTGCTTTCCATTCTTGATTTCAACTCCAGGCGAAAGTCCTGTTATCCTGGTAATCATTTCCTTTAGGATATCAGCGGTTTTTGATAAAAGTGCCTCACTGGTAGAAGGAGACTCGCTTTCTACGAGCATCCTCAAGTCGTCCAGGATTGAACTTCTTTCTCTCTCTAGGAATGCCGAAAACTCGGATATCAGA
The DNA here is from genome assembly GCA_049965275.1 of Thermoplasmata archaeon. Lineage (GTDB taxonomy): Archaea > Thermoplasmatota > Thermoplasmata > Thermoplasmatales > Thermoplasmataceae > UBA582. The sequence goes on along the minus strand of JBMFWM010000015.1, from coordinate 24,123 downwards.
TCCTGAGGCATATCAGATCGGAATTTCTCCCTTAGCGGTGCTCATCATGGAAAGATATTCAGTATCAACGATAACGCCTATTCCCGGTGACTCGAAAGGTGAAATTGTGCCCTTCTCCATCTTGAAGACATTCCTGACTATGTCCTTTGAAAAATATTTCTCATTAGGCGAAGTATCACCCGGCATGTCTACCAACTGGTTGGAAGCAAGAGCTATGTTGAATGCTCTTCCCACACCAGTTTCAAGCATACCGCCCACCCAGCAGTGCCCGCCATAATTGTGCACTATTTCAGCAATCTTTAGAGAATTAAGCAGACCTCCAACTCTGCCAGGCTTAATGTTGACAATATCTACGGCGTCAATCTGGAAAGCTTCTCTCGCAAGATCCGGGGAGGTTATCGCTTCATCCAGGCAGAGCGGGGTGGACATAGACTGGCGCAGCGAAGCATGATCCACTATATCGTCATGTCCAAGAGGCTGCTCCAGGTAAGCAAGATTGTACTGGTCCAGCGACTTGAGCATTTCAAGATCTTCCAGTCTGTAATCACAGTTAGCATCAGCGCTCAACACGATGTCCGGGAAAGAGAGTCTTGCCGCTGAAAGTATTCTTGCTTCATTGCCTCTGGATATCTTCAGCTTGATACGTTTATATCCTTTGTTCACGGCATTCATTATTGTTGGAACAAGTTTCTCGTCTTCAAGCATTCCAATCGAGATTCCAACATCGGCATAGCCCTTGGTCTTACCCATATACTTATGAAGCGAAATGCCGCTTGCCTTGGAATGGTAATCCCATAGGAGCATCTCAATGGCAGCCTTGGCCATGTTATGTCCTTTTATGTGCTCGACGCGCTCCATGAACGCAGCTGGCGTTGGCAGGTCAGATATCTCCTTCGAGAAGTAGTCCTTGATCAGGTGCATTGCAGTTACATTGTCCTCATAGCTGTAGAAAGGGTCAACATCAGTCGTCGATTCCGAGTAGGCTGTAATGCCCTCGCTTTCAAGAGTAAAAACGTAAGCCACCCTGTCCAGCTGCGTGCCAAAGCTGGTCGTAAATGGTGTTATAAGGGGCAATTTTACAAGATTGTAGGAAAGTTTCGATGTCACCCTTTTTAATCATACAATTCTATTTAAAATTTGGCAAGACCCATGCTGAAATTCTGAGAGATCTGTATATTCCGGTCTTATTTCAGGTATATAAGAAGTGTTAAATTGACAAAGGAACTGGGGCGTAGATGTTCAATTATGTGCTAATCCCCGGGGCATGGCTTGGAGGTTGGGTCTGGAGGGACGTGGAACCGCTAATAGCAGAAAAGGGGCACAAAGTTTTCCCTATAACGCTAACTGGAATGGGAGAACGGGTTCATCTTGCGTCGCGGGAAATAGGAATGGAAACTGCAATCCAGGACGTTCTGAATGTGGTGAGATTTAACGATTTAAACGAAATTGTGCTTGTTGGACATAGCTTCGCTGGAAAGGTCGCTGCTGCTGTTGCCGACAGGATACCAGAAAAGATTAGACAGGTTGTGTATCTGGATAGCTTCAGGCCCGCTAATACAAGCGAACCGCAAGGGTCGTTCGATCTAGAAGGCGAATTCGGACCGATTCCCAAAGGATCCTTTACTTTACCATTCTCTCAAACAATCCTGAATAATATTGGAAAGGACGTCATAGGCAAGAACAAGAAATGGATGTTCGAAAAATGCACCCCATGGCCTGTTAAGCTTGCTACCGATTCAATAAAGCTCTCACGACCTTCGAACCTTGTCAAAACTGCCTATATATTCTGCACTCTGTCCGGCGATCCGGTGGATGAAATAATTCAGGGAAAATGGGGAAAGCTAGAGGGACCATATCGTATCATGGAAACCGGTCATTATCCAATGGTCACAAAGCCCGGAGAGCTTGCAAAGCATCTGCTTGAACTTCCAGAGACTTGAACTGGCTAAAATCCATTCCACAGAAAAGCAGAAATTTAACCTGATGAAACCAGAACCATAGTTTACCTGACGACTCAGAAAGCAGCATAATGATTTATCTCCCCGTTATATCCAGGATAGTGCTTACAATCGGTAAGATCAGTGATCCTGACGAGATCAAGAAAATATTGCCCGTGATCTCTTCAGCATGGGGAATGCCAAACCTCGCGGCCGCATTCAAGGATACAATCAATGCGATGCGTTTTCATGGCGGTCTCGTGGCAGCCGCATATGATGGCGAGGAAATGGTTGGAATGCAATTCAGCTTCCCAGGACACCGTAGGGGGAAGACGTATCTCTATTCGCATATGACGGGTATAGTGGAGAATAAGAAGTATTCTGGAATAGGATACCAGCTGAAACTTTACCAGAAGAAATGGGCACTTGAAAATGGTTATGACCTCATAGCGTGGACTTTCGATCCTATCAGGTCGCTGAATGCACACTTCAACATGAAAAAACTCGGCGCAATATCGCGCACGCTTATCCCTAATTTTTACGGTACGATGGAAGATGCATTGAATGCCGGCATTCCTACGGACAGGCTCGTTGCTGAGTGGTGGATAAAAGACCAGAAGGTACCTGCATATACCGTCGATGCGACAACAATTGACTCATCCGATGCTGATTCACAATCTGTCGTCGATGAGGTAACCAGCTCTCCCCCAAAAACGGTGAAGGTGGCAATACCATATGATTTTTCAAAAATAATGAGCAACGATATGCAGAGGGCAGTTGAGATAAAGAAGAGGCTTTCCTCAATCCTGGTAAGGTTATTCTCTCTTCAATACAGCATAGTCGATTTCGAAAATAAGCAGCCATCATCCCTATATGTACTTACGACAGCCCAGCCTTTAAGATCTCAAAACATCCCGAATCCATTTATCTGACCGGTAAGTTAAGAATTTTTCCTGAAAGGCTCGCCATGACCGGATAAAATGATCTCCGCTTCATGGTCAAGTATAATTTGCTTAGATTGCTTTGCCCTATCCATATCCAGCGTGAATCCTTTATTGATTGTGAGTGACCCCCTGGAGTTGACCAGTGCATCGCCGACAAAAAGGGCATTGTCTTCCTTCAGGAAGTATGATGTGCTTCCTGGTGTATGTCCTGGTGTCTCTATGACTTCCACTCCGTCAAGTGAGAGAGACGAAGCGGGCTCGACTGATTTGACAGGATCTATGCGCATAACTTTTGCAACGAGTCTGCTCATAAAAGATGGTGCAGGTTTAATTTTTGCTAATCCAGTGGCAATATCAACCTCCCGGTCAGGCATGTATATTTTTGGAGAAAATGCGTCACTGATCTGCTTAAGCCCTCCAATGTGATCTGGATGATAGTGAGTTATCAATACAATATCAGGCTTAGTACCCTTTGATCTGAAGTAATTGATAATTTTCTTCCCGGAACCTCTTGTCCCGGCGTCAACCAGAATCACCTTTCCAGCCACAGTAAAAGTATAAGCGTTTGCCATGGTTCCGTCTATGCGTTCAACACTGGGGCTAACTTTCATACAAAGCAGATATGATACTCTTTGATATATATTAAATGCATAAGCACTAATCAAAGTGCTTTTTGAAATTGGTACGGTTTGAAAAAATGTGGTCCGGAGTATCATCTCTGGATCTGAAGATATTCCTCCGGTGTTTCTGCAAGCAAAATATTGGATACTATCATCTCGCCGTTCCTTGAATGCTTCACCTGTACTTCACTGCCTATCCTTTCGGAAGAGAGTGCTTTCAGCAAATCCTTCATATTTGTTACCTTTTTACCACCGATCTCGTGAATGACATCGCCGACCCTTATACCTCCGGCATACGCAGGTCCATTCCTGGTAATTTTTGCGACCAGGACGCCATCTTCCGCGTCGGTTTCGAACCTTCGCGAGATCTGTTTATCAACGGATATGCCTGATATCCCCAGATATGCCCGGACAACCCTGCCATGCTCGAGAATCTGCTGCATCACCCTTTTGACGGTGTTTATAGGAATTGCAAAGCCGACACCCTGTGCAAAAGGTATCATTGCAGTATTTATACCAAGAACCTTGCCCTCAATTGAACATAATGGCCCTCCACTGTTTCCAGGGTTTATAGCCGCATCCGTCTGGATCAGTCCTTCGAAAATGAAATCAGACCATGGTAACGGTCTTCCGAGGGCACTTACAACTCCCATAGAAACTGTCGGCGAACCTGGCAGCCCAAGTGCATTCCCAACTGCCAGGACTATCTGCCCCACCTTGATCTCCTCCGAATCACCAAGTTCGGCAACCGGCAGGTCCCATGCTTTTATCCTGAGGAGCGCAACATCAGTAACCGGGTCTGATCCGATAACCTTGCCTTCAAACGTCCTTCCGTCACTTAGCGTTACGTTAAGGCGGCGCCCGTTTGCAACAACATGATTATTAGTGACAACATATCCGCTGTGCCCTATAAGGATCCCTGTTCCGTTGCCTTCCATAGGTATCATATCGCCGTAATGATCCGACCTGATCTGAAGGCTGCTTATCACAACGACACTTTTGCTGATTTTCTCAACCGCTTCTGTAAGATCTTTCTGCATTTCCATTAGTGGTTTCATGCTTATCCAGAATAGATATACATGATAGTTTATATATTCAGAAGTAGTACGCCAGTGACCTGGTGAAGCAGACATGACCGCACTGACTATATATCAGGAATTTCCTGATCCAAATCTTGAGGATTACTTTACATCGCTTGACTTCTATTATTCTGAAATAGTTGCTCTGCTGTCTGATGGTGGAGTTCATAGATTCAACGAATTGAAACGGAAACTGAGGAAGCTGAGTTCTAACACGCTCTCCTCAGTCCTTAAAAGGCTGGTCTCTGAAGGGATCGTAAACCGTCTGGTTATACCCTCAACTCCACCAAGGACAGAATATTCTCTTACGCAGAAAGGAATGGAGCTTTCCCGTATAATTGCCGAATATCTTGACTGGCTCCGGCGATGGCATAACATCTCGACAGAATGATTAGGTGAATTGCATTCGATACAAAGTTAAATAATTATATTTTGGCCTGAAAATGCCTTAACCATTCGATGTCACTGTTATAAATATCACGTATGTCCTTGAGATCGTACAGGAACATGGCAAGTCTTTCAAGTCCGAGCCCCCATGCTATCACCGGATATTTGAGGCCTGCTGGGATTGTGACCTCCGGTCGGAAAATACCAGATCCACCGAGCTCTATCTCCTTTCCGTTAAATGTTGCCACTACATCCATGCTTGGCTCAGTGTACGGGTAATATGAAGGTATAAAATCAAGGTCATCGAACCCCAGTTCATGATAGAAATGTCTCATCAGTCCTTTCAACGTGGATAGATTTGCATCTTTTGCATACACTGCTCCCTCGACCTGGTGAAGTTCGGCTAGATGTTTCCAGTCTACGCTCTCATGCCTGAAGACCCTTTCCACTGAGAATACCGCCACAGGTGGATTTGGATTTTCGTAAAGCGATCTTATAGTCGAGACTGTGGTATGTGTCCTTAGAACCAGCCGGTGCGCCTCCTCCATGTTGAATTTATATCCCCAGCCACGGTATGACTTAACGCCCTTCTCGTGCGCCCTTGCAACGGATTTCAATATTTCTGGATGCTCGAACTCTGGCTTAGCATCCGATTTGAGGTAAAAAGTGTCCTGCATTTCACGAGCCGGGTGATCCTGCGGTATGAAGAGAGCGTCCATGTTCCATCCTGTGTATTCTATGTAGTGGCCGGGCATCTCGGTGAACCCCATTCCAAGGAAGATCTTCCTGATCTTTTGTACCAAGGAAGTGAGCGGATGCATGTATGCTGTATATGTTTTCTCAACAGGCGCATTAAGGTCATATTTCCTGAATTGCTTCCCCTGCCAGGACCTGGAAAGAAGCGTTTCTGATGTCACCTCTGCAAGAAGATCTTCCTGCCCTTGCTCCAACTGCAACTTTAGCCCCATGTCTGTGAGCTTTACCGTACGATCATAACTCTTAATTTCCTGTATTACATTTTCTCTGCCTCGAAAATCAGAAATCACGGAAGAATCACTAGGACCATCCTTCAGTTTTGCTAGTAAGGATTGCCTTTTTTCTAAGTTGTGCAGGATCTCGGTAATGTTGGAAGGTGCGGATAAGGAACCTGAAGAAGGTCTGATACCAAGCTTGGCAAGCTGCGCAAGGGCTATCTTCATCTCCTCTTGCCCAATTTTTGCAGTCAAATCCTTCAGCGAAATGCTTCCCTGATCAATCATGAGCTTGATAGCCCTGAATTCAGGTAAACCATCTTCCAGATATTTTGTTCCTTCAGATCCAAGTTTCCAGGTTGAGGATGTCAAACGGGATGTGGAAACATATCCTTTTGCTTCCAGCCAGGAGATAGAGCTGGAAATCTCTCTCTTATTCATATCATCAATTTTTATCTCGGATTCCTTTACCATCCCGTTCTCTTTTCTCTTAAGATAAGCAAGAACCCTGATTTCCCCTGGACTCAAATCCATGTTTCTGCAATTAATCTGTTATATATAATGCCATATATTTTTGCGGAGAATTCTTCTAAAGTATGGCAAGCTTCATTGAAACATTTTCGTCATGCCTCGTCTGCGCTGTAAATTAGAAAAAAACTTTATTTAACAATAATGCCGATTATTTTCCAATGCAGGTCATCAGCTGCCTTTTTCTACAACTGATAAATACTTGGCACTCAGAGTGTCGAAATCTTCAACCTTGTCGATCTTCAAGCCATTTGAGACAAGCATTTCTATGATCTCGTAATTATTTACCTTATCCTTCTTGTTGATCAGGATACTATCCTCTGTGAAGGAATATGATCCGAATGACGACAGTTCAGGAATATTATTTATTCTCCCGTCGATCTTGATCCTCAGTATCTTCGTGGAAGGATCATCTTTTGAGTCATATTTCATCCGTCCACTTTCCATTATTATGATCCTGTCGCATAAAGTGCGTGCTTCAGTGAGCAGATGAGTGGAAAACAGTATTGTCTTTGTCTTCCTCATCTCAAGGATAAGATCCCCAAGCTCCTTCATGCCTTTTGGGTCCAGTCCGAAGGTTGGTTCATCAAGTACAAGTATCTCAGGGTCTCCTGCAAGTGCTAGGGACAGTCCGAGCCGCTGCTTCATTCCTCTTGAATAACCTCCTGTTCTCCTGTGAAGATATTCGTAGCACCCTGTTAATTGTGAAACCCTTGCAATCTCGGTTTTGGTCTCCTGTTTTCCCAATCCCCGTATCCTGCACGCAAATTCGAGCGTTTCATATCCGCTCAGATAGGTGTAGAATTCGGGCTGTTCAATCAGGGATCCAACGTATAGCATTGCCTGCTTTGGATTTGCTTCAACAGATATGTTGTTAACCAAGGCTTTTCCTGAGTCTGGTCTTAGGAGTCCTGTCAGAATCTTCATAAGTGTTGTCTTTCCAGATCCATTTGGGCCGAGAATGCCGGTGCTGCTTCCATCTGAAACCTCAAAAGTTACATCGCTTAACGCCTGTACATCAGAAAATGACTTAAAGATGCCCTCAAACGCGATCCTGCTCACTTGACCTCCCTCCTGTCAAATATAATCAGGGAAAAAGCAAGCGTTATGAGAGCATATAGCATCATTATGGACGTGTCCAAGATTATGGTGCTGTTGGGTGCAGGAGATATGCTCCCTGAGCCGAGAGAGAAAGAGAAAGGATCAAAATTAATGTAAACCCTGTAAACAATAGATGCAGCATTGCTCAGAAGATAAACCGGCGTGTATCCGTAAAGAAACTCAAAAACAATATTTATGGCATTGAATATAAGAAAATACAGCAAGAAAACAGTGATGTAGGCGTAAAGATTCTTGTTGAAAATTGAACTCACAAGAAATGTGATGGACAGAATGGAGAAAGCAAGAACTATCGCTAGTAAGATTGATATGTAAAATGTCGAATCCTCAAATACATGATATATGAGGAAAAAATTTATGAACTGCCCGAGTGCGAATATGCCAAGTACAACAGCAGTTACAGTCAGGGCGGCAAAAAACTTGCCCAGATGAAGGACAAACCTGCTTACCGGCAATGGAAATACATTGAAGGCAGTTCTGCTCTCTATTTCTGATGAAAGTGCAGGAGACCCGAAAAATACTGCCGCAAAGACTGGAAGAAGCTGTAAGACAAATTCCCAGATGTAATTAAATGCACTTTTCACCAATGTGGATGAAACAACATTGCTTGTGGAAGTTCCGCGGAAAGTGCTGAAAAAAGCAGGCAGCTTGTTCTGGTACTTGAATGAGAAATATGTGAACAGCCCAAGGATTAAAAGGTCCAGAAAGAGCATCAGATAGAAGCTCCTGGATCTATAGTAATTCTTCAGATAATGCGAATATACTATCGATATCGATCCGGACGCCATTATTTCACGGTATCTTCATGGACTGCGTCAGGTTTGTAAGCCCTGAACCTGCAAAGGTAGCAGTAAATTCAATAAGCGTATTGTAGGCATGATATGTGAATGAAGCATTCATCTGGTCAAATATCAGCGATGCCGAGGCAATAAATGCGGATTCATATACAGGCGAAGTGAAATTCACGTAAGCATTGAGCGTTATATTCCCTGACTGACTATATGTGACATTGGCCGTGATGGTCGAGAGGATGGGCGTAGATCCATTAAAGTAGAATGAAAGATTTGCATGTGGGTCAATATATTTATCGTATGCAAATCTGTGTCCTGAATACCCCGCACCTATTGCAGCATATACACCAGCGGGCATTCCAAGCAGAACTCCGTTGAATCCTATTGGCGTGATATATATTGTTGTATAATTTGAAGGCAGCAATGAAGTCAAGGACAGGTTGTTTGCATAGGTTGTAAGGTTTGTAGTCAGATTAAGCTGGTTGACAAGCAGGGATAGAAGGTTAAGCCCATTCATCTTGTATATCATGAAGCCATCATACGTTCCAACATAGGAAATATTCAAAGGCTGCCTTACTGTTGAGTTGGAAGTGTTATTTAGCTGTCCCATAAAAGAACTATAGCTCATGGAAAGAGAAACACCGATGGAATTATTTGCTGAAAATACTATTGCGGATGTTGATCCGGTCGAGATTTGAGCAACAAAGGTGGAATTCGCAGGTATGAACTGGTTGATATTATTTGAGTTCTCAGATGCGTGATAATAAGTAAAGGCCGAAATACCAGCCACTCCTCCCGAAACGGCAATGATGCCTACGATGATTACCTTTACTATAAGAGGATTCATAATTACCCATTACAAACCGATATTTAGACATCGCTACGTGTTTCTCCTAGGTGTTTCGGACATCATTCCTAAGCAGTGCACAACATTCCATCCCTGAAATGCAGGAAGGATGGTCTAAAGGACACAGCGTATGGATAATCGATGTAGATCGAAATAAGTAGATTAGATCCACCACTCTTTTCCAGTGAACCAGTGTTTCTCGGCCATTCGAGTGCAACAATAATCTTTATACGTTAAACTTTGATAGGTAAGCTATGAAAGACGCCCTGGCTTTTCTTAATCAGTCACAGTATGAAAAAGTCAGTGGCAACCCTGAGGAGATGGCGATATCTTTCATAGCAACCGATCTCTATTCCATAAAGGATCTTGAAAAGAACTTGCTTAAAATTGACGATATCGGGGAGGAAATAGGTCATAAATTTGAGATCATCGTCGGAGCAAAGGAGAACAGTTCGTATGATTCCTTGCTCTTCTCTGATCTTGAGAGGAAGATTGAGAACCTTACGATCGTGAGGGTCCGATCTACCAATCAGGGGATGGCAAAGAGAATTGCAACTAACCTGTCTTCAGGAAAGTACCTGGTTTTTTTTGATTCATCCTTTTCCTATAGTATTGAATTTGCCGACATTATAGCCAGTTTCATAAGATCCGGCGAAAAAGCGGTTCTGGTGTCTGATCTGATAGTGTTTCCGCGAGAGCTGTTTGTCCATACAGGAGGCTACCGTGATCTCAGGTATGCTGAGGACATTGATCTTCTTGCGCGAGTTTACTCAACAGCAAACGTGATCGCATATCCTATACTGGGGTCATCTATGCTTATAAGGCAGGGAATTCCACTTTTTTCAGAAAAGCCTGAGGTCAAGAGCAGGCTTTCTGTCTCCAGAATGAATTTTGGAAGGGCGCAGAGGGACCAGATTCTTGCCTGCAACTACAGGCCTTCTGACATAATTGAACTGAATCTTGCGGGTACAGGTTCTGATATTTTCCTGAGCTTTATCGCAAGAATCGCATTTTTCTTTGCCAGAAGCTCCCGCGTGGCTCCCGTTGTCCATGAACAGAACAATTTCGTTTTGCTAATGGACAAGATACTAGAGTCGCTTGTGCTTAAGGACTACATGCGGCTTGATGGAATAAACATGAAGCCCATGCTCACAGTGCCGGCAGAAATGCGCCGCTACCTGTCAGATGTGAGTGCCGCATGGAAAAGTCATGATATAGATACTCTTTTGTCTGTCCAATGATATTTTTTCCTCAATGTCTAAGCTTCCTGAAGAAGCTTTATTCTCCAGATAAGTTTCATTGTTACCAGGTAATTGAATGGCGTCGCAACTATTGCTCCTATAAGGTTTCCAAGAAGAGGGTTTACCTGGTACTCATAAAGCAGGAAGAGTTGTATGGATAACGCGATCACATTTCCAAGTGCGTATACTCCCTCATATGCGATCAATCTGAGAGCAGTGATTTTTATCCCCTTTGGATGATACCCTGCGTTTCTAGTGGTCCAGGCGTCGTTCAGGAAGAAACCCAATGCGATACTGGTCGCGGCTGCAACAACATCAATTGGAACTATGTTCGCTTTTCCCGCGATAACAAGGCCAATATATATGACAAGCTCTGAAAAGAGAAATGCTACAAATCCTGTTGAGAGAAACTTGATAAACCTCGCCCAGTTGTTTCTGGCAAAAGCAATTAATCCTTCAAGCAACCTACTATCTCCTCTTCCCTCTGCCCCAGACAATCATCTCGCTCCCTAGGTAGTTGACGGCAAATGCAAGCATGATGCCGATGATATTAGCAATGAGATAATGAGTAAACGCTGAAAGCTTCAAAAGAGTCAGGAGATTTATTATTGCGCCCGGCAATGCAACAAGGTTATACTTCAAGACTCCTCTGACCCATCCCCCCAGGCTCCTGTCCCTGAAAGTCCAGAAGTGGTTCAACAAGAAATTGGACAGTATCGATGTCTCTATAGATACCATACCTGCAAAGAGCAATGACATAGCAGTGTATGTATGCAGAAAGAAAAGCAGGCCCTCGTTCACCAGTATACCGGTTGCACCGACCGTGATGAACTTGACCGGACGGTAATGGGAAAGCATCAGCAGCAGGCTGATAAACTTGAGGTTCTCACCGATGGTGAGCTTGCTCTCACCCAGTGTGCGTTTTCCGAAAACGTAAGGTATCTCAGATACCTTCGCGCCGCTTCCGCTTTTAACCAGTACTTCAAGGAGAACTTTATATCCGCTTGATTCTATCTTCTTTCCGTCGAGTATATTCCTCCTGAAAATGAAGAACCCGGACATCGGGTCCTTGATGCTCCGGGTCTCTCTAAGAAGCGCATGGGTAAGGAAAGTCGCACCCTTGGAAGTGAGCCTTCTCAATAGCCCGAATTTTTCAATTCCTCCCTTGTCAGTATATCTGGAAGCAATGATTATATCATTTCCTTTCTTTGCTTCCTCAAACATTTTTATCAATGTTTCGGGTGGGTGCTGCAGGTCGGCATCCATAACTGCAACATAGTTACCGGAAGCAAGCTTGAGCCCGTCAGATATTGCTGACGCAAGACCAAGCTTTCCCGGCCTCTTTAGTGTCTTGATATTATGATACTTCTCTGCGAGACCCTGTGCAACTTCATAAGTGCCATCTGGTGAATTGTCATCAATGATGATGATTTCAAGATCCAGGTTCAGTCCCTCAAGTCTTTCAATTAAAGTAGGAAGGTTTCCCGCCTCGTTATAAGTCGGTATCTCGAGGGAGAGTTCTACCATTGTTTATCTTCCATGAGAGACGATGTATCGAAATATTGTGCTGCGTTTGGCTGTGCCGAGGCTGTGAAAGCCGGCGAACCACCGGAACCGAGGCATAATGATGTGTTATAAAATTGACCAGTGATATTTCCTACGTTACCGGAAGTTCCAACGACAAATGAAAACATTGAATTATCATAGCTCCAGTTGTATTTATTCAGGTTGCCCATTAAAGTACGGAAGTTAATGATATTTTGGTTTGATACTTCCATCATTGTTGTCCTGTTTATCATCCTGAAATAAGTTCCGTTGATCACCTTTGAATAACCAATCCAGTAATTCTCGTATCCATTGTCAAAGGAGAGCAGCACTCCGGAAAAGTTGGAAAAAGAAAAATTCGATACGCCAGCAGAAAGATTAAGCGTTGTATAGTCGCCTGAATAATTATATGAATACATCGCTCCAGCTGCGGCAAGATATGTAAAATTGATGTTTGATTCCATGTAGACATAATCCTTTTTGGAAGTGGGTGCAAGATCCTTTGTAAGTGTGAAGTTTATCCCATCCGGCAGGTACCGGTAAGAGTAAAGATAGGATCCAGTAAGCTTCACTGTCCAGCCAGGGAAGGGCTGGGTAGCCGAATACATAGGATATATCAATGATGGATCTGCAAACGGGACATTGTTATTAACGGGAATAGGCTTCAAAACAGTATAGAATGATGAGTAATTGCCATAATAAGCCTCTATCCTGAACGTAGTATTCTGCGACAGGAAATCGCTTGCCGTGTCCGGATATATTGATATATTGTTTATGCCAGGCCTTAGAAACGATGAGGACGACCACAGAAGTGAATTGACATTATTTAGCTGAGCATTAGGAAAAATTCTGTAGAGCAAGGTGGCATTAAGGCTTGCACCTTCAACGGGGGTATAATTCATCGAAAGTGTAAGCATAGTGATATCGCCGGGAGCATTAAGTGGATTAGCCCCGCCAGTTACGTTCATTATAGTGAATGGCGCCTGTGGAGTATAGTGCGAGATTTCATATCCTGCAGAAGCCGCACCTCCCCCTGCTATTAGGAGAACCAGGATGACGGCAGCTATTTTTCTACCACCTGTAAGTCTGGCGAACAGGGCAAACCTAATGCTTTTTTGAGACACATTCCTTGACTGCAGGCTCCTGCTTATATCAGGAAGCACGAGGAATATTAGGAATGGCCAGAAAATAAGGTAGTTTTCAAGCACCCGGAAATTAAAAAGGAAAACCACGATTGGAAAAGTGAAGAATGCAAACCTGAGCCTGGAATAGTTCTCCACGTATAAGACAAAGAAAATGAAAAGCAGCGAAACCGAGATAATGGTGAAGACCGCAGATGGAATATATAAGTAACCTGCAAACGAAGCTATTGACGGCCCTATCCCCACGCCAATGATCGGCTGGAATGCAATCTCCGTAATATTGACTGCCCATGCGTATGCATTTGCAATAATGAAAGGTGCATTTGTTACAGCAAATACTAAAATTCCTGCTATCAGGAACTTGTAGATGGAGTCTTTCTTGAGATCATTCTCGTTGTAGAGGAAGAATAGGAAGAATGGAAGAATCAAAAGTGGAGTCTGCTTGAAGGAAACCGCCAGGCCGAACATAAGGCCAGAAATCCAAGGTTTCTTTCTGAAGAAATATGCGATAGCAACAAACGTAACCCATACAATGTCAGTAACACCGCTGATTGAAAAAACAGCATATTCCATGTTAACAATCATGGCGACGGCCAGTGCCGGGGCGGCGAACGTGAAATTTGTTTTCCTGTAATACTGGTAAACAACAACAAATGCAAGGAGGTTGAAGAAGAGGAGCACGGAATAACTTGGGACGTGCAGAAGCACAGTTGGAATAAATAAAAGAACAGCCAGTCCGGGATATATCAGGAACTGAACCGAACCACCGCGGAGAAGAGGTGTTATCAGGCTCTGGGGAAACCCTGTAACAGAGAAAACATTGATCATGTTTGCATTAATGTACGGATCTTTTCCATGTAAGAAAAGATAGCTGGCATATGTATCTATTGCAATCTCATCAGTTCCATAAGCAGGAGCGAACCTGATCATTATATCTATGAATAATGCAAAAGAAAGCGCAAAAGCTGCGAATGAAAGATATTTGACATATTTGGAGTCATCGCCTACATACACTGAATATAGAATGAATATGAAGGCAAGTATCAGTATTACCCAAATCAGTGATAGAGCAACAAGATCCAGATAACCTACGAGACCCCACGCTATGAAGGCATAATTTATAAAAAATATGCCGTATATCAGGTATAGAAGTCTCCTGACCCTCAGGTTTAAAAAAAACCCTTCTCTCGAGGGTGACTCTTTATTCGTCAACCTAAACCTCCTGTCATTGCTCAAGCATCCATCGCTTACTGGCGGCGAAGGACATTTTGGACCTTCTCTTCACTTAAATCGTGATCCTGTAAACAGTATAAAAACTATTTGAAAAGACCGGTTTAAAAATATATGAGGAATTGTGTGAACTCGAAACTACATAACGGATTGAATACTCTGACGAGATTTCCATAACCAGGGAAAAATTGGTTGGTAAGTTTATCAGTTGAGATGCAGCCTCGCTCTCTGAAACTTCCGCCTGTTGAGTCAGCAGAGTGCTATTTTCGCTTACCAGGACGGGTACTTTCGCATAAGCCATGATCATGAAACCTATCTGTTGAGGGGCGGCAACAGTCCCGCCATTATCATTTGCCGCAATCCATTCGGAAAGCATGACGTTCTGTGTAAAGGTGCTTCCTGTGCCGCCACCGTCAGCATAATAGGAATGTGCCGTGGCATTGAGCGTGACCGAAAAGGAAAGGTACATAGCTATTATCAGAACAACTGCGATCTTTGCGACAAATTGCATCCTTTTAACGAGAACTGGAGCGGTCTTTCTCCTGTATGACAGGATATCGGCCAGAAGAATGGAACCTGTTAGGCAGTAAGCGATGGAGGCAAAATAAAGGAACCTTGAAAGCAGAACTGGATTTGATATGAACACAATTGCGGGTATAAGTGAAGCTCCCAGCAGTGCGTCTAGAAGGATCCTGTTCCTGGTCCATCCGGCCAGATGTATGTATATCCATGAAATCAAGATCAGACCAAAGAATGCGAATGAAAGGAAATTGTATCCATATGGCACAGCAAACAGAGGTGCTATAGACGATGAAATGATGCCTGCGTTCTCAGTGACAGCAGAACTGCCTGAAAAAAAGCCTCCGAACAGAAACGCTATCCATGCTGGATGGAGCAAATACCACGTAGATCCTATCATCCCGCCTGCCACAAGTATCAGGACCAGATAACGAACTGCCTTGATTTTTTCGCTAGAAAGTGCATTCGAGATTGCTACTGCAATGATAGAAATAAATACAAAGAAAAGTGAAAAGAAGAAGGACAGGTCATGGCTGAATGCCATGATCACAAGTCCAAGAATGACTAACATCGAGGATCTTGAAGGGTCTTGATTATCAAATATCCGAATTATCATAAGGACGAGAAGAAGAATAAGCACGATCCCAAGCAGCTGGGCAGTATCTCCCCATGTGTCCAGATATATAAAAGCGGGGAATGTCCCGTATACGAACCCGCTCACGATCCCTGAATTTCTTCCCCCCAGTTTTCCTGCAACTGATGTCACAAGAAATACCGGTATGCTTCCAAGCAGGATGTCGATGAAAGTAAGAAGCACAAGCAACCCGAAAATACTCATGACTGGGTTGAAAAATGAAAGAAAATACGGAATCACCGGCGGGAAGATATATTCAGACCCTGGATAATGGATCATGTTGGTAAAAGGAATCAGGTAATGGTTTGTGCTTATCTCTGTCGACAGTGCAATATAAGAGTAAGAATCTCCCCCGTACACATAAGGCCTGGAAGAAAAAAGGACGATCAGACGAAGAATTACTGCCGCAAAAAACGCAATATACGTTAGCCGGGAAAACTTCATCTTATCCGGAGATCATAATAATACGATAATAAATTATGTTGTTTACCTTCCATTAAAGATAAGAAGCTCTCACGTCATGTATAAGGTAATATTCTGCTCCGAATATAAGACAGAATATCTCCCGGATGCCAGCAGCAAAGTTGATAGGGACTTCATAGTGTAATTTGTAACATGATACGCAACGCTGTAATGGTCATAATAATATGAGTACGGATCAACCAGGATATAGGTAGGGAAGGTTCCGTTGACATAAAAATCCGGCAAAGTCCAGTTGTATCCGGCTACAAGCTCCGGCATGTTGTTCTGTATGAGCACAGATGAGCCTATGGGAACCAAATGCACTGCTTTCATCAGGTAGGAATCATATGGCTGTATCTGGATGGAAGAAACCGCATTGTAGCCGAAATCATTTCCCGTCAATATAGAAGCCATCCTCTGGTTCGAGTACGATGATGTGTATAACTCCCCGACGGGTGTATAGAGAGAAAAAAGTGCGAGGTTGAAGAAGAGGGCGGCAACAGCCAACACTTTCCAGGTAGCCTTGAGGCTTCTCCTTTTGAACCTTAGGTTAACATTATCTTTTATTCTGGCAATTCCAAGAGCAAACGCAATAAATGTAATAGGAGCCGTCAGCGCAGGATACTGGAAGTACATTGTTGATAAGTATGGCTGATAATTATTGACGAACGCAAGAGTGTAGTATGGAATCGTCATAATCAGGGATTCGGGCGAAATGAACGATGCAAAAAGTACTGGAAGCTGTATCTGTCCAACGTACTCCGACTTGAGAAGAAAAGTGGACGTATAGATAGAGCTATAGGAAGCACCGGACAATCCAGTATAATCCAAGGGTATGAGCCTGTCAGAATAGAATATTGCCCCGAGGAACACGAACATTGCTATTGCCAGGATACCCAATATATATGGAAGGCGTTTTCTTCTGCCCAAGGTGGACGTCGGATCCAGGATTATATATATGGCATAGAAAACAAGTATCAAGGGTACAAGGTAATCAGATATTGCAGCGAATGCCATTGCAAGCATGGAGAGCTTATTCCTTCCTGAAAGGCGAAGTGCGAATCCGGTGAGAAAGAAAGTTGGGAACATAGCCATAAAATGAAAATCAAACCAGTTGACTCCGGAAAGAGGATAGTAAAGCAAATAAGTCATTGCGATGACGGCAGCATATTTTTCATCTCTTATTGCGCTTCTTGCAATATAATAGATAGGAAAGATCCCAAGCCCGATCCATATGGACTGGAATACAGGAAGCCAGGCAGGATCGGGGAAAAAATAGTAGATAGGAGCCAAAACAAGGATCATCATCTTTGAGAATGGAAATGGCCTCGGATCTGCCGCAGTAGCGATGAGCCCGCCGTGGAAAACCGAATACAAGGAGCCAGATGCCAGGCCGAGATCAAATACGTCTGCATTGAAGGAATAGTACCTCAGCAGGACAACGTATGCCCATATGCTGCTATATATGATAAATGCCGGGAAGATAGCGTATTTGAGCAATGATCTCTTGACCTTCCTTTTTCCTTCGTCTTCAATTCCAAGCAAGAGTTAGGAATATCATTGGAAAAATATAAAGCTTGAGAAATTATCTTCTTTTATGGATAAGGACGAAATCGTTGCCTACATCAATGAAGGAATTCAGGCCAGGAGCCAGATAGATTCTGATCTTGTATATCGTACCGGAATGAAGATAGCAGAAAGAATAAGAAAAGGAGGCAAACTTGTGCTTTTTGGCAATGGTGGCAGTGCAGCAGATTCACAACACATTGCAGCTGAACTGGTGGGTAGATTTGAAAAAGAGAGGAAACCCTTGCCTGCGATGGCACTACATACAAATACATCATCACTGACAGCAATCGCCAACGACTATTCATACGAAGCAGTTTACAGCAGGCAGGTAGAGGCGTTCTGCTCATCCGGGGATGCTGTTATAGGACTGTCGACCAGCGGAAACTCTCAAAACGTCTTGAAGGGACTGGAAGCTGCAAAAAAACTGGGTTGCATGACAGTCGCACTTACCGGAGCAGGCGGCGGAAAATGCGCCGATTTAGCTGACTACACAATCAAGGTCGCAAGCAAGAGGACTTCAATAATACAGGAATGCCACATAGCAATCGGGCACATTATATCAAAGATAATTGAAGACTACGTTTTCCAATAACAGTGCAACAGATTCCTTATTCTTTAAAATAATGAAAATAGGTTCCCGTGAAATGATGATCTGATTTATGATCCAAGACTGGGAAAAGCATGATCAGTCAAATCTTGTTCTTCTGGCGTCAGATTTCGTTAGAAAATCCAAAAAGGATAATTTGAATAATGATGATTGTATTAAATATATATGCAGGAATTTGAAGTTGTATCCAGGGTGGACAGAAAGGCTGAAAACAAAAAAGAGATTTTAATCATGGCAATAGATTTCAAGGAGCCAACGTTCATTAAGGTTCTTGCCAAGAAGGATGTTAATGATCACTCAACGGTGAAGAGCGACGGCAAGAATTGTTACATTGGGAATGAGATTATTGGGCAAGTGCTCTCTATGAAAAAGGGTAGTGATGTAACTGTGAACACCGGATATGACATAAAATATACAGGAGGATATTCACTTGACGGAAAGACCGTATACCTTGATGAGCACTTTCCTCCGATTCTGAAGATTCAGGGCAATGACATAGACATCAGGAAAACAATTGGCCTCCATCATGAGTTACCAGAAAAATGGATGGCGGATGAAGACTACGAATACCCTTATGCGCACGAAGTTGCCACAGGCATTGAGAAGAAATATGTCGAATCGCTCGGCGTGACTTGGAAAGCATATTGCGACGAAGTCGACAAGAACCTTAGACAGGTTTACAGGAGAACGCTCGAAAAATCACCACCTTCGCTTGATCTGGCGCCTTATCTTTATTGCAGAGACAGGGAAGCACTGGGCGAAATCAGAAAAAGTGAGTCTTAAGCTTTCATATAAGGGTCTCTTTCATCACTTCGTTATTTTTTTCTTCAAAGCGACTAGAAAGAGAATTCATCTGGAGTGCTGATGGTTAAATGACTAACCAAGGCCTACAAATTAGATTTGAAAACCCGGGAAATAAAATATGTGTCCAATCCAGTGATCATTCAATTCTCTTGCCTCTTACAGGAACATTCTGTTCGAGTAAATTCCGAGATGACGTTGGGCGAGAGATCAAAATATCTAAGCAATTTTTGTGCGATCACACAAATTTTGTGTTAAGATTCATTTATAACCTGCTTTTCTGTCAAAATGACTTATCAACCCTGACTCGCTACAGATAGAGATGAAAACAATAGCGATTATTGGTGGAGGTAGCGGTGGAGTGAGTGCGGCCAATCATATGGCCTATAAGCTTAAGAGTGAAATTAAGGAAGGCAAAGTGAAGTTGATACTTGTGGAAGGAAGCCCAAGACACTACTATCAGCCTGGTTTCTTGGAAATAGTGTTTGACCTTATGAGCCCCCAGAGCACGTATAAGAATGAAAAGAGGGTTCTTGCAGACGGGATCACATTGGTGGAAGAATATGCAAACAGGATAGATCTTGAGAAACAGATCATTGCGACCGAGAAACAAAATATTCCTTACGATTATATTGTGATAGCAACAGGCGCCTCATACAACTATGAAGCCATCCCAGGATTAAAAGAAGGCACGCACAACTTTTACAGCATGGAGGGTGCAATTGAGCTCAAGAACGCCCTGAACCACTTTAATGCAGGAAAGATTGTTGTGGGCGTTGCATCTATGCCGTACAAATGCACACCTGCCCCTTTGGAAGCGGTGTTTTTACTTAATGATTATTTCACAAAGAGAGGAATCCGTGACAAGGTTGAGATTGAGTATATGTATCCAATACCCATGACATTCCCGGACAAGGGAATCTCAGATATAACACTAGATATGTTTTCGAAGAAGGGTATTCAAAGCAATCTGGGCTTCCAGCTTAAATCCGTTGATGTCGAGAAGCATGAACTCGTTGATCAGAGCGGTAAACGCAGCGCTTTTGATCTTGCAATAATAACTCCGCCTCATGTTGGGAACAAGCTGATTCAAAATTCAGGAATTGGAGATAAAATGGGATGGGTAACCGTGGACAATTTCACTTTGAACATCAAGGGCCATGAAAATGCATATGCTATCGGGGACTCCACAAATCTCCAGGTCTCAAAAGCTGGATCAGTTGCAGATGCAGAAGCAATAGTTGTCTCAGAGAGGATAAGCCAGTCAGTTAACGGCGAAAATCCAGTATCAGTCTATGATGGAAGTGGTGGAGCACTTATGATCACAGGAATAGGGACTGCTTCTATGATTACGTCCAGTTATACCCAGAGACCAGTATTTATGCCGGAAAGTTACTCATTCTACTGGATCAAGTTGATCTATAACAACGTATATTGGAACATGACTGCTAAGCCTGTCTTGAACGGGGTGATACAATGACCGGCGACATATCTGATATACTGAATGACAAATTTTCTGAGCCTGCTGCAAGAACGCAGCTCAAATCGATTGTCGAGAACCTGAGCACTGTTTCAGATTCATTGCAATGGATAAAAACTCTTCAGGATACAGGTATGGCTGAATCACTCAAGGGTTTGGTATACATGATTGCAAATCTGAGAAGTATCCTGACAGAGGATATGCTGAACGGTGTCGCATCGATGCTGAATTCAATTCTTGAAGTCCTTTCTAAGGTTTCCGACCCGCAAGTAGTTGATGGCCTAGTCTCGCTTCTTGATGGGATTTCTTCCGGGAAGCTTTCACAGGAACCTAAAATCCATGGTACTTTCAGTCTACTCGGAGAACTCAAAGATCCCGAAGTAGAGGCTGGGCTTGCAGTTGCTATTAACATGCTAAAAGGGCTTGGAAAAATAGGCAAGCATTGAGTTCCAGACCTTTTTAATATGCCTAAATTTTTTTTATTTTTTCAAGATTTGCATTCAAAATGATCTTTTATATTTCCCAATTTTGAAAGTTCCTCTTCTTGTTCAGGAAGAAGTTTTAGAATTTGCATAATAAGGGGAAAGCTGCTCTCGTTGAGAGAATAGTAAATCCACTGGGCGTTTCTTCTTTCTTTCACCAAACCGGTTATTCTTAACTTTGCCAGATGCTGCGATACATTCGATTGTGATAGATGGCACAAGGCTGTTATTTCACACACACAGAGCTCTTGTTTTTGCAGCAGCGAGAGAATATGTAGCCGGTTTTTATCTCCAAGTGCTTTCATAACCTCGGCAATGTGTTCCTCATCCTGTTTTTTCTCAGTCTGCATCATAACGTTACATCACGTCTTTGAATATAATATCGGTCCGAATCCCTTTATTGTTGTACTGCACCTCTCTCCAGGTATACTTTATCTTTTTTGCATGATAATGTTCCGTCGGTTTCGAATTTAGAAGCACCTTATTTACCCAGTTATCCTGCATTTCTTTCAGCTTGTCTAGTCTTTTAGAAAGTATATCTCCAGAGATCGCGGAAAGCGAAGCCTCCATTTTTGAAATCTCTTCAGGGAAGAAACCGTCATCTTCTGATACACTGACGGCTTCGCCGGTTGAAATCCTCTGAACAATGTACCATACACCTGGTCTGTTTTCAACATCCTGGGTTCCGAACCTGATGCGTCCTCCCGTGAGGTAAGTAGCTGCATCGCCCAGGCATGGGCTGTTCCTGGATATAACCCTGAGATCGGTTCTATCAATAGTTCCATTTGGAAAAAGCTCCATAAAAGCAACTGCAAGGGCATAACTTCCCCTGTAGAGACCATCACAGGCATGTCCATGAAATTTGACCAGATCATCGAATCCTATCTCTTTCGACGCCTTTGAATACCGTCCATGGCTTGATTCAGTATCGAGCACATGAAAAGTGGGGATATTCTCTACTGTCATAGTTCATATCACCTATCGCTGCTCAAAAGGATATTACGGTATACCCATCCACTGCATATCTGGAAAATGCATCTCTTGCGAATTCAAGATTTATGTCATGTTTGATAAAAATTTTCTCCATGTTCCAGTTCTTTACCTGATTTGAGCATGCCTCAACTATTATGCCAGCTTTCCTCAGTTCTGATATTGCCTCAACAATCTC
Source organism: Thermoplasmata archaeon (assembly GCA_049965275.1). GTDB lineage: Archaea > Thermoplasmatota > Thermoplasmata > Thermoplasmatales > Thermoplasmataceae > UBA582. The sequence continues at coordinate 2,020 of JBMFWM010000015.1, read as the reverse complement.
GCTATTGTCTATACCATCTTCAAGTGCCCTAACTCCGCCGGTAAAGAGGAAAACTTCCACCTTTTCTATATGATTCTCCTTCTTCGCATCATGTATCCTTTTTGCCACATGGAGACCAGATATTATCTTAGCACGCTGTTCAATTCCAGAATTTATTACTATAGCTATTTTTCCAGTCATTATCGACCAACAACAGTATATTAGAATATACTAATTAACATTATCTACACTTGCAATCACACCTAGGTATAGATATCCAATGCCACCGAAATACTTGACGCTTGAAAATTAGCAATCAAAAAACTAGTCTTAACTGAAAGCGAGAAAACAATACTGTCTGCAGTTGACTTATGGTTAGAAAAATGCCTTTTACTATGTCACTCAAGGAAAACTGTTACTTGGTTTTTGCAATAAGCTTAAGGAAAAAGTTGCGTTTTGTCAAAAACCTCATACCTGGGGTAGATTCTTTAATATTTGCTTCAGATAAAGGCTAAGTTCGCCCGAAGAACAAATTGGCTTGCAAAGACTATAAGCTCTATATGTTGAAGCATGGCTCAATAAATCGGGATAACTTACCTGGATTCCCATTTGCGCGATAACGTGGATATAAGTGGGAAATCAGGTAAAGGAATGAGTGATATTGGCGCCTGCTGATGATAAGAGAAAAAATCTCATAAACATCGTATCGGCCAGAGTTTTGTTGAGCTTCAGCTATGGTTTTTTGAATGTTCTGCTCAGTTTATATCTAAATCATCTTGGATATTCCCTGATTGAAATAGGTCTGATCCTTGGTGGCGCCATAATCATCAGCGCATCATTGACATTCCTATTATCAATGCTAGCAGACCATTTTGGACGAAAGTTGGTCTTGATAGTTCTTTTCCTTCTATTTTCTCTGTCTTCCTTACTGTTCCTGAGCACGAAGGATATTCTCATTCTGATCGTTTTGAGCGGAGTCGGAGGGTTCACTGGTTCCGGTGGAGGACCGATAGGATCAGGAGGTCCATTTGGTGCAGTACAGACTGCTCTTGTTACTGAATTCACAGAAAGAAAGGACTTTTCAAGGATACTTTCAGTTGCATCAGCTCTTGGTATAATGGCCGCAAGTGCAGGATCTTTCCTCATAGACCTGGTTGAAGTGGAGAGGATTGATGTCTATGATCTATTCTATCTCGCAGGAATAATGGGGATTCTCGGGTCAGTTTTCTCACTTTTTTTGAAGGACAATCGTGTCAGAAGCAGGCATTTCCTTCCGAATCTTTCCTGGAAGAACATATTAAAACTATCACTTCCCACAATTCCGAATGGTATCGGAGCTGGTCTAATTTCTCCAATATTTTCCCTCTGGTTTCATCTTCGGTTCGGTATAACCTCAGGTGAGATAGGCATTATTTTTGGTCTTTCCAATCTCTTTGTCCTTTTTGTAATGCTTATACTGCCAAGGATTATAAAACCAGAATCAGAACTTAGATCTATAATCTGGACAAGAGTCATTTCATCTGTTGCACTAATTGCACTTGCTCTTATACCGATGTTGCTATTTGTTGCAATACTTTATGTCTTAAGGCAAGGTATGCAGATGGGCGCTGTCCCAGTGAGGCAGTCTTTTGCTATGGGACTCGTCGATGAGTCAGAGAGGGCAACCACATCTGGCGCAACTTCCATGACTAGGACAGGTTTTTCTGCCGCTTCGCCTCCAGTTGCCGGCAGTCTACTTGCAATTAACGTAGTATATCCGCCATTGATAGGTGGAATTATAACCGTGCTGGACCCGTTCATGTATTATTTTCTGTTCCGGAAGAATTTCCCGGCGAAAAAAGGAACGTTATAAATATTAAATTTCTAATAGAAGGATCAGAATACCAAGCTCTCAAATGATTCATTCTTTCTTCAAATACTATTATCCACATCCCAAGATATCTGAAGTACTCATCCTCAGACATAGAAAAGCAAAGAAATTTAGACTCTGTTGGGTGAACGATAAGAGCATCGTAACTGATTATATGATGCTCCGGTCGGG
>JBMFWM010000014.1:0-31859 GCA_049965275.1 Thermoplasmata archaeon | reverse complement strand
ATGAAGTGGGTTTAGATGATACTGGAAATGTGGTGGTGGTTTTTAGAAAATGTCACATGTTTGACATGTTTTTTTATTTTAACATTTGCCAACATCTGAAATAGGGAATGGTGATGTTTGATGCGTGAAATATGAGGTTCATGTATCAAGGGGTACCGCCGGCATTGAGAGGGAAGGGACCATCTTACGGGTACACACAAGACAGGACATGATAGCAAACAGGGCCAACATAGATGTCATCCGCCAGCTGGCAAAATACTTCTCTGTGGATCCTGCCAGCATACGCATAATCAGCGGTGCAAAATCGAGAAGAAAAATCATCGAAATTCCAGATAACCCAACAATATGAAACAATCCCCTGATATCAGGAGTCGGATAATATCAATCAATTGAGGCTTTCCACGGCATCCAGTCTTCTTCTAAGATCGTTCTCACAGTTGGGGCAGCATGCATAATATGTCCTTCCACCATGCGTCAAAGAGATCGGAGATGAGCTTATTATTGCGCCACAATAGTCACAATGTATGTCGTACTTCCTTCCGGAACTCATATTCACGGTCCTGGAGAATGCTATCTTCACGTCAAATATCTTGATGTTCCTGACCTTCAGGAGGTTTTCATAATACATTACAACCTCAAACGTTTGATCGACCAGGCTGAATGCTTCGACGATCAGTTCCTGGGGAATGGAATCCAGACTGGATACGTGAAGGAGCACGAGATCCCGTTCATCATCCTCCGTTGTTATTGTGAAAGTCCTGATTCTTCCGCCTTGTATCAGGGACTCGAAAACCTTCTTTGCGGTGATCCTCGTGATCTCCAGTTCCTTTGCAATTTCGACTATGCTTTTCCTTGAGTCAACCTTGAGGATAGAGAGCATTCTCTGCTCTATTTCAGCCATATTTTTCTTCATGTTGATACATTCTGCATTGAATTATATACATTTTGTATAAAGAATGCTTAATAGGAACGCCATGATTCATAATCTATGCCAATAGATAAGATATGTGGAATGAAAGTGAAGGAAGACACGCCCTACAAGAGCCAGTTCCAGGGAAAGACATTTTACTTCTGCAGCGCTGGCTGCAAGGAAACCTTTGACAAGAACCCATTGAAGAACTCCAGGTAAGGCCGATCCATATGCCTACGGATCCGATATGCGGTATGTTTGTCCCTGAATCATCGGATCTTCACATCGATAGGGATGGACAGCGCTTCTACTTCTGTTCCCAGGGATGCATGGACAAGTTTGTCTCGCCGTCTGGGGAGCAATCAAAGCTTAAGCGGAAGCTCATCGTTGCCTGGTCTCTTGCTCTCATCGTGATCGTGATACAGTATCTCTTTGTCTCGATGCCTTACAGAGACTATGTTGAGCTAATCCTCTCGATACCAGTGCTGTTCTATTCAGGATCCGGCTTCTTCCAGGGAGCCTATCACACTCTCAAAGCGCGCACCGGAAACATGGACCTGCTTGTTGCGCTTGGCACGTCGACGGCATTCTTCTTCTCCGCATTCATAACAATTTCCCCTTCTTTATTTAAGGGCGCAGGCATATATTTCGATGCAGCTGTTTTCATCATCACGCTCATATTGACAGGCGGTTATATAGAGAACCTGACAAAGGCCAGGGCAAACTCAGCAGCAGCAAGGCTTAAGCAGATAATTCCGGAGACTGTTCACCTTATATCCGGCGATGGGACCATCATTGAAAGGAAGCTGGAAGATGTCCATGCTGGTGAAAGGATATTATGCAGGCCGGGTGACATCATTCCTGTGGACGGACATGTGCTTGATGGTACGAGCGAGGTGGATCAGTCGCTGATCACAGGCGAGCAGATGCCTGTCGTCAAGACAAAAGGCGATGCAGTAACATCCGGGACTGCTAACCTGAATGGAACACTTACCATAAGCGTTGAAAGGGTTGGAAGCGAAAGCACTCTCAATCAGGTATATCAGTTAATCCAGTCGGCTGCAATGGGAAGGGTCAAGGTCCAGAGAATTGCAGATGTTTTTTCCTCAATATTTATACCGATAGTCATAGCTGCTGCACTTGCATCAGCCATATTCTGGACCGTCTACTTATCTTTGACAGGGCAACCAATGATAGTTGAGTACGCGGTGCTTGCTTTCGTCTCTGTTGTAGTGATTGCATGTCCATGCGCAATCGGGCTAGCAGGCCCTATAACGCTGCTTATCTCATCCAGTACCTCGTCCGAGAATGGTATCCTTCTCAAGAATACAGGTTCGCTGGAGAGGCTATCTAAAGCCACGCTGGTTGTCTTTGACAAGACAGGCACGCTTACCCTGCCGGATCCACAGATAACTAAGATCAATGTCGCAGACGGATATAATGAAAGTGACATGCTCACTCTTGCGGCGGCTATAGAGCAGGCATCAAACCATCCAATAGCTCGCTCGATAGTCAGGGAGGCGGAGGCGCGTGGCTTAACAATTCCCAAGGCAGCACAGACAGTAGAGAGACCGGGAATAGGGGTATCCGGTACTGTTAATGGATTGCAAGTCGAGATTACTAGATCCGGCGACAAAGGGACTTCAGGAGTATCGGTCAAGGTGAATGGCATCGATAGGGGCAACATAGCACTCAGTTACGAACTGCGGGAAAGCGCATCATCATCCGTCTCGACGCTCAAAAGAATGGGCCTGAAGGTTTCAATGATAACTGGTGACTCAGCAGATGAGGCGCATAGAATAGCCGGTATGATAGGTATAGATGACATACATGCAGAGTGCATGCCTCAGGACAAGGCAAAGATAGTGTCAGGATACCAGGAGGCAGGCGAATATGTGATCTTCGTGGGAGACGGCATAAACGACAGCATATCGCTTGAAACGGCCGACGCGGGGATTGCAATGGGATCAGGCCTCGATATAGCGAGAGAAAGCGGTGACATTATACTGCTTAACAACGATCTTTCAAACATACCGCTCTCAATCGTGATAGGAAGGAACACAATATCAAAGATCAAGCAGAACATAGGTTGGGCAGTCGGATACAATTCGGCGCTCATTCCGATAGCGGGTGGAATCCTTGTTCCGGTCTTCGGGCTCTCCATTTTTTCGCTTCTACCCTTCCTCGCGGCCCTTGCCATGGGCATGAGCTCCACATCCGTTGTGCTGAACTCAATGAGGCTTAGAAAGAAAATAATGAGGTCTGCGAACGAGTTCCTGCCGAGGCATAGTGCAATCAAGATCAAGAAGGCAAGCATTGACAGGACAGGATGATCCCATGAGTGACCGAACCTTGACCATTCGGATTGGGAAGGGAGCAATCACGATAGACAGGAAAGCACTGAGGCAGATAGGTGAAAAGAGGATCTCAATAAAAGTGCAGGAGATACAAGGTCCATGCACTGACGAATCCTGCCAGATTATAAAGAAACTTGTTGTTGAGGTAGGCGATAAGATCGAGGTCGACGGACTTGAACCCGTGTACGGTCAGGGCATTTCCATCTATCTTGATCCGCAGGTCTTCACGTCTATAGACAAGGGAAGGCAGGAAAACATTGTCCTTGGAACCTCAATGCAGGGATTTCATCTCAAGGGCTTCTCCTTCGTCACATAAAGGATTAAAGGTTATTTACCCATTTGGGCGCGGTTATTCATTCTGACATAAGGTATACGGAAAGCCCGATGGCCCAGAGCAGAGCGGGATAAACTATCATGCGCTCCATACCCCCACCGCCTAATCCCAGATCTATGTTCATTGCATACAGCACAATCGAAACAAGGACAAGTATGCCTATGATCGGCGAAATAAAGCGGTAAGCTGACTTGAAACGCTTGATGCCAAAAATCGCTGCGATACCCGAGAACAGGAAAACGAGGAATGCTCCAATTGTATGCGGAGGCCCTGTTGTTTCCGGGAAGAGCCCGACTATCATCGCGCCGATTCCAGCAATAATAAGCAGGTAGGGGAAGATGGCTTTCCTCTGCGGCATCGCGAGGATTATTCCCCCTACAATAAGCGTTATTCCCAGGAAAATTATTGTGCCGTTGAAAAGATACGCTGTGGGACCTACGCCAAGATCACTTATTACATTCCCGCTTATTGAATAGTTCTTGTATAACGCTTCCCCAATCATCAGAGAGATGGAAAAAATGAAAGTACCGGCAAAGATCAAAACACCCGCAGCATGCTCATTCTTCATTCATGTTCAGCATGCAGCCAGATATTAATGTATCGCAGGAGCCCTATTTTGAATCCGTTCCCTGCACCCTGGAGGAGCCCATTGTAAGGTTCCAGTGCGCAATCACGTAAACAATGGCGAAGAACACGATGAACAGCGGGATAAGGTAGAGGTCGCTAATAGTAACAAAGGCTTCCGTGAACCAGAATGCAGAGAACGTGAGCAAGAGAGCCGATACTGCTATCTTCATGTTTGCCTGCTTTACCTTCCTGATCTGGCTGTGTAGGATGAGCCCTGCAATTACGACGAGAACAGACCCAAGAATCAGGCCTGTTATGGTCTCCAGGTAGCCGTTAGGATAGAGAGCAACTAGAACTATCGCAGCCTCAAAGGCTTCCACCGCACCGACCGAGAATCCGGTATACATAAGATCCTTATGATCCTCGGGTTCATCCTTATGAGGTGCCTTTATGCCGAGTGAAAATTTTACCGATCTCCTGGAACTTCTTATTAGTCTTATACCAAAATAAAGAAGCAGGACCGCCGAGATCAGCCTGACATAGAAAATCGGCAGCAGAGTGATGTATTTTCCTATGAATGCGGTGGGTACAAATATGACAAGAACACCAAGAATTACGGCAAGGAATACAGCGGCTTTCTTTGATTCCGCAAAGAGGGCAATACCAACAGCCGTTGCTTCAGACATCTCAAGTAAGGTTATGCCCATAGCCGCGAGAAATATCGCAATGCTAAACACGTATCCGCATAATTTCAACAAATAAAAATGTGTCCTTCTCGTACGATGAAAAGATAACACCTGCCCCTGCACCGAGCAATGATGTTACTGGAATTTCCTTCCGCACGAAGGGCAGAAATTTGCGCTCCCCTGAGAGACCAGTCCACAGTTCGGGCATATCCTCTTACCTACGAGTGAGGGGGAATTAAATGAAAACGATGTACCTGACGCCATGATCAATACAATGGACACAATAACCATGAGCGAACCAATAATAAAACCGCCACCGACTATGAATGCAAGTATCGCAAGCACTAGCACATATATGGAGTGAATCGAGTCTTTTGGGTTCTCCATCACTTTTCTTGCCTGGCTTATTATCATAAGGCCAAAGACGATACCCAGAACCAGGAGAAAGACCAGCAGCAGAACAACCACACCGAATGCACCTGAAACAGAGATGCCTATGCCTGAAGGGAAGCCTGTGGAAAAGGCTAGGGATCCAACCAGTGCAACAAGAACCAGCCTGAGAGCGGCATCTGCTATTATTAGTATTGCTCCGACCTTAATCAGTGTGAAAAGCACATCTGATGTGCCCTTATCAGCAGATTCCATGTTTCCTTCATGCAATCATTATACTTGAAGCGTTGTGATTTGGTTTGTCGGATTCAAATAGACCTGTCACGCTGTGCCGATTGGACCTGATAACGTATAATATAAGATATAAAGAATCAATCCCGCATCCTTGACAGGACATATCATAGCGACTGGATACTATAAATGCAATTTAAGGCCGCATCTATCCATGATATGCAGCCAATCCCCGCTTCCTCAGTATACAGTCCAGCCCTTGTCTGCTACCACTATTGATCCATTCAATGAAGCTGACATATCTGAAGCAAGAAAGAGTGCAACGTTTGCAATATCTTTTGGGTTCGCTGGCTGTGGCATTGCGGGGAAAGTCTTTTGCATCACATTCATTCCAGTTTCGCTTGGTTTATCCGATCCCAATCCTATCGACGTGGAGATGGCTCCAAGAGCCATCGCATTGCATCTTATTCCCTTGTCACCATAAAAAGACGCAGTATGTTTTGTCAGTCTTATAAGCGCATGCTTTGAGGCGGTATAAGCTACTCCGGCCCTTCCTCCAAATAGTCCCGCTACTGAGGCAGTGTTAAGTACAATTCCATGCCCCTGGCTTATCAAGTGTGGAATGACATCATAACAATCGTGCCCTTCAAAGCCCTCAATTCTGGTTACTGGTTTTGGTTTCCTCTATGAGTTCCTTTACAGTCTTTCGAATATCCTCGTGCTTGAAGCCGAAACCAGCATCCTGTAGTCTCTGAGGAAGCACATACTGGCTTGAAAACAGAGCATTGACTGCCCCCTCTCCTCCAATCAGGCGGATAAGCATCCGCGGGGCTTTCAGCCTTACCTCTTTCTTGATCTCATCTGCTATAATATTCTGAAGCTCTTCCTTCCTTACAGGATTGGGAGACACGATGTTGAAGACGCCGAAGTGTTCAGTCCTGTCCATCAGGAAAAGTATGGCTTCGCAAAGATCATCTATGTGGATCCATGACATCCAGTTGTCTCCATTGCCGAAGCTTGCGCCCCTTCCCTTGACCGCAAGGCCATAAAGCTCGGAGAATGCTCCGCCGTCTGCGCCCAGGACCACACCAAACCTTGGCGTAATAAGCCTCGTGATGAAGTTGTTAAGCTTCTTTGCCTCCTCTTCCCAGCCGACGCACAGCCTGCTAAGGAAGTCCGTTCCTGGAGGACTTTCCTCGGTCAGATTCTCAGACCCTCGATCTCCATAATAACCAATGGCTGATGCATTTATGACAGAAAGAGGCGGTTCCTTGCTTGAATTCACTGCCGATACAATTGTGTATGTGCTGTTAATCCTGCTCTCAAAGAGGACATTCTTATATGAACTGCTCCATTTCTTGCCTATGCTTGCACCTGCAAGGTTTATCACAGAATACGAACCGGATATTGCGGACATAATCTCCGGATCAGGGTCCTTTCCTGGCTCATAATGAACATAAGTTATACCAGAAACATCTTCTGATAAGGTTTTCGTGGTAAGAATTATGACCTCATAATTGTGAGTTTGAAGTAACCGGGTGAGGTGTCTTCCAATAAAACCTGTGCCTCCCGCTATCACAATCTTCTGTGTCATTTTATACGCATGCCAAGGGAGTAATAATTTCTTTCGCAATAAGGAATGAAAATGTCAAAAAGCAAAGCGGAAACCCTGCTTTATAGGGAGGGCAAGATCATTTCTGGCACTCGTATTCCTGAAAACATGTATCTCTGGGGAGCTTATAGCGACAGACAGTTCCTGGAATTAGAGGATCGGCAAAAGTCATATAATCAGCCCAGATCAGTCCTACATGCAGGATTTTGCTTACCAACCTTCACAGGAAACAGTTCAGGGAACAAACATTTTCAAACTGGCAAAGAAAATTGGCTTAAGCACGCTGGATCAGCTATATGACTTCGCTGACTCGGAACCTGAAAAATTCTGGCCTCACGTCATCGATGACTGCAACATTCATTTTGACAGCAAATACAGCAAAGTCTTCGACTCTTCATCAGGTATTCCATTCACCAAATGGTTTACTGGCGGCATGATAAACGCTGAATATAATTGCGTTGGCAGATGGAAAAACTCAAGAACCATAGCGATAAAATGGGAGGAAGAGTCTGGCAAGACCGGCAAATTAAGCTATCGGGATCTCGATTCCTCCGTCGGAAAACTTGCTGGAGCACTCTTATCGCTTGGCATCAGGAAGGGGGACAGGATTGGTATATTCATGCCTCTCTCCAAGGAAGCGGTAGAGGCCATGTACGCCGTAATAAGGATCGGCGCTGTTGCCGTTCCCATATTCTCAGGATACGCAGAGGAGGCCGTCAGGAAAAGGGTGGAGGATGCCGGAATAACTTATCTCTTCGCCTCATCACATTACAGCAGAAAAGGAAAATCCATAGATATGCTGCAGTCAATATCCGGTCTCAGAGAACTTACAATAATTGCGTCCGGGATAAACGAGGAAAAGGAACATCTCCTTTCTTTCGAGCGACTAGTCAAGGAAGGAGATTATGTTACATCTAAGCAGATGGATTCCGAGGATCCATTCATAATGCTCTATACCTCCGGAACAACGGGAAAACCAAAAGGCACAGTTCATGTTCACGGCGGCAGCTTCATAAATATAGTCAAGGAGGTAAAATACTATATCGATGTCACTCCGCAGGATACAGTTTTCTGGATCACTGATCTTGGATGGATGATGGGTCCATGGTACATTCTTGGAGCCAATGCCCTGGGCGCATCGATATTTGTTTACAGCGGTGCGGTTGATTACCCCAGCAAAGACAGGGTTCCGGACATGATTGCAAGGCACGGCATCACGATACTTGGCCTCTCTCCAACATATGTAAGGATGCTGAAGCACAGCAACTACAGAAGGTTATTTGATGGCGTCAGGGTCTTCGGATCTACAGGAGAGCCATGGGACGAAGAGGGATGGATGTATCTCTTCAGGGACCTTGGCGGTTCTCAGGTTCCAATCGCTAACGTATCGGGAGGCACGGATATAATAGGATGCTTCCTCGCATCGACGCCTGCAATACCCATGCTGCCTAGGTGCCTTTACAGGGGGCTCGGCATGAACGCTTCCGTCTATAACGAGAATGGAAAGGAAGTCTATGACGAGGTAGCTTATCTGGTCTCAAAAAAACCATGTCCCTCCTTTACACGCGGCCTGTGGAAGCAGGACGACAAATACCTGGATTCATACTGGTCCAGGTTCAAGGATGTCTGGTTCCATGGAGACTGGGCCACTATGTCCCATGATGGTTATTTTTACATATTAGGCCGCGCAGATGATGTTATCAAGGTTGCCGGAAAGAGGGTCGGACCGAACGAGGTCGAGGATACCGTTTTGCGCGTTCATGGTGTACGAGAAGCAGCATGTATAGGTATTCCGGACGATATAAAGGGTGAAAGCCTTGTAGTCTTCTACATGGGTGACAAATCCGACGATCTCAGTAATGCGGTAAAGCAGGAAATTGAGAAATCCCTCGGCAAATCATTCAGCCCGAAGGGCGTGATCTGGGTCTCCTCCCTGCCAAGAACAAGAAGCGGAAAGATTATGCGCAGGCTGGTCAGATCGGCTTACCTGCACCTTCCTTCAGGTGACACGAACAACCTGGAAAACCCGGAATCCCTCGAGGAGATAGCAGCGATCGGCAAAGGTGATTGAAACATGGAAGAGATCCATATATTCAGTGGCGGCTCTTTCTCACTGGATCCGGGGGCTATTTTCGGTATGGTGCCCGCTTCTTCATGGGGTAGAGAATACAGGGTAAACGAAAAAGGTAGGATCAGGTTGGCTGTCAATATACCTGTATTGAAAAAGGACGGAAAGCTCATAGCATTCGATTCAGGCCTCAATCAGGGGCTGTCGGAGAAGTCTATGGGATTCTTTGAAGTATCCATTAATAATGATCTTGGTACTGAGATAAAGGAATCCATGGGCATAGACAGGATATCGGCAACCATGTATTCGCACCTGCACTTTGATCATTCCGGCGCTTTGTTTCATGGCCGGGAAAACATATTCTCGTCCTCAACGGTAATCGTGCAGGAATCGGAGGTCAGGTTTGCGAGAAGGCCGAACGAACTCGCCAAAGGCAGTTATCCCCCCGTCAATATATGGAAAAAGAGATCAAGGCTGCTCTCCGGTGGTGCCAGGCTATCGGGAGATATAAGAATCACAAGAACGGGAGGTCATTCAATCGGCCACCAAATAGCATTTTTCACCGTCAACGAAAAAAAATACCTTTACCCCGGGGACATATTTCCAAGTTCCTTCCATATCCGGCCAACCCATATTCCTGCAATAGACAGCTTTCCCGTCGAGTCGCTGCACTGGAAGAAAGTTCTCCTGAAAAAGGTCATAAACGAGGGAATACATGTAATATTCCCGCACGATCCGCGGATACAGGTTGCCACCATATCTGGCAGTATTGCGAGCCCTGTGGTCAATCCTGAAAGCATTACTTGAGAACGAAGTCCGATGTGTCGGCAAGAAGATAATCCATCCCTAACTCCGCTGTATCGGTCGAATACAGGCCGATCCTCAGTATCTCCTCCGAGGCTGCCGTCGCAGTTGGCAGATCCTTAAGTTTCTGATCTGACAGTATCTGGTCCTTTATTCTGTAAACATCCTGTTTTTTCTCCACCAGTTCATTCATCCGGTCAACATTCTTGGAGTAGAAAGCTTCCATTGATTCCCGGTACATGCCCAGGCTGAATTCAAGAAAATTTGAAAGCTTTTCAATGGCTGCATTGCTCTGCTTCTCGGAGGTTCCGAGTATCTTGCATATGTTTACCGTGTGATCGGCAGTCCTTTCGAGAATCCTGGAAAGGATGAGGGCATATACGCTGTTATCGCTCGTGGAAATGGATGCCTTGGTTTCCCTGAATATATACCACTGGTACCTGTCAACCTCATCATCTCTCTCTATGACATTCATCATCATCTTGCTGTCCCTGAGCTTTAAGGACTGCAGGGTATCAGCTATCATAGTTTCGACGTTCAAAGACATCCTTCGGATCGCATTCCATATCGTGAAATTTTCGGAGTTCAGGACGTTCTGCAGCACGATGGAGTTAGAACTTTCCTCGAAAATCTCCACGCCCATGACCCTGCGTGCAAACCTCTTCACGGCCTCCCTGATTTTCTGTTCCATAAGCTTGGTGGTCTTTATTGTGAGTATGTCGAAATATGAGATGTATATAGATGTCAACACCCTTTCCAGAAAGACGTCATCAACTTCCTTCGTAATGGTGAGCGTTTTTGCTTTCTGCTGGCCCTCCCCCGTTCTTGGATCGAGGACAAGCGTAATACCTGCTTCCGAAATGTCTATTTCGCTGCCTTTCACAAGTCCTGCCCTCTGTACCCATTTAGATGGCAGGGAAACTGTAAATGTGGAACCGCCGGTCAATTGAACCCTTCTGGTATATTTCACAATATAGTATTGCAATGAAATATATATGTATTGACCAAAATAAATAAATCAGCTTATTTTGGCACATCCTGGTTTTCAGGTTCTGAAACCTGATCCGGTTGAGGCGGCGGAGGAGGATTCAGGTAACGCTTTCTCATGCTGGCGCTGTTTGAAATGCTTCTTGCTATGAAGGCGCCTACTACAAAAATCAGTTCAAAAGTAATCATGAATCCAGGTGTCAGATCGAGCAGGTAAAGTTCTATTATTGCTCCCACTGAGAAGACAGGTCCAACATTGCTTATGACCGAAGTTCCGTTATCGAAATAGAGATAGTACTCGTACACACCGCTGGGCGTAATATTGGTCGCAACATATGATATTAGAAGAGCACCGGTGGCATTATGCGATGTAGAAAGTTGGGCCTGGGATATATTTGCATAATATCCGTTGGAGACGCCCCTTATGTTCAGGTAATAGGTGTACAGCGTCTGGTTTCCTGAAACGGAGAAAGTGAAATTGTATGTTGCTGCCTCATGACTGAACGGTTCCACAGACGCAATAACGCTTGAACCGTTAGCCAGGGATTGACCAGATACGCCAGAAGAATCGAAAAGCGCATATCCGAAGATAACGCTCGCCAGAACCACGGCAACAAAGAAGACAACAGTGGCACCCAAAATTCTTGGCACAAGGCGCCACATTTTGAGATAATGCATTACAATGAATACCCCAACTGGAACAAGATAAATCAGGAAACTGATGAAAAGACTCAGGTAAATCAGCAAAAGTGCTACCAGAACTGAAAATATGAGAACAAATATGCGATTGTTGTTCTGCATGTACTTTGTAAGATCACTCATCGGGGGTAGGTATGGAAAGATCACTATTAGAATTATCCGAAATTCTGCTTTTCTTGCGCAATCTGAAACTCGCGAACATGAAATTACAGCAAATAATTGGGTAGTGCTAAGATCCGGTTTGTCTGTAATTTAAATAGGAACAACAAACCACTCTTTGGATAGAAAATATGCAATAACAGTTTGTAAAATGTAATCATTACTGAGAACTTTCAAATCCAATAGCGTATTATTGGATCGAACCGGAATGAAAACAAGTTCAGGGATTTATGAACGATTCGTCGAGACAAGGAAGAGAACAGTCGAGATATGTTCCACCCTCGAACGCGATGATTACATGGTTCAGTCGACCGAAGAGACAAGTCCCCCGAAATGGCACCTTGGTCATACAACATGGTTCTTCGAGACATTTGTATTGAAGCAATACCTCAGAGGGTACAAGGAGTTCAATGAGAAATTCTCAGACATATTCAACTCATACTATAACGCCGTGGGATACTTCCTGCCGAAGCCCAGCAGGATGCTGCTTTCCAGACCATCCCTGGATCTGATATTACAATACAGGCATTACGTTGAATCTAAAATTGAGGCCATGTTCTATGGAAAGAAAGATACAATAACGCAGAGCATACAGGATCTGATCTTGCTGGGGATCAATCATGAAGAACAGCATCAGGAACTCCTTGTAATGGATATAAAGGAGAACATGTTCCATTCGCAATTCCGGCCGACTTTCGGATATTTGCAAAAGCAGGCAAGCAAGGCTGCGAAGCTTGAATGGATTGGATTCAAGGGAGGCATCGCCAATACAGGCGCCACCGATTCCGGATTTTCTTTTGACAACGAGCATCCCCGTCACAAGACCTATCTTTATCCATACAGCATTGCTTCAAGACTTGTGACCAACGGGGAATTCCTGGAGTTCATCAAGGACGGAGGTTATGAAGATCCTGCTCTTTGGCTGTCCGAAGGTTGGTCACTAATAAACAGGGAAAAATGGAAAATGCCGCATTACTGGGAAAAGCATGGTGACAGCTATTACTGCTTCACGCCGGAAGGTATGAAGAAGTTGAATCCCGAGGAACCGGTCTGCCATGTTTCTTACTACGAGGCAGATGCATATGCAAGATGGTCTGGAAACCGGCTTCCAACGGAAGAGGAATGGGAAAATGCATTTTCCAACAAGCATGGGATGCCAAAGAGAAAGGAATATGCATGGCATCCTTCCGTTCAGGCATCAAAAGACAAACTTCATGGTCCTGGTGAATGCGGGGAATGGACTTCAAGCGCTTACCTTCCCTACCCCGGTTTCAAGGCTCTCAATGGCGCTCTAGGGGAATACAACGGAAAATTCATGTCACAACAGATGGTACTCAGGGGAGATTCTGCTGCAACCCCTCCGGGTCATTCGCGGATTACGTACAGAAACTTCTATCACCCTGAAAGCAGGTGGCAGTTTGCCGGTATTAGACTCTGCAGGGGTCCAGAGCATGACTGATGGAGATATCCTGGATCTCAAGCCGGATCTTCCCGACTTCAGGAAAGATGTCCTGAAAGGATTACAGAACCCATCGAAATGGATTCACCCTAAATTCTTCTATGACTCGAATGGTTCTCTCCTGTTTGATAAGATAACAGAGCTCCCGGAATACTACCAGACAAGAACTGAGAATTCTTTGCTGATTGACAAGTGCAGATCCCTATCAAAATTGCTGAAAGATATAGAAAGGGCAGTAGAGCTTGGTGCTGGAAATGGCCAGAAAAGCTTCAGCCTGATAAAATGTCTACCCGGTTTGAAGGATTATACCCTCCTGGATATATCCATTTCATCTCTGAAAGGGGCAGTCAATTACCTTAAAACTGCGTATCCGCAGATAGATATCCGTGGCGTATGCACGGATTATCTCAATCCTGAAACGATGTACATGGGAGAGAGCACTGGAAAGAGCCTCATTGTGTTCCTTGGATCTACGATAGGGAACATGGAGAAAGAGGGTTCTATTGAATTCCTCAAATCTTGCAATGAAAGCATGAGTCGGGGTGACTCTATTCTGATAGGCGTGGATATGAAAAAAGATAAAGCTGTTCTCGAAAAGGCATACAATGACTCCTCCGGCATTACGGCAAGGTTCAACCTCAACCTGATTGAAAGAATAAAGCGAGAATTTGGCGTTTCTATCCCAGATGGAACATTTGTGCATAAGGCATTTTATAACGAAGAAATAGGTAGGATAGAGATGCACCTGGTCTGCACCAGGGATTTCAGCATGAATCTAGACTGTGCCATCATACGCTTCTCTAAGGGAGAGGAAATACACACAGAGAACTCCTATAAATACACGCCAGAAGAGTTCACAGAGATGCTTTCGATTGCGGGGTTTTCAACGCCAGAAAGATTGACTGATGCCAAGGAATATTATTCTATATTCATAGCAAGGAAACCCTGAAGCTATTAGTTAGCTTTTGAAAGATAAGAAAATCTGCATCTTCATTAAAGTCATGCCGATGAAGGCGTATTCCTAACACATAAGCGTAAAACTTAATCCTTCGACTTTCACTTTTACATTAAACAATTGTGAAGGCAGGGGGTCTTCATTATCCGGCAGGTTGTGAGATGCAGGAACTTGAAAAAAATCTTTCAGGGAGGCATATTTCATATTCTGATGTTCTTAGAAGATACCCGGTACCGTTCCTCGCGGTTACGGGCCTGATTATAGGAACCATACTGGATAAGTTGCTTCATCTCCCTGTCTATGGGGATTATGTGTGGTATGCCACGCTAATAGTTGGAGGCATTCCAATTATTATATCCACCGTCAGGGAGATGTTATCAGGAAAACTCGTTGTCGATATAATTGCATTTCTTGCAATAATCACGGCAGTCATAATGGACGAGGCATTTGCAGGTGTCGTGATAGTTCTCATGCAATCCAGCGGGACTGCAATTGAGAACTATGGAATGAGGCACGCAACAAGCGAACTCAAGAAACTTCTGGAGAGGAGACCCAAAATTGCCCATCTTAAGAACAACGACAGTATGAAGGACATCTCTGTATCAAATGTGAGGCCGGGCGATTTCCTGATTGTGAAACAGGGTGAACTAATACCCGTTGACGGCATCGTTACATTCGGGGTAGGTGAAATGGACGAATCCTCTATCACCGGCGAATCAAGAACCATTACTCGGCATGTTGGAGAAAAAGTTCTGTCAGGAACTGTCGACACATCATCTACGATAGAAATGATGGCCCAGAAAATCGAGGCAGAAAGCGAATACGGCAAAATAGTAGATATGGTGAGAAAGGCGCAGAAAAGCAAGGCACCCATACAGAGGATCGCAGATCGTTATGGAATGTGGCTTGTTCCCATAACACTTTTAACTGCCTTGGGAGGCTGGCTCTATACAGGTAGCACTGTCACGATATTATCAGTCCTGGTAGTCGCAACTCCATGCCCACTGATACTTGCCACGCCAATAGCAATTATGGGGGGACTCAGCAGATCAACGAAGAAAGGGATAATCGTGAAAGGGGGAGGTGCAATTGAGACCTTGGGAAGAGTTCAGGAGGTATTCTTTGACAAGACTGGTACCCTTACATCCGGAAAGCCGGTTATAACAGGCATTGTAAAAACAGCAGATATAGATGAGGATAAACTTCTATACTTCTCTGGTTCGGCCGAGCAGATGTCGAATCACCCTATAGCCAAGGTTATAGCGACAAAGGCAAGGGAAAAATTAGGTGAACTTCCGTTGCCAACATCATTCAGGGAAATTCCAGGAAAAGGAATCATAGCAACAGTTGAAGGCAATGAAATAGTGGTTGGATCATTTGATCTCTGCAATGATAACCAATCCGATCCAGCGATTCCAATTCAAAGTGAGGATCCGCAAGCTATGGATGCCCAAGGCATGCGTTCCTGCATTAAGGTCAATGGTGTGGTTGCTGGTATAATTGTATTCTCTGATGGTCTCAGGGAGGGTGTTCATGAAATGGTTGCCGATCTCAGGCAACTGGGAATCAGGAGGACAGTTATGCTTACCGGCGACAACATATATAATGCGCAAAAGGTGGCCAATCAAGCAGGAATCGGAGAATTCAGGGCAGGTCTTCTCCCTGAAGAAAAACTTGCCTTTATACGTAATGAAGTGCAAGCAGGCAAGACAGTTGCTATGGTCGGTGATGGAATAAACGATGCCCCGGCTCTAACTGCGGCTTCGGTCGGGATTGCCATGGGTGTGAGCGGATCCGACATTTCTGCGGAGTCATCTGAGGTCGTACTTACCGTAGACGACGTGACAAGGGTATCCGATGCAATAAGCATCGGACGAAGGACTCTTTCAATAGCCATGCAGAGCATTATACTTGGGATGGGCTTGAGTGCAGTATTCATGTTTCTCGCGGCTATAGGGCTCATATATCCTGCGGAGGGTGCTCTTATTCAAGAAGGAATAGATTCACTCGCCATAATGAATTCAATAAGGGCCGTTGGCGGAGATCGGAGCTTCGACATTTTGAGAATGCAGAGATCCAGAACGGGATCTGCTAGCTGAGAAATTGTCGTCCCCCACACCCAGATAGAAAGATGAAGCGAGGAATCGTTTATATTTCAATTTCAATGGAGTGGGAAGGGGTGCTTTTGGAGTTTGCAAATTGCGTCTAAGTCTTACAGGTAAGAAATTCTGAGATCTATCTTTAAGTTCAGCTCTATACGAGAAAGGATGCAATTTATCGGTACTAACCAGTTTTATTAGCTCTTGGACGCTGCTAAAAAAGTCAAATAGAGAAATGAAAAATGGCAAAAGCTGTGTTTGAAATAGGAGAGACTGAAAAACATCGTTTCGAAGTCAAATGGAGCTTGTTTATGAAACATCTAACCATAGATTTGGACGGAGAAAAAGTTACAGATGAGTTCCATTATTCACCTGCACCAAAAAATATCATTTTGATGTGGGTAATTTAGAAAAACATCAGGTGGAAATCAGCTCAGGCGGGTTCTCGACCATTAAAGTTTTTGTAGACGGCAAAACACTTGAATTAAGATGATAGCGCTCCGATGATGCGATTTGTTTTGATCAGATAAAGAAGGCTCTGCCAGGTAGAATTGTCCGCGGATAATATGGGAGAACATAGCCCGCTCAAAATGTGGCAAACGTTAATGAAGACCCAACCCGGCCTATGGTTGATTTGTATCACTCTATATCCCAGTATCTATGAGATATATTGTAAAATTATCCACCAAAGTAGCGGTACGGCTGATTGCCTTGATTGTTAGGTCCAAGGTAAGGTTGGATACAATTGGCGGGTTGTAGTAAACACAAAAATTTCTTAGGAAATTCTGTTCACTTAGATTACCGAGGCAAAAATAGTACCTCTGAGCTCCTATGGCGCGACTGAAATTATCAAGAGGAAAAATGATAGTTCCAGAGCCTCTTTCCCAAAGATAACCTGTTGTAGAAGTAGTATTTGAGACATTTCTCTCATAGGGGTCTGAAATTAAATGATAAAACCAGGGACTGTATATTACGACATTATTATCCAGGGAACCATTTCGATAAAGAGCAGAAAGTGTCACTGTTACCTCTATAGGATGCAGACTGCTGGAAACATTCCCTCTAAAATTGTAATCTAAGATCCCCGTATATACTAAACCAGTTTCATTCATGTATGTACCAAAAAAACATGTCGATGCTTTGAAATATGCCAAACTAGTTTGTTTAGCATGATACGCGACAGATCCAGCATTCAATTTTAAATATTCATGGTGTAAAATGCTATTACATACATTACTGAGGTTTGCCTCATAAATATGTGAGATATTACCGTCAGTAACAGAAAAAGATTGGACAGGTGGAAGTAAGAACAGAAATGAGATGGGAGAAGCGACGATAACTGCCGCAATTATGGCGAACATGATCATCCTGTTCCTCTTCTGCATCATCTGAGTGAATAAATCATGAATGTATATAAGGATTAGTAGTTTAATCTATTATCCTTGCTTTTTCTGGGTTTTCCACATCCTCTCTTGAAGAGGTATTAGTCAATAAAACAAAGGCCATATGAAGACTATTTTGACATTTTTTGGAGAGAGCATTCAGAATCCACGTTGGTTTTTCTATCGCTGAGCGTTAAATAATCTTAAATAAAATTATTAACTGAATTTTTTTCTCTATCCTCAATTGCCTGTATATCTATTCTATCAATTGTGGAAAGGATAAAACTCTTCGTTCAAAGGAAAAATGTAGACTTTTAAAATATCAAACCATTATACCCCTATTACAAAGCGGAGATTGCCGAGCCAGGTCAAAGGTGATGGATTTAGGGTCCATTCCCGTAGGGGTTCGCCGGTTCGAATCCGGCTCTCCGCATATTTATATTGAGAGGGAAACCATTCTTTATTTATCAAAATAAAATAAAGAGCGGATATTATATGACATATATTAAAGATGAATCGGTTATTGCATTAAAATTAGGTTTAGGGCTTTTACTTTTAACATTTCTTTTGAATTTAGTTGCTTTATTAGGTGGAGGTATAGATTTCATTTACTTGGTTGAGGTTTCCGATTTCATCTTTCTTATATTGTATATTTATGGAATAATCGGAATCAATAGTTAAATACTATTCTTCTAAAATAAACGCGGAGAGAATATTAGTAGCAACCGTTCCTGAAATATTATGCATTGCTATACATTTCTTTCTTGCATTCGCTGGCATTCTCAATACTTACCTGATCTGGATGGTACAGGTAACTATTCTTCATGGAATGCCAGGAGGAACTGCCACTCACGATAAACGGGGTACCGCAGAGGTATAATCCACGAACAGAGATGGATAGCGATGCTAATTTATCCCTGTCATAGGTTACACCACAGTTAATGCATTTAGATTCCTTCCAGCTCGGGTGCTTTAATTCACCACCACATACAGGACATTCAGATGAAGTCCCTGCTGGATCGACATATAATGTTTCATTGCAGGATTTATAATCAACATATTGCTGGAATAGCCTGTAAGGCCATCTGTTGATATCTGTCCTGAATCTTTTGGATTTAGTGCTGTTTTTTGCCTCTTTCCTATTATTTTCTTTATTCCTATTTCTCTTACTCTTCTTTTTCTTCATTCCCTCCTTCTTAACATTGGTTAAATCCTCTAATACAAATGTTTTGTCACTATTGTTCCTCACAATCTCAGTGGTTATTTTATGTATTTTATCATTCGTGATATTCCTCTGCCTGTGCTTTGCCTCCTTGAGTTTCCTGTCCCTCTTAGCAGGATTCCTTATGTGCTTCTGCATCTTAGTTCTCTTCCTAGCATAATCCCTCTGTGCCTGTGCAATGTCTGATGTGTCTATGCTTCCTGTTTCAACTATCTCATTGTTCTCTATCACTGTATAGTCAACAGATTTGAAATTCAGGTCAAATCCTATTATATCATTATCAATAACAGGCTTGTCATCAGTGCTGACCCTGAATGTGATGCATGCCTTTGTATCTGTCAGTAATACCTCTGATATTGGATATCTGGAATAATCAGTGTATTTATCATTCTTATCTATTATGTCAATATATTCGTATTCATGTGGCTTCAGTGTTACCCTCAATCTGTTATTCTCGATTTTTGTTAATTCTGAATCTATTCTCATTGCAAGCTTCTCTGCCTTTATTACTCTCAATTTACCATCATTGTTCTTCTTGTAGGACCTTAATATTGCTATGGCACTCCTGCATACTGGATTGATATGGTGTGTTGCATAATCTATATTATTATCATAATATTTTTTAAGGGACTTTCTCAGGGTTATGGCTGATGGGAGCTGGTTATCATTTGCTCTTGATATTGAATGTGCATTCAATATCGCTTTATTGATTAATCCCCTCATATCTGTTAAATATTCTATTATCCTGCTGTCAGGGTTATAGTAAAACCATACTGTTCTGGTTTCACCCACTGACTTCCATGGATGTGTCATTCCTTCACTGCCTCCAGTATGTTTTTCATTTTATGTGACCTTAATCCATATAATCTTGCTGAGAATGATGTTATTATGGATATCAGGTCTCTTGTTAGTTCCTCATTTGCAGAGACAATTTCTTCTCCATCAGTTTCTATAATCTTTGTATTATGAATTCTGCATATGGCTTCTATCAAATCAAAGCCGAATCTTGCCAATCTGTCCTTATGTGTGATGTAAATATTATTTATTTCATTGATCTCTATTCTACTCAATAATTCATTGAAACCCTTTCTGTTGAACTTCAATCCAGACCTTACATCCGAGTATACCACTGCATCAGGATGAAGTGCCTTCAGCCTCTCTATCTGATTATATAAATCACTTTTCTGGTCATTTGATGATACCCTTGCATATAGTGCATCTATTCTGTTGCTCTTTACACCAAGTATTCTGTTTATTTCTTCTTCAGGTACTCTTCTGAAGTTGTTTGACAGCCTTATGCAGTGTATTTTGCCTTCCCTGTCCCATCTCCTCAATGTGGTTGCATCTATTTGTAGTATGTCGCAAGCCTCCCTGATTGTGTATATTTTGCTCATATATATTATATAAGAATGCATAACTATCTATAAATATTCCCATTAACAGTTAAAACCCTTTTCTTCTCACCTATCTTCGCCCCTCCATATTACTACAAGTCTATCTTGAGTTTCTCCAACAATTCCCTCTGATCCTTGGTGTATTCCACGTGCGCATGAGATCCATTGGAATATATTACCTCACAGATTCCTGCCATTGTCTTCATTGCGCTCTCATACGTGATGTTACATCTTTCTGTGATTATTGCTGCTAATGTATAAGCGAGGATTGTGAGGAACAACCGTGCGCGAGTTCCTTCCTCCTTACGCACAAAGAAAGGCTCGAGGTGAGGCTTCACATGAGAGAACGCCTTCTCTACCACATCCTTCTGCCAGTACATACGAAGTATTTCTGTTGCCGGAAAGAGAGTGTTCGTGATCAGCACCGTGTAGCCAAGCCTGTTGTTCCTGCGCTGTATGGCTTTGTGCCTCAACGAGTACGAGAAGGAGAGCTTCTTCTTATCATACTGCACATCGATCAGCCTCCTGAATCCTTTCAGTGCAGACTCGACGGATCCGATGAGATCCTGCTGCGTCTTGAACCTGGTCTTTCCCAGTTCCTTCAATCCTGTCTCCCTCTCCGATAACTGTGCAAAGAAGGATTCTATCCTGCGAGATCGGAGCCTGGGAGAAAAGTATACTATGTACCTGGTACCATGGATCCTCTCTTCCCGGTAGAATATCGTCTCATTCCCGTACTGCATGTAGTTCCTGGAATTGTCGATATCCCCGGAATCATCGATGAGAGCATCATGTACCTTCAAGGAGGATGGGATGGCCCCTAACCATGAGTAATCCTTCAGATCTGCCATGTAGTCGGAGATGTAGTACCTTCTCGCCATCCTTCTCTATCTCCCTGCCAATGTAGGTGGCTTCCTGTCTGGCCTTTCCATGATCGCGATAAGACCTCACACTATAAACATAGATATTACCGTTCACCTCCTGCTTCCGAATGTATGTCAGGTGGTAAGAATGTTATTACCAACTATAAGGATCTTTCTGAGACCAGATATAGTAAAACAGCGGGTCACAGAAAATGTAGTAATACTAAAGGGCGAAGTCAGGTTTTAAAATAATATAAGTAAGAATTCATTACATAATGGTAAGACCATGTTACTAAAATTGAGTAAAATAACATCTAAAGGTCAAATTACCATACCGGCAGAAATAAGAAAAGCATTGGATTTAGAGGCAGGAGACACAATCTTGTTTGAGAAGACTGATGGGAATATCATCATGAAAAATAACAACAAGAGCACACTGGTAACAATACTGGAGGAAACGGGCCCGTTCAGTAAAAAAGCGAAGAAGGCAATTAAAAACATTAGAGATGAGTGGCATTAGAGTCTGTATTGACACAAACGTCTTCTTGAGCGTGCTGAATAAGGAAAGAGAGTTTTATTCCAGTTCCAAGCAAGTGTTGAACGCTGTCGACCGGGGAAAACTGAAAGCAGTCATCCCAACCTTGGTCATATCAGAGATCATATCGGGTTTTTATACGGACAATAAAGATGATAAAGCCACCCAATTCCTGTCGACAATTATCTCCAACACGAATGCGGGCAAGAACAGGAATGAGGCTTCCAGACTCCATGATATTGGCTACTTCAATACATGAAAAAGTAGATTACCTGATAACAAACGATGGAAATTTTCCAGAGTCATTTCAAGGAATGCATTCTCTAAGGTCATCTGAACTTACGAAACTCCTCTAAACAAGCGGGTTAAAATTTTTAGAAGAAGCTTATGTCATTATTAGTTCTCTTTCTGAATGCGACTTAATAGACACAAACAAAGCGCAGAGCCTGATATCAATCATCCTAGCTGCACTAAAGTGGTCTCCGAATATTATATTGTGGTAAAATTCAAAGATTTATCATTTATAGGTAATCTGGAAACATATTTGAACTAAGTTTCACTAACTAAAAGCTGTCCGTTGAAACACTTCTTTAGAAAAAGGGTTCTCTTCTCATATAACTTGGTTATGTTAATGGCAGCCACGGCAATACTAGGAGTAATCTCAGCGCATGATTCTGCCTTGCCTGGCGTAAGCACGTCAGGGGGCACCGCCGATCAGCATATGTCAACAAACTTTTTCGGTCCTCTGCAGAAAATTACTGATTATACAAGAGGATGCATGGCTCCGCTTATTGAGTCGAATGGCACAAATCATTCATACAAGGGCACAGTGAACGTTGTAATAGGGCTCAACCCGAGCAATGATACTTTGCTACATCAATTTCTTTCCGCATTATCTAATCCTTCGTCGCCGCTATATCATAAGTATCTTACGAGAGAACAGTTCGATTCGATGTTTGGAGGTTCTATGCCCGTCTATCAGGATCTGGCAGCTTATCTGCACCAGAATGGAGTTACAGATCTGCAAGAATTCTCTGACAGGATGGAGATTTCGTTCACTGCCTCCTCCAGCCAGATAAATAACATATTCGGAATTTCACTGTCAAGTTTTAGTTCCTCTATAGGATCTTACTTTGCCCCAGTGGGAGTACCGTCCCTGCCAGCTGAAATAGCTGGTTCTGTTTCGGGAATCGCGGGACTGTCCAACTATTCAGTACTGTTGAATGAATACGCACCACTTGCGCTTCAAAAGGAACAGGTGGCGCATCCTCTTGGGCAAAATGTAACAGTAAACAATTACCCGATTCCGGTTAACTCAACGAGCGCCCAGTACCTGTTCGGATCAGACATGCAGATCGCATTGCAGGAAAAGACACTGTTTGACCAATTCGGATATCCAACAAATATGGTGGAAGCGACCATACTCTGGAGCGGTGAATATAACGGATCTACGAAACAAATAACATCAACTGGAGGCCTCATTTCACCGGGTACATATGTCGGCCCGTTCGTCCCTTCAGATATCTACACATACTACAATGAAACTCTTCCACCGGGCGAGCCACATAGCAAGATATACGCATATCCAATCAACGGGGCACCGCTTCCCGGTATCAGGGCGTCATATGATTCGACAGGGGCATATGTAGAGAATACCCTGGACCTGGAGATGCTAGGAAGCACTGCGCCCGGGTCATCAATCTACAACGTATATGGAAACAATGCATCCACAGTGAACCTCGTCGATGCCTTCAGCTCCATTCTGAATCCGCTTCCCGCATATTCCGCACTCGATAACGTTTCGGTGATTTCCAACTCATGGGGTGGAACAGATCGCAACTGCAGCATCTGGTATAACGATCTTCAAGAGGCCAACGCCAGAGGCATAACTGTCCTTGCTTCCAGCGGTGACGATGCCGACAGCCCTTCAAGCTCAGAGTACATAGGATCAAACGTGAGCTTTCCCGCTTCAATGGCCTACAATAACTTTGGCATGGTGGCCGTCGGCGGTGTTTCTGTAACCCTGAACCAGTCCCTTCAGATCGCATCCGAGACAAACTGGTATGAACCCGGATCAATTACAAATCTCTCAACTGTCGTTGGAACAACTTCCGGAATATCCAGCGTGTTTCCGGAACCAGACTGGCAGGTAAATTCCTCCGCCAACTCTCTTATACAGGGACAGGGCAGAGGAGTTCCAGATATTTCTGCCTTGGCAAACAATACCATCATGACCATCACTGTAAGCGGCTTCACTTATGACGCAACCAACGCATCACAGGGTTACCCGTTCGAGGCAGTTGCCGGCACCAGCATAGCATCTCCACTGTTGGGCGGTGTAATAGCTGAAATTGATCATTCAATTGAGACACAGGGCACTCCATCACTGGGATTTCTGGATCCAACTCTTTACAGCATTGGCACGGCAGAGTATAATCCGATCTCATATTCTGGGGGTATCGCTCATTACGGACCTACTGCCTATAATACCTCCTTAGCGAACAGGCCCTACAGACCCGTGATATTCGGTCAGAACACGCTATACACGGACAGATACGGCTACAGCCTTTTGAATGGATGGGGCACTATTAACGCTTATAATTTCACGTCATTTGTGATTAACGACAACTTCACAATTATGTCGGGCCTTCTATCCGGGGTTAGCGACGAAGTGAACCTTTCCAACATCAACGCAACCTCATATCTTGCGGACGGAACAATCTTCAGCAGCTTCAACGCGTCAATACAGCAGACCTTCTTCTTAGCTTCGAGCCTGGGAACACCGGCATTCTTTGTGCAGGCGATCTTACAGATATCTGGCATAAACGAAACAGGATTTGCAGGAAATTTTTCATTGCAGATCGAAACGCCATACATTGGACTCTTTCCTGATATCGCAAGGTATGAGTACAAATCCACATCCATTTTTATTCCATGGGCAAAAGCATTCAATATAACATCAATGCTTGACACAACGCCCGGATATCTGGACAGCAGCATAACTTCACGCATTGGATCAGCAACATTATCTTTGCACGCTCCGGGCGCTTCTTACATCATAGGAAGGCTTCACTATGATTATTTTTATGGTGATTCGGTCGTTTCAATTGGGCCGAACGGGCAAACAGGAAACCCGGGGACCTTCTCGCCTCACTTCCTGGTGACCGGCGCACTGGCAGCAAAAGCAGGTGTTTTCGGACCTGGCACGGGCGGAAGTGTTGTTCCGTTGCTAATGCCTTTCAAGGCGCAGACATGGGTTGCCCCTGACAGCAGCATCATCACCCTCCAGAATACGCAGACTGGATCCATAGGCGCCAATATAGCTTATTCTCCTTCAGGGAATGGAACATGGATATTCAACTACCTTCAGAAAAGCCTTCAGCAGGGCATCTCCTCATATGTTAAAGGCAACTATGTTGTTAAATTCAACGAAACAGGCTTACCTTCAGGGACTACATGGCATGTCAATATCCTGGGCCTTCCGCCTTCCCCTTCAATACCTTCTAATGGATCGTATTCAGCGAATGTGACTGATGGCCCGTACCAGTACAGCGCATATGCTTCAAACCTGATTTACGCTCCCACAGATAACGGGACTTTTATCATAAACGGAGAGAATCTATCCATAACACTTCATTTCGAGAAGAAGCTCTACAGGGTAACATTCATGGAATCCGGCCTGCCCTCTAATGTCACATGGTCCCTTAACATTAAAGGGATTATGAGCACCGGCCAGATACTCACGAATACAGTTTCTGTGAACCTTACGAATGGAACATACAGCTACAATTTCTCCAGATCCAGTAACATATTTACGGCAGCTCAGTTCTATGGCACCTTCACGGTTAATGGATCAGCCATATCCGTACCGATTCAGTTCTTCGAGCTGAAATACAGCGTAAGCATATCTGAATCCGGGCTCCCGGCAAACCAGAACTGGACCATTCTCTTCAACGGTGTAAAATACAATCTTTCCAGCATACCGCTTGTGCTGTCACTTACAAATGGATCCTATAACTTTACTGTATACAGCGTACCAGGATACAGGGTCACGCAGCCCACAGGAACCTTCGTTGTAAGCGGATCTGCTGCTTATCTGGTCATAGAATTCACGTCGCCAAGGACCCTTGAGTACGAGATAGAGTTCGTTGTCGCCATCATTGCAATGGTTCTTGTAGCTTCATTTCTTTTCTATCTTCTGGTAAGAAAGAAGGTATGATCTTCGCTGCTGAAAATCAAGATCTCAATATGATGCATTCGTCTCCGAACTCATGCCACCTGAACCCGTGTTCACCCGAAGCTTCATATGCAGCCCTTATCAGTCCGATACCGGCGAATGCGGATACCAGAAGCATGTGTGAAGTGGTAGGATCATGCATTCCCGTGACTATACCGTCTAGACCTGTTTCAGTGTCCTGATCTATGAATATTGAGGTGAACCCACTACCAGGCTTGAATATATCATTCCTTCTCACCGTCGTCAGGGCTCTGGCTACACTGGTTCCAAGGGCGATTATCCTGCCTCCATTCTCCATAGCATTGGAAATCATCTCTGAAGTGGTTTCAGGTATGTTATAATATTCCGGCAGCAGGCTCTCCTGGTGAAGGAACTCCGAAGCGTCCAGCGATCCAAGATTGCAATGTATGGTTAATGGGGCAAACTGTATTCCTCTTTTCTTCAATGATGCAATTATTTCACCAGTAAAAGGCCTGGATGCAGATGGATATTCTACAGATCCCTCGACAGTCGCCAGATCCGATTCATATACGGATGCTGGATACAAAGGGCTGTTTTTCCCATATATGATGAAATCACCGCAACTGTTAATCAGTTTCTTGTATGAGGCGGGATCAGAAAAATCCGCATGCCAGAATCTGCCATATTTCTCATATTTCTTAGCTAGGGTAAGGAATGAGCCATCGACAAAGGTTATAGTATCTCCGCTCTGGTATTCATGTAAACGATCCCTTATCTCCGCTATCATCCCTGTCTCACTGTAGCCAAAATTCACCCGCACATATCGATCCGCTTTTCTAAGATATCCTTTAAGGCTAGAGCGGACAATTTTGCTGTTGTTGTAGACAAGCAGGTCGTCCTTCCGGAGCATGTTAACTATATCTTCAAAACGCCCGATCGAATATGTTCCGGTAGACGCCTTAATTGAGAGCAAATTCACATCGGAACGTTTCATGTTCAGGTATTCAGTTGGAACTCCTGCCGGAAACTCTCTTGCATGAATAAGGTATTCAGAGCGTGCAATCATCTTCCCACCTCTTCGCTGATCCTGTTGAATACACTCAAGGCAGCAACAGCAGGATCCAAAAGTCCTGCTGGATCCGCTTCAGGAGCGGCCGTCATGTGCATTGCTGTATTCATGTCGCCCGGGTCTATCGAAAGAAATTTCACATCAATATTTTCCAGCTTCAGCGCCTCCATTATGTAATCCATGGCCGCCTTGGATGCACCATAGAACCCCCAGCCAGGGTAAGGTGATTCCGCTACATCTGAAGTTATATGCACAACTGCCTCAGGGTTGCATTTTCGCATAAAGTCCTGTACCATGAAGGTATTGGAGATCAGGTTAACTTCAACATCATCCCGAAGGTTGTTTATATTTTCGTCCATTATTTTCGTAGCCCTGGATACCGACCCGGCATTCAATACCAGAATGCAAGGATTCCCCAGCAGTCTTTTAGTCTCTGAAATGACCCTTTCAACATCTGCTTCAAACCTTATGTCTGCTTTCAATCCCAGAAAAGATGGCTCTCTGAACTCTATATCCTGCGGCCAGCTACGTGAGAATGTGCTGACTTTCCAATCCGCTTTCAGGAATAGATCCACAAGTTCCTTACCAAGACCTCTTGATCCACCCGTTATTATTACTGTTCCTTTCATAATTGAAAAGAACATGCCTATAAATAAACATATTAGTTTATAAAGTATATATAGTAATTCAAGAAGTTCCGAGGATTGAATGCACCAGGTTCTCCAGGTCCCTGGTTCGTATATTCGGGGTAAGTGCAATCTCATCCCTGTAAAAGACTGCTTCCGCAATAACGGAGCCTTTGGAGGAAATATCAAAGCTAAGAGAATATACGCTGGAATCTTTGCCTGGAACATCCTCTATTACTTCCAGCTCCTCCTTGCCCTCTTCCTTCAGTTCACAGTATGCAAACTTCAACGTAAAGTCCGCTACCTTTAGTTCCTGGCTGCTAGAATTCTGGAGCGTTGAAAGCAGGCTGGTGAATACAGCACCCTCATGTCCAGTTATATATCGTTTCGCTGAACCCAGCCTTTCCTTTCTCTTATGATCCAACATGCCACTTTAAGTCAGAATCTGGATATAGGCTTTTTGCCGGGCGCAAAGTATTTCAAGTGTTGTGATACTCACTTTCCGATAAGTTTCTTGAACTCATTCAGGCTGAGCGTGTTGACGACCTTGTCAGGAGTGAGCCATCCTCTCCTTGCTATCGCAGCTGCAAATCTTATAAACCTGAGATCTGTGATACTGTGGGCGTCGCTACCAAGTGCAAACCTTACTCCAGTATTCTGTATCCTTCGCACTATATCCGCAGGCAGGTCAGATCTCTCCGGAAAACCATTTATTTCTATAAAGACATGATTTTCCAGGCACTTCTCGATTACTGCGTCAAGATCTATGTTGTAGGGCTCCCTCGTTCCAATGAGGCGCCCGGTAGGGTGAGCTATTGCATTCACCCTGCCAGACTGTATAGCTTTTACAATTCTGTCGGTGTTCTCCTTCCTGTCCGGCGATATGTACTGGTGCAGGGCAGCAAGCACATAATCCATCTGATCAAGCGTATTTCCGGTCAGATCAAGGGACCCGTCCCTGAGTATCTCCAGCTCTACCCCTTTTAGTGCAGGCATGCCGAGCTTCTTTGATTCCTCATCGAGCCTTGCATTCAGTTCGGAAAACTTTTCCGGATCGAGACCATGTGCAATTTTTAGGCCAGAGCTGTGATTGGTCATTGCTAAATACTCAAGGCCATTCTTTTTGGCGCGCTCAAGCATCTCTTTTAGCGAGTTCCTGCCGTCGCTGTCATTCGTGTGCATATGCAGGTCGCTCTTAATTTCATCATACCCCACTATATCTGGCAATGTGCCGTTCATGGCAGCTTCAATCTCGCCTGTATTTTCGCGAAGTTCCGGCTCTATGAACGCGAGCCCAAGGTTTTCGTATATCCCTTTCTCATCCTTTCCGGCAATCCTGTTCTCGCCCTTGAAGAGACCGTATTCATTCAACTTGAATCCTTTCGAAATTGCCAGATCACGAAGGTGCACATTATGATCCTTGCTTCCCGTGAAGTACTGCAGTGCCGCTCCGATGGAATCAGCGTCGATAAACCTGAGGTCGCATGTTATCCCAATTTTCAGGTTTACGGTTATTTTTGACTCACCTGCAACCACCACGCCGGATACAAATTCAGAACCGATAAAGGCTTCTGATGCTTCCTTTCTCCTTGTAGAAGAAGCAAGCATATCAACGTCCCCAATGGATTCCCGCATCCTCCTCGCTGATCCGGCGATTATAAGGTTATCAAAAAGTCCGGTCCCTTCCAGGTATGACTTGAGTGAATGAATATCTGCATAAGCTCTTCCAAGCAGGATCCTTGAGGCACCAGATCTTGAATATACCTCTATTCCTTTCAGGAGATTTGCCTCTGTTTTTTCTCCGAAGCCTGGAAGTCCAGCAACCTTATGTGTATCAATTGCGGTTTTCAGGCTTTCAACATCTGTCACTCCGAGATTAATGAAAAGAGCTGCTATTTTCTTCGGTCCAAGGCCCTGTATCTTTCTGAGGTTCCTGAAGTCAATAGGATACTTCTGCTTCAGCTTGTCATAGGCGTCAATTTTGCCTTCTTCGATATACTGCCGAATCTTCCTCTCAATGGCAGATCCAACGCCATCAATCTTTCTGAGATCATTTCTTTTGTAAATCTCTCTAACATCCTCACCGAGTGCTGTAAGATTGGCAGCAACTTTTCTGTACGCAAGCGACTCCCATCTGTTACCCTCAATCTCCTCAATGTCAGCCATTTCGGAAAATATCTCGGCAAGTTCGTCGTTGATCACCATAAAATATGGTCCGGTTGGATATTTACTTTGTCAAATCTAAAGAGATGACAATGCATTCAAAGATTGAATTGGACTCTGATATCGATCCCTTTACTCTCATCAAAAATGTCAGTTCTCTGAGGGTGACAATTAGCCGTTTTAAGAAAAAGCCATTATAATAATATGTGTATAGCCTGAACATAAGCAAAACCAGTATTTTGCTCATTATACTAGCCATTCGTTGCATCAATGCGAACAAAATGATAAAAATACAGATACCTGGAAGAGCAATTTCAAAGGAAACGATAATTTTTGAACCAAATTGCTTCTATCAGTCAAGTAGGTACTGCTATAAGGTATCATGCGTCAGGATTAAAAGCCCACATTGTGGGCAGATTAAAGTTTGTCCCTGAAATGCTTATTGAAGTAGTGAACCTGTAGAGATTCGTAAGTACAGAATTGCCATTCTGCCCGCTTGTCGTTCCGACATTTTCTACAGCGGCCCCATACACAACGACACCAGATTTCGCAGTTACCACACCACCCAGGAAGAAAGACAATGCTGCGGCAGAAAATCCTGCAATTGCGAGAATGGCAGCTGCTGTGTCTGCCCAGCCCCCGACAGGCCACCAGTCCGCAGCTACGCCAATTGCCACGATTGCGCCAATGTATGCGAGCCCTAGGCCAATAAGACCATTGACTGTCCCATCAAGGTTCTGGTAAGAGGTACCAAGATTATCCATAATCTCTGACCACTGGAGTTCCTGAGACGGCGATAATGGGCCCTCCTGCAACGGAGTGCTGTAGTTGAAGAAGCCCAACGTCTTTTGTGCAGAGAGGTTGGAGTAAGGACTCGATCCATTATATCCATCGTACTGGAATCCAGACACGAACCTGCCATTCTGTGCGTTGATGGAATCAATCTGGACTGTAGTATAATAATCATTGTAATAACGCCAAATCGTCGATCCGCAGTCGCGGTAAGCAAACTGGTATCTGTACAATGTCATGTTCCCCATCACATATACGTATCCGAAGGAGCGAGTCTCGTTAACGGAAGAAGGATATAAAGTCATTAGCTGAGCGGTGAATATGTTGTATGGATTCCATGTTCCAGTAGTGCCCATTATATAAGAGTATGAACCGTTATTCTCATAACCCTTCATGGCGGAAAAATGGATGTAATTATCAAAAGCACCTAAGCTGACTTCCGTGCTAATTATTTGTGTTGTACTTGTATCATTGTCAAACAGAAGTGGTATACGCACATTGTAAGTTGAATTCTGTTCCTTCAGAACCCAGCCATACAAAGTTCCCTGGCATGGAAATCCATCCGGCACGTAGGCAGGAGAGCTTGACCGCTGATAGGTAGGAATAAACATTCTAGGAGAGCCGCGCAGATCAGGGTGCTCGCTGATGGTGATATTTGTCATGTTTGCAAAATACGAAAATGGATTAAATGGGATGTAACCATTATACTGTATAAGAACGTTGGAGGTGGCATTATAAGAGAACATATATGTCACTGCGACACTCATTGATGGTTCGCTCTCAACCTGATTGGTTGCAGAGAGAAAATGCTGCCATTCAATAGCAACGTTTATAAAATCAGTGGAGGTATTTCCAATGCCATTCCCAGAAGGACCTATCCATGCCTGCAAAACCGGATTCAAATCGTTACCTGTCACCGCATATGGCGTGGTAACATTCAAATTGCCAATGTTTGCCATGGCCCATATTTGCAGATATGCCGAAAACATTACATATGAAGCGTTGCCTGTGTTATTAGGTGCTTCACCTTGAACTGTTATACCTGAAGGCAGGTAGGTCGTATTGTTGACGATAAATGAACCTGACGGCGTTATATTCAGGTAAGTAGGGATGCCGGTAGGGATAGGAATATTCTTTGACTGAGGAGGATGCAGGACTTCGAAACCTGCAAAACCTGCCAATATTATAACCGCTACAACTATGCCAATAAATATTCTGTTACTCAGGAACTTACTTGACATAAATGAACAAAGCTCCCTAAACTATATATGCGTATTTGCTAAAATATCTGACGTCCG
>JBMFWM010000013.1:1609-32351 GCA_049965275.1 Thermoplasmata archaeon | reverse complement strand
CCTTAATTTCGATCTCAATACCTTTTAGCTTTTGCTTCTGTGTATCAACAATCTAGTTAGTGTTCTCGCAGGTACGCTGGAATTATTCTATAATCTCCATATCCTTTGGACTCTCAGCAACAAATATGATTATTCTTTTAAAATAATTTAATCAAGATATAATGTTCTTTATCCTTATATGGTTGGCCAGGTGAGAATAGGGAGCGGTACAGTCTGACGAGTTACAATATTTATATACATAACGGTCTTGCGTAAACATGCGAAGGATAATCCTGGATAGCATTATCTCATTAGACGGCTACTACACGAGTCCAAAGAATGAAATTGACTGGTTCGAGTTCGATCAAGAGGAAATTGAATGGTCGAAGGAAATCCTACGGAGGGTCGATGCCATGCTTTACGGCCGTGTTACCTACCAGGAGTTCAGTGAGTTTTGGCCGAAAGCATCCCCGTCACCGGACGGATTCGACTCTGAGATCATAGGGCATTTGAATAAACTGCATAAAATAGTCTTCTCCCGCACTCTAACCGAAGCAAACTGGAAACCTGCTCAGCTTGTACGGGAAGATCCTTCCGTAGCAGTTCCCAAGATCAAGAGTGGAAAGGGAAAGGACATGGTTGTCGTGGGAAGCGGGACACTCGTCTCGACTTTAGTCAGGAATGATATGGTCGATGAATACCGCATACGCATCAGGCCTATAATATTAGGTGCGGGAAAGTCTTTCTTCAAAGACGATCTAAAGAGGCACAAGCTGAAGTTAATCTCTGCAAAAGCTTTTCAAAACAGTGTCGTTGCACTTCACTACGAACCTGTTCACTGATTTCTCCCGCCTTTTGATGTAGTGCCCTTGATCTGTTATAAGGCAGTCAAGAGTAGCACTTAGTGATCCATAACCAAAGAGTAATCAGGCCAGCTTCGGTTTTTGGCCATTTGCGCATTCTGAAAAAGGCTCTCATCTGCTGGGTGTATCATAAAGCGCCGATTTGGGTATTTAAGTTAAGGTTATACCCTTAAGCAACGCTGGTTATGGAATTGCAAAGATCTGCAGACTTTTTACAATTTTATACTAGACCAAGTAATATACGGGCTCGGGGGGATTTGGACCCCCGATCACCGACTTAGAAGGACGGTGCCTTATCCAAACTAGGCCACGAGCCCGGCACTGTATAAGTTATAATGAATTTAAGTTTTCCCGAGTAAATTGTCTTCTATTCTTCGATAACCAGTAAGGATTATAGAAGCATTTAGTCGTTCATTCGAGCGATTTATCCCACTAGAAAAGAAAGAATGTCTATTTATTATTCTATGAAAATGAATAAGGTTTTATCCAGATAGGCTATAGCAAAAAGTGGTAACAAAATTTACGGTTTCAATAAAGCTTCCAAAAGCGGAATATGCAGACACTATAAGGGCAATCAGGCCTGAACTTGGAAAGGTTTCGGGCAGGTCAAAGGAATGGTTGGAAGAGGACAAGGATAATTTGTACTTTTATATACAATCCCCTGATACAGTTTCACTTAAAGCCAGCCTGAGTGCATTTGCAAGGTTGGCATCACTGGTTGAGAGAATTTCGAAGGAGGTAGAGTAAATGGAAAATCCAAGCAACATGATTCAGAATAAGATAAAACAGGCGCAACAATTGGAGCTGCAGATTGAACAGTTGATGAATCAGAAGTATCAACTCGATACCAGGGTCAAGGAACTTGAGAGAACCCTGAAGGAGTTAGAAGCTGTCAAGCCGGAAAGTGCAGTCTACAAAGCAGTGGGACCAATATTGTACAAGGTCGACGACAGGAAAAAGCTTGTGGACGAACTGGAAGAGCAGAAGGAACTAAGTTCAGTCAGGATTAAGACGCTTGAGAAGAACCAGAAAACACTTGAAGAGAAATACAAGGAACTTGAAGCTTCACTCAAAAAGACATACCAGGAAGCGAAGGGTAGTAACTAGTGGGATCAGACGTACAGGGTAGAAAACCGGATTCTACGCTGCCCCTGTCAAGAGTTGGCGTAAAGGGATTAAAGTTTCCCGTCATTATAAGAAGAGGAAGCAGGGAGATTTTCCTTTCGGCTATGGCTGAAGTGTTTGTAGATGTGCCAGGAGACCGCAAAGGGGCGGATCTATCCGAGATCACAAGTTCTGTGTCATCTTTGGTTCTTAAAAACAGGGATTTTGAAGGGATTGAAAACTTAACTGCACAGGTATGCAGGCTGGTATTAGACAAACTGCCGTATGTGAAGAATTGCGAATGCAGTATGCAGGCAGATTACTTTGTAAAATCTGGATCATTGAATGATTCGACGCTTAATGTGTCAACTCTGATCGGAGAGACGAAAATCAGCAGGAAAGGAGAAGAACAGGACTTTGTTGGTATATCTGTTCAGGGTATCAACGCCTGCCCATGCACCATGGAAAAAGAGCGTTCAATTCTTAAGGAAAAGTTTCCTGAATTTTCATCTGCCGTCGACTCGCTTCCTATCATCACCCATAACCAGCGAAATAGGGTCATGATCAAGGTCCAGAACACGAAGAGTAAGCAGGTGGATGCGGATTCCCTCGTTTCGATTGCACAGTCCGTTATTGGTCAACCTGCTTCAATCGGTGCAAAGAGCGAGAGTGATGCGGATCTAATCCTGAGACAGCATATGAGACCAATGTTTGTTGAAGACGTGGTCCGGGAAATTGCCAAGAAACTGAAGAGCGATCTTCCAGGTATAGATCCTGAGGCCAGGATTGTTATAAGTTCGGAAAGTGAGGAAAGTGTTCATCCTCACAACGCCTTTGCGGAGTTCTCCGGCAAATTCAAGGAAATATGAATATTATTATTTCTTCAGATCCGACAGCCGCTTTATCATCTTGACGACGGACTGTACGGCGTCCTTGGCGGATTCTATCCGAGCCTGCGCCTGCAGCCTAGTTTCTCCTGGGCCCGAAATTCCAAGTGATACAGGCTTTGAGAACTCGAGTGAAAGATCCTCGATTTTCCTTGCCGCGTTATTCATTATTACCTCGTCATGATCGGTTTCGCCCTTGATAACTGCGCCTAAAGTTACGACGCCTTCTATCTCCTTCATCTCAAGAAGTTTCTTGACGCCGAGAGGGATGTCAAACGTTCCCGGTACCTTGAGTACCCTGTGCACATCAACCCCAAGGAACTTTGCCTCTTCCTCAGCCCTCAATAGCATGTTCATCGTTATGTCATAGTTGTATTCAGACACCACAATACCTATTTTCATTCGACCACCTAGTGATATATACCTTCCCTTGCATCGACGGAGCCTGCATCTGCAAATCCCTGTCTCAGGCCCTTACCTGCATTATCCTGCAGCTTCTTCGGCCTGAAAAGTAGATCGTATGCATTGACAGCATGTTCCCTTGATCGCGAATCCATGAGCCACGCCAGCTCCTTGTCGTCTGCCGCCTCTTCCTCATGAACAAAGACTTCGATTATATGTGTCATGGTTTCTATTTGAACGCGTGAAAGACCTTCAGACGCGACCCTTGCGCTCATCTTGTCGAGCTTCTTCCGCCCGGGCATACCCAGCGCAATAACGATATCACAGCCGCGCTCAACAATTAATTTCTTGCAGGCCACCGGCAAATCCTTTATTCCCGGCACAGTGTATCTCTGGATCTGAAACCCTGTACCGATGGATTCAAGCTCTTCGATAGCTGATTTCGCCATGTCAAATCTGGCAAAGGTCGTATCCGCTATTCCAATCTGCTTCATATGCGATCCTCTATTATCTGCAAAAGCTTGTCTTTGATCTCTGAAGATCCCTTATAGGTTGAATTGCTGTACCTTGAGATTCTGACAACGTTAACATTCAAGCCCATTTCGCTGCACTTTCTTGTTATCTCGGCAGGATCGAATGATTGATCGTAACCTAAAGTTATGATGTCTGGCTTTATCTCGTCTACCGTGGAATATATATCCCCTTCATGACCAAGAACCGCTCGATCTACAAGCTTTAGTTCTTTTACCATCTGCAGCCTTGCAGATTCGTTGAATACCGGTGTTTTACCTCTTTTCCCAGCTGTGGAGTCGCGAGCGACAACAACCACAAGTTCGTCCCCAAGTTTCTTTGATTCTTTCAGGAAATGAATGTGCCCAAGATGTAGAATGTCAAAGACCCCCGTAGCCATTACTCTTGTCATGAGACCACTCGTCGATTATAGTTCGTCCCTCTATAAATGTTAGCGAGTGGCTGGAAGCATAATGTTTGGCTTCCTCTTTTGTCATGGATCGGCCAGTATTGGAAAGCATCTCTACCATGGCTATTGAGGGTACAAGTCCAGCGCGTTCCACTAGATAGGTCCCCAGCTCTGTGTGACCTCTTCTCTGGGAAAAATAACCTGCTCTCGAAATAAGGAGGAAGACATGTCCTGGTGACCTGAATCTCTCTGCAAATATGCGCTGTGCAGATCCATTTAGAGTTCCAAGCTCTGATATATACTGGGATATTCCGGAGATTGTGGCAGCCCTCTCTATATCACTTATACCTGTGTAGTTTTTGCGTAGATTTACGCTGAAAGTAAATGCACTGCTGACATCATAACCAAGATCAGTATTTGTAAACAGCCCGGCGATCCCGCCGTATCTGGATAGAAAGTCATCCATGTATGGCAGGGGAATCTTCTCGGCTTCCTGCTGCCTTATAGTGACGCATATAAGGCCTCCGCCATCCTGTCGCATCTGTCTTATGTACTCTGGTGTGATGTACTGTGAGGCAATCATAAGATCTGTTTCGCCCTCTCTCTTCTCGTCGTCGAAGACGAGGATTGGCTTCCCTTGGCGAAGGTCATCTATTGCATTTGTAAGCATAGTCCGGTATCCAGGGAATAACTATAATTGTTTTGGTAGCTACCAAATTACTGGTACCCACATTAATTAATGAAGAAACGATGTTCTGGCGTGGAAATCAGGAGGTTTCTGCCGGGTGATATTGACCAGATCTGTGACCTGGAGAAAAGGGCATTTGGTATCGGTGCTTACAGCAGGAGCATGATCAAGAAGATGTTTGCCGCTCAAGGCGTTATTGATTTCCTTGCGGTGGAGGGAGATCGCATACTTGGGTACATTTGCGCGCTTCCGCTTGATGAATTCGCGGCTGATGTTGAAAGCATTGCCATTGACCCAAGCATGCACCGATCCGGACTTGGAACTTTGCTTTATAATCGCGTGGAAAGCGAGCTTCTAAGAAAAGGATACCGCGTTATAGTGCTAGAAGTGAGGGAAAACAACATGCAGGCGATTAATTTCTACAAAAAACATGGCTTTAAGGCAACAGAGTTCCTTCAGAATTATTACAAGGTATCTATAGACGGCACAAGGAATGCATACAGGATGAAGAAATTCCTCGATCTCTGATCATGGTCGTGTAAATTTGAGGCCGTAGTGATACTCTCCCCCGTACACTTTGCCAACAAACTTGAAGTGCGCATCAACAAACATCGCCTGGCACTTTTCTTCTGGTATCCTTATATTCAAGGGAGGCCCTATCTCGGTCTGAACCTGGGACCAGTCTATGTTCACTATGAAGCCTCCTGGTTTCAGCACACGATACATTCTAACAAGGAAACCCTTAGGATCTTTCAGGTCATGGAAAATGTTAGCAAGAAAAACAAGATCAAATGAACGTTCAGGGAAGTAAATTCGTTCTGCGTCCCCTACAACGGTTCTTACCGTCCTTGCAATATTCTGATCCAGTGTCAGGAGCCTTTCCTTTAAAATTCTGATCATTTCTGGACTTGAGTCTATCGCCTGATAAGTTCCTCTTCCGTTTTGAAGCTTTACAAGGGGAAGTGTGAAGAACCCAGGGCCACATCCTATCTCCAGAATGCTTCCTCCGAGGTCTCCGATTCCAGATACTATCTTGTCGGCGTCCTGGTACTTGTATCTTTCTTCCGATAGTAGGTGAAATTTTGCTGCATCCTCGTCCATTGTTATCTTAAGGCTACCTTAGATAATAAACCATCGCACATATTATTCATATAGCCTTACTGCCCCGAAATGAAAGGATTCACGGCAAGAAGATATAAAATATTCAACAGCCTGCAATATAATTAATATCATTAAAACCGGACAGGCTCCAGTCGGGCCAGATGTCCTGGCAGGTTCCCCCTGCTTCGCTTCCAATCCGCACCCCTCCAGCACCCGCAGTTCTGGATACCGTTGCTCCCTTCCGGTCCTGGCGGGTTTTCCAGATGAACTATGATCATGTTTTCCTTTGAAATCATAACCGTAGACCTTGAGTCCAGAGGAACAGAGTGTCATCAGTTCCACAGGGCCTGACAGAAGTCTGGTTGACCTCCTGAAGCCGTCGCCCCCGCATATAGACTTCGGGTTACAGAAGGTGCCTAGCCCTCCGGCCTAGTCCGGCTTAACGAAATAGGAAGCTTTGTTAATAACCTTATTCAAGCATCTACAAGAATAAACATAATAAGCCAGATATAAGAATTGCAGGAAGGATTTCATATCTGCAGTGCCAAGTCAAATGCATTCCTGAATGAATGGATATCTCAATTGCTGAGATCCCGGCAAAAAGTAATATATAGTAAGTTTTCTTTCCGAATATAAAGTAAACTTTACGGGTGATTTTAAATGGATAGAAGGCTGAAAATTGCATTAACTGTTGCAGTGATTGTCGTACTCGTCGCTGCTTTCTTTGTAT
Source organism: Thermoplasmata archaeon (assembly GCA_049965275.1). Lineage (GTDB taxonomy): Archaea > Thermoplasmatota > Thermoplasmata > Thermoplasmatales > Thermoplasmataceae > UBA582. The sequence continues at coordinate 25,678 of JBMFWM010000013.1, read as the reverse complement.
ATGATACAACGCTCAAGGCATCCGCTCCATCAAACGGAACCATTACAGTGCGGGATTCCCTGGGCAGGAATGTTACATTCAATCATACTCTTACGAGAATCGTATCCATAGATCCGTCGGCGACAGCGACATTGTATGCCCTGGGTGCCTATCATGATCTGGTGGGTGGAAATGAGTTCGACTGTTATCCCCCAAACGAGACTATACCAAATGTTGGAAACAGCTATGGCGTTAACCAGGAAGAAATAGTGAACCTGTCACCGCAAGTGGTGCTTCTTTATGGTGCAACCATGCCCTCATATGGTACACAGTTGCTAAATCTTGGAATACCTGTTCTGGTAGACAATCCCAACAGCATAACACAGATTGAAGAAGAGACCACAATGCTTGGGGTTCTCACCGGAACCGTGAAAAACGCGTCTCTGATCAATCAGTGGATGAATCAGTCCCTTCTTGCGATCAACCAGAGCGTAACTTCCTTGTCTGCCCAGCCTGAGTATTCTGCATTCTATTACCTTTATGCAGGAGGATGGACCGCGGGAAATGATACATTCATCGGACAAATTATGCAATATGCGCATTTGAAGAATATTGCGAACGCGTCTGGTTATTATGAGATGTCCAGTGGTCTGATAGCACAGGATAATCCACAGGTCATTCTGCTGGATCAGTATGTGAACTATTCTGCTGTTACCACACCACCTTACAATGAAACTTCGGCTTTCCTGAATGACAGGGTGGTCTCGGTAGTTAATGATTCATTTATTGATGAGCCGGATTTCAGGATAATATATGGGATTGCTTGGATACTTGACAGCGTTTATCCAACGTTCGTCTCTCTGCCTGCTTTCCCGATACACTTAGAGTATCCGCCGACATATGGTCTATAGAAATGTTCAGAACACTGAGGAATTTCAGCGCCAGTGAGAGGTACAGCAGATCTGGAATAATCTTCATTGTATCTCTAGCTTTACTGCTCATTGCGGCTGTTTCCTCGGCCTTCATCGGCGTGGTATACATATCACCAGCGGAAGTAACTAAAATTTTTCTTTCCCAGATACCTTATCTTGGCCACTACTTTTCAGCAGGAATAAATGTTGCACATCAGTCTGAGATAATTGTCTACCTCAGGGAACCCCATATCCTTGGGGCAATCATAATCGGTGCAGTCCTGGGCGTCGGGGGTGCTGTGATCCAGAGCGTTTTCAAGAATCCTATCACAGAACCTTACATGATTGGGATATCCAGCGGGGCAGCCCTTGGGGCTGTGCTTTCAATTGCAGTTGGCTTGACCATTCTCGGCGTATATACGCTGCAGCTGCTTGCCTTTCTTTTTTCTGCACTCATTGTAGGTCTTATCTATTTTTTCTCACTTCGCAGCGGAAGGGTCCCCATCGTCTACATGCTTCTCACAGGCATTGCAGTAAGCGTCTTTGTCTCATCGCTTGTGGCATTTATGCTTTACAACAGCCCCAACTTGGCCAGCACAAGCGAAGTCTTCTTCTGGCTTATGGGATCGGTCGACACAATAACATGGGCAGAGCTAATTCCCGTGGCACTGCTCTCAATAGCATCAATGTTCATTCTTTCCCTTTATACCAAGGAACTTGACACAATCCAGTTGGGAGAAGATTATGCCAGATCCGTCGGAGTAAGGGTGGAATCGCTCAAGATTATCGCTCTTACACTCGTCACTATAAGCGTGTCCGCCGTAGTGTCCATTTCAGGCCTGATAGGATTCGTCGGCCTTGTTGTCCCTCATATTTCTAGGCTGATACATGGCGGCAGTAACCGAAAGGTGATACCATCCTCAGCAATTTTAGGCGCGCTTTTCCTTGTTCTTGCCTACGATGTCTCAAGACTGGTTATTCCACCGAAGGTAGTTCCGATTGGCATAATAACTGGAATGATAGGCGTTCCATTCTTTATCTATTTACTAAGGAAACTGGCAGGTGGTTATTACGCTGATTGAAGTAAGAGCCGTAGAATATTCAATTAACAGGTTCCATCTGGGACCCGTCTCTTTATCTGTAAAAGAAGGGAAAATACTTGGCATAGGTGGACCAAATGGTTCTGGCAAGTCCACGCTTCTAAGAGTCATGCTTCGTCTTCTTCGTCCGACTGGAGGCCGGATAACGGTCGATGGCGAGGATATAGAAAAGATGACTCAGCGCGATCTTTCCAGAAGATTGGCATACCTGCCTCAAAACCTCTTTTCACCTCTGAATCTCTCCGTGCAGGATGTCCTGCTGGCATCCCAGTATAGCCTGGAAAAAAAGAGCAGCAAGCTTGATGCGATAATCAACAGATACGGTATAGAGAATCTGAAACACCGAGACTTCAATTCTTTAAGCGGAGGGGAAAAACGACTAGTAATGCTTATAGGTGCGATAACCCAGGACTCAGATGCTATTCTTATGGATGAACCGGATACTTTTCTTGATGTAGACAAGGAGATACAGGTTATGGAAGAGATCATGAATCTTCGAGAATCGGGCCGATCCGTTATTGTCATTCTGCATGATCTCAACAAGCTTGCAAAGATTTGTGATAATATCCTTATGTTGAAGTCAGGCAAGGTTATCGCTTATGGACCCACCGGCGAGGTTCTGGTTCCGGAGGTACTTGAAAAAATGTACTCGGCTAGCTTCAGGATAGAGCAGGGCACAGGATCCATGAGGATTGACGCATTTCCAAAGGGAAGATCCTAGACATGTTCGACTGACAATTCCCTGAGGGATATCTTGCCGTTGTCGATATAGACGGTGAAATATGAACAGTTTGTGAACCTTATATTATGCGGATCGCTTATGAACTCCCTGAAGAACATGCGAATGAATCCACCATGGCTCACTGCTAGCACCCTTTTACCAGAATATTTGCTCTGCAGATAGGTCTCGGTCATTCTTACCCTTGACTTGAGATGATCTATTGTTTCCGCCCCTGGAACTTTATCGACCTTTTCAGAAAGAATATTCGTCATATCGAAGCCAAAGCTTCTCACTATCTGTTCAGAAGTAAGATTCTCTATACCGCCTAGTGATCGGTCCCTGAGAGCAGTAAGAATTATGACATCATCTATCGAAAGCTCTTTGCTTATTATCATTGCGGACTCGTAGGACCTCTGCATTCCGCTATGCAATATTAAGTCATAATCTTGGGATCTAAATTTTTCAGCGATCTGGAGAACCTGGTATCTTCCAGTCTCAGTCAATTCGGGATCGGTATCTCCTTGCCATCTTCTGTCAAGGTTTCCTTCTGTCTCGCCATGCCTTAATAAAGTAAGCAACAAACCTTCGCTCATTCCATTACACCTATAGAGGAGATCGACCTGGACCTATTTTGAGAAAGTTGAGTCCAGTTCTCTCATATTATCAGAGCTAAGCCTCAACTCTGAGGCTTTCACATTTTCTGCTAGTTGCTCCAGATTCGTGCTACCGATGATTGGAAAAATTGATCTACCCTTACCTATGAGCCAAGCAAGTGCAACGTGAGACATAGATGCACCAAGGCGTTTCGCAACTTCGCTTAACTTCAGGAGTTTTTCCCTGTTGTCTTCAGTCATCTTGTTATCCGAAAAGTTCTTTTCGTAGATCGAGCGGGACTTGTCCTTCTTCCTGCTCAGGTATCTACCCGCGAGAACTCCCTGTGCAAGAGGGCTGTATATCATTGATGCCATGCCGTTTCTCTCAGCAACTGCAATGTTTCTTGTTTCTTGTTCTCTTTCGATAAGGTTGAATTTATCCTGGATGAAAGATGGTCTATCTAACCCATTCAATGAAAGATATTCTGCAATCTCATGGGATTCAAAATTGGATAAACCATAATGAAGGATTTTGCCATCTTCAATAAGCATATTCATTGTCTTTGCTGATTCGTATCTTCCAGTTATACCGTCAGGGGCATGCATCAGGTAGAAATCAACATAATCCATCTGGAGTCTCTCCAGGCTCTTCCCGATGGCAGATCTTACATGCTTCCTGTTTAGCCCTAGATCATTCTGCAAAGCACCGGTTCTTCCCATAACCTTGGTGGCAACGACAAAACTCTCCCTGTCGTATCCCTTAAGTGCTTCTCCGAGTATCTTTTCAGAGAGCCCAACCGTCTTGAAGTTCCCCTGCATGTTCTCCCTGTCATATACTCCTCTGTAGACATCTGCAGTATCAAAAAAATTGATGCCTAAATCATATGCTTTCCTAATCAGCTTTAAAGAAGTTTCCCGGTCGACCTGCGGCTTGATCTTTGTTCCACTGTTTGGAAGATACCATGTACCTAGTATAAGATCAGAAACTCTTATTCCTGTGTTGCCGAATGCTCTGTAGTTCATGCCTCTGGAGTGCATTGAAAGTTATCAAACTATCGAGTGCTTATATCTTTGATTGGCCGGATACCACTTAGCAAATTGTAACTTGTATTTCATTGCCAGGTGGTGTTAAAAATTTGTTTGCAAAGAAACTGATTGAAAAACTATTCAGTCGCCTTTGCAGTTTCTACTGCGTCTCCAGTGTAACCAAGCTCCTGGGCTCTCCTGATTGAATTATAGTACCCAACAAACCCAATAATCACAACAGCAAATATTACGATGAAGAAACCTATACCAAGGTTATCAAGGTTGTGAACATGTACGCCGGTGGTTATTCCATAGTTAAGCAGTTGAGGAAACGCTATGATCAGTCCTCCTGCCAGCATGAATGCCAGTCCGCCATAGGTCAGGACGTATCTGCTTATGCTCTTTGCAACGAATGCAATCCCTTTCTTGGTCAGTTTCTTGCTCTTTGACAGCCATGCTCCAAATCCAGCTCCAAATGCAATCTGCATTGTCATCGTACCAAGACCGAATAAGAGCCCGGGAACAAAACCCCAGTACAGGTTTGGCATCGACGGAGCTATCACTGTATAAATTATGAGGGCAAAAGCACCAAATCCAAATCCTGCGATCAATCCATGCACGAATGCCAGTCTCAGGGGAATAGGTTTCATATCGTCGCCAATAAAAACCGGATTTGCTTCGTGCTCCAGTTCCTGATGTTCTTTCTCAGGGTTGTGCTTATGCAAGCCTACTAGGCGGCCAATGTTATGCTCCAGAAAGTGCCAGTGAAGATATTTTCCTCTTGAAGCGATGTAAAGACCGGCAGCAAGCATTGCAATCCCAACTATAACGTATGTCACACCAAAAGCAAGAGCCGTCATGAAAATACCCGCAAGTGCAAAGAATGCTACTTCCGACATAAGCGCACGTTGTATAGTGAAGCCTGAAGAGAAAATAAGTCCCGCCTTCATGCCTTTTCGTGTGCTATAGCTTCCGACTGAGTAAGAAAACGTGATTGGCCATGTATGCTCGTCAGGCGTGATTCCATGAACAATACCCAGCAGGTAAGAAATTATCAGTGCTGAAAGCAGATCAACATTTTGAGGGTCCCAGAGATTTATTGACACCATTAGATCACCTAATATTTATTGGTTTTCCGTGAGGGCATGCTTTGGGTTTTCCTACAAAGTTTGAAAGTTTTACCAGAGAATCTTTATCCAGCATGAAATCAAATGAACTGACTTCTTTGCATGCTTTTTCAATATCTATACCGCTGTCAACGAAAATAGTTTCGAGGATTCTGTGGCAGTTGACCAGGTAGTTATAATATGACATGCCCAAGTTCGTCAGGACAATCATACCGCTTTCTCTCTTTAGAAGTCCTTTGGCTTCAAGTCTTCTAAGTATTTCAATAACTGTTGGCGGCTTAAGTTCGATTTTCTGTGCGAGTTGCGATAGACGAATTGGAAACTCCGAAGAAGACTCTTTAATCGCTAGGATGCAGTCTCTCTCTCTTCTCGTTAACTTTAGTTGCCCGATCATGTCGTTAGTATTACACTAATGTATTTAACTTTGCCTAATCATATTAGACCTGTGTGCTGTTGGCTTTCCTTTAAGATCCCAATAGATCCCATAGTTATTTAGCAGGATTGTACCGTGCTGTTTCGCAATGCCAAAGATTCTAATCCCTTACCGCCTCATTCCTATACTCCTTAAGATTGATATTTCCTGTGAACATATTGTAAAAAATCTAAGTAGTCAATGTTTTGTTTTAGGCTGAGAAGAGGATTTTGTTTCAGAGTGACATGAAAATGACTAGCTGTAGGAGACAAGCTAAGCAAATAAAGACGGAAACGCGGGGAGAGGGATTCGAACCCTCGCTCTCATAGAGAAACAGCTTAGCAGGCTGCCGCCGTACCACTGGGCCATCCCCGCTTAAGAGCCGAATCTTTCCTGCAGGTCGTTTGCGATCTGTTCTATTACTTCTTCGAAATCCTCGTTTTCCAGGGTAACTATCTCCCCGGACGGGAGCATTATCTTTGCATAATAGATTTCGCCGTCCTTTGTTATTTCAACCTCAGCAAGTTTGTCTTGCATATTACTTCGGTAAAACTGAAACCTATATTATCCTTAGTTCGTCTATGTAGACTCTGGTTTATATACTCTTTATATTTATTTTGAAAGAAACCAAACATAAAGGATATTGTGTTATAATAGCAGGAGGTTCATGCAAAAGATTGGGGCAAGCCCAGAAAATATTTTACGTAGAGCGTTATAGAGGGAATAGATGGTTTTTACAGTTAATGGATCCTCGTCACCAATTTCGATTAACTCATTGCTTTCCTATATTCCATTCAAGTATCCTGCATACGCAGTCATTGTATTGATTGTATTGCTCTTTATATATAGGCTCTTGAGGGCAAAGCTGGGAGAAAAGTTCTCTCATACAAGGGTCTTTATATCCCCAGCTATATATTCTCTACTTGTCCTTATAACGTTCATATATCAGCCAGAGATAATTATTATTTCCAGTTTCATAATTGCTTTACTGGGTATAGTGCTTGGAGTCGCGTTAAGCAGAAAAGTAAAGATATTTGAGAAGAAAAATGAAATGTACTATAAGAGATCCGTTCCTGTAGCCTTCTTTTTCACTCTCTTTTTTACACTCAAAATACTTGCCTTGCTCTATTATCCTACCCTCTACCTGGTTTCCATCTTTTCAGTTTTTCTTACAGTAACAACGGGAATGCTGATTGGTGAAGCTATCGTGATTTATCACAGGCATTCTAAGTTCTACAACAGTTCAAGATCAGGAATTTGAATTCATGTTCCTTATAAGGGCAAGAGCTTCCTTCAATCCTTTTTGAGGTAAGAGACATTCTTTCATAGAGCAAACCAAAACACTGTCAGCGTTGTTCCTAGATGCTTCTTTTATATCGGGCCTTGCTTCTCTCCTGTAAGATAGGACAACTCTTGGTTCATAGGCGTGCGAAAGCTCGTCCAACTGATCTCTGATAGATCTTAAATTCTGGAGTACCATGTCGAAGGAGGGGCCAATCGCAAAATCAACTGCTGTAAGCATGTACAGGTAAAAGGACGGATTTGCCTGCAGCGATTTACCTGCTGCCTCCGCTATCCTGAGAGCAGATTCATACATCTTGTCGCTTCCAAGGATAATGGAAAAAGTCAGGAGGTTCTGCATTTCAAATGAGTTCCCGCTAGGGATTGCACCGTCATGGAAATCTTTGGTCTTGAATGGTGCATCTTCCATCTCTGTCGTAAAGTAACCTCCCTCTTCTGAAGAGAATTTGCTGTCCAGGTATTCCTGAAGTTTCAATGCGGTTTTGAATAACCTGTCCTTTCCAGTAACCTCGTACAGCTTAAGCAGGCCGCCGATTGTGAAAGCGTAATCATCCAGGAATCCTTGGATATCTACCGAACCTGAAATGTACCTGTGCATTATTTTCCCGTCTGGCTTGATCATCTTCTCAAGCAGGAATGATGCGATATCATTAGCTTCATCAAGAAATGCCTTATTAGCGGTAGAAAGATAGCATTTTGCCAGCGACCAGAGGAGCATGCCATTCATGTCAGAAAGAACCTTGTCATCTTTATGAGGAGCTGATCTCTGAGATCTCGCCGATTTCAGTTTTTCCCTGGATGCTTCAATCATGGCTTGCAGATCGGCGACAGGTAAGTAGAAAGTCTTTGAGGCTTCCTCGAGGCTGTTTGCAACATAGAGTATATTTTCTGCAGTCAGTCTTCCGGATGATTCCTCATGGAAATTTCCATCTGGTTCAATTCCGTAAACGTAAGAGAATATCTCGGCTTCATTATCTCCCAGTACATTCTTGATCTCCGTCATTGTCCATGTGTAATATTTGCCTTCTTGGCCTTCACTGTCTGCATCTATTGCTGTCATGAAAGCGCCTTCGCTTATCTTCATCTCTTCTTTAAGAAAATGGAGCGTCTCAAGCATAGCATTGCGATACTCATCTTTCGCGGTGACAGAGAAGAGTTCCGCCAGGGCGGAGAGTATCATGGACTGATCATATAGCATCTTCTCGAAGTGTGGAAGCTTCCACGCATGATCGGTTGAGTACCTGTGGAATCCATGTCCTATCTGATCAGTGATACCGCCGGAAAGCATGCCCTTGATTGTTTTCTCAACCATTGTCAGTGCTTTTTTATCTTTATGTCTGTGATAATATCTCAGCAGGAAAAGAAGGTAATGAGCCGAAGGAAATTTCGGGCTTGATCCAAATCCGCCGAATTGTGGATCAAAAGCATTCTCAAGATCAGAATAAGCTGCTTTGAGTAGATCAGGCGATATAGGATCATCAATTTTCTGGCTCTTGGAAGCTGAAAGCGCATCAAGTACCTTTTTGCCCTGATCGATGAGCTCATCCTTTCTGGTGTGCCACAGTTCATCGATGCTATTACAAAGTTCAACAATACCCATCATATTTCGCCGTGAACGCTTGGGCAGGTATGTAAAGGCGAAAACCGGCCTGCGATCAGGTGTCAGGATAAGGTTCAAAGGCCATCCGCCGCTTCCGGTCATCATCTGGCAAGCATTCATGTATAGGTTGTCAAGATCCGGTCTCTCCTCGCGGTCTACCTTTATTGAAACGAAGACCCTGTTCATTGCCTGCGCAACCTCTGCATCCTCGAAGCTTTCCCTTTCCATGACATGGCACCAGTGGCAAGTCGAGTAACCAATGCTAAGAAATACCGGCTTATCCTCCTTGCGTGCTTTTTCGAAAGCTGCATCACCCCAAGGATACCAATTGACTGGATTGTGTGCATGCTGTTGCAGATATGGACTTTTCTCGTTTATCAGGAAGTTACTTGGATTGTTCATGTACAGGCAGCAAAATTCTTCCAGTCTGAATAACCTTTTGTAGCTTGATTCTCGCCATCAAGGAGCATGAAACGTACGACCTTGCAATGGTAGCATATAATTCTTAATATCCTTGTAAATTACCGAAATCGGTTGCAGATAGATTTTACAGTGTCGCTGATCGTGTTTATCGTAGTTATGGCCCTTGTGGTGACGAGGCCGAAACACCTAAGCATAGCAATTCCTCCAATAATCGGTGCTATCATCCTTATTCTTATTGGAATCATAGGAGAACACGATATCCTTTATGTTGTAAGCATCGTCTGGAATGCTACGATCACTCTCATTGCAATTATTTTTCTTTCCCTGATTCTTGATGAAATTGGATTTTTCAGATATATAGCTATCAGAATAACCGTCTACTCTAGAGGAATAGTGAAGCGTCTCTTTTTCCTGATCGTTCTTCTGACATCCCTTGTAACTGCGCTTTTCTCAAACGATGGCAGCGTGGTTGTCATGACTCCTATTATGTACGCTATTCTGAGGGAAACTGACGCCCCGAGAAAGGTTTACATTCCTTTTCTTGTATCTGTGGGCTTTGTGGCGGACGCAACGAGCCTTCCTTTCAGCATAAGCAATCTTGTAAATATAATAAGTGTAGGATTCTTTTCCATTCCATTCACGGAATATGCAAGGGTCATGATAATACCGGATATTGTTGCCATTGTCTCAAGCGCCTTGGTCCTCTACCTGTTGTTCCGGCATACCTTTCAGGATAATATTTCACTGGAGAAGCTTCCAAAACCTGTCGATGTGGTCAAAGATGTGCGGCTACTCAAGGTTGCTTTTTTTGTTGTAATATTGCTGATACTGCTGTATGCAATTACAGGACTGTTTCTCATTCCTATATCTGTCATTGCCGTTCCAGGTGTTGCACTTTTCTATCTATACGCAAGAAGCAGGACTACTATTCCTGGAAAGAAGCTTGTCATCAGTACACCATGGGAAATCATATTTTTTGCACTTGGCCTCTTTATTGTCGTATATGCCCTTTCAAAGAATGGGCTGGTCCAGGCGCTTACTTCAGCGTTATCATATTTTTCTCCACTGTATTTGCCTTTACAAATGATTATCGACGCATTCCTTTTTTCTTTCCTGGCATCGATAATGAACAACCTCCCATCTGTAATAACTGTCAATCTTACCCTTATACATATGCATGAGAATTCGTTGGTTTACCTGAATGTACTGGCAAATGATATCGGTACGAAGTTCACGCCGATCGGATCCCTTGCAACCCTTCTTTGGATGAATATATTGAGGCAGAAAGGAGAGAGAGGCATAACCTACAGGTATTTTGTCAAGATTGGTATCCTTGTAACACCGCCAGTACTTGTTCTATCTGTTCTCATGTTATGGCTTGTTCAGATGATCTAAATTTTATATCAAGACTGAGATGCTGTTGCATGAACAGGGCGGTGCTTATACGGCATGGCGAGAGTGAAGCTAACGTACTGAGGATTGTCGATGATGACGTTGCGGCAAAATATCACCTTACCGATGTTGGTAAAGGGCAGATTAATTATGCCCTGACTCAGCTCAAAAAGCTTAAACTTGATAAGGTTGTTTCAAGCCCGATACTTCGTGCCAGGGAATCTGCAGACATTATTGCGCAAGAACTTAAACTTGAGGTTGAAATTGATCAGGATCTCAGAGAGGCGGGGCAGGGCCCAAAGGTTCAGAAGGGTTATGATCAACTTCCACCATTATACAGGAATTTCACTGGACAGGAAACATGGGAGAACATTGCAGCCAGGATGCGGAACGCTCTTGAACGACATGAAGGAAATTGTGTTGTTGTATCGCACGCATTGCCAATTCGCTGCATTATATCTTCCTATCTGGGCATAATGGAAGAGCCGTCAGCTTTCGGTATCCAGGTCGATACGGCATCGATGTCCTGCGTTGACGTAAGCGCAAAAAAGGTATTCAGTGTAGGATCATATGTAATATCAGGAAACATAGTGCGGAAGTTCAACTAGCTGTTTGAGGCAACACGTTTCACGTGCTCCGAGAGCTTATCCGCTATTTTAGAAAGGAAGCTTTCATCCTTTATCCCGAAAGCACTTTTGGTATCTGAATCCACATCTATTTCACCTATTGGCTCTCCGTGCATCCTCACAGGGACAACAATTTCAGAATTTGTGCTGGGAAAACAAGCAAGATAGGTCTTGTTGGACTTTACGTCTCTCTCATTCACTATTTCGTTCCTAAGAACTGCTAAACTGCAGAGACCATCCCCAATCTTTATTTTCTTGTGCTCAGTCTCGTCACCGCTGAAGTTCTTAAGAATCAGGTTGTCGCCGCTCACCACGTAGAAGCCAACCCAGCTGTAACGCTCGTCGATCTTCCTCAGATAATCGCAGACAAACTGAAGGACTCCTGCAGAATCCTTCCCTTTTGGGCCATTCGTATACCTGATTATCTCATCGAGTGCATGATCGTAATCCATAATGGATGATATCATACTAAAATAAAACGTATTTTGTAGTTCGATATTTCCATAACGTGAAAGTGCAACGTTCTCCAGCCAGGTTATCTCTTAACTTCCAGAAGGAAGATGTAGATAATCCTGAATGTCATAATCTATATGCAAATGAAAAGGTGAGAATAATATTATGCAAAGCATACTGCATATAATGTTAGTCTTCAACACCTTGACCAGAGGACTGGAGGAGTTAAAGCCCAGGGATGGACGGAGATTGAAGATATTCGTCTGCGGCCCTACTGTTTACGATTATATTCATGTAGGCAACGGCAGGACATTTGTTTTCTTTGATGCAGCAGTAAAGTATCTTAGATACCGAGGTTATTCTGTGTTCTATTTACAGAACATAACCGATCTGGATGACAAGATAATTAACAGGGGAAAAGAAACAGGTAAAGAACCGTCTGCGCTTGCAGGAGAGTTTTTCGAAGCATATTTAGCCGATATGGCAAAGGTGCGTGCAGATGCCGTCTCCTACTACGCATTTGCCACAGATTTTATCCGTGAAATTGCAGGACAAGTAAGAAGGCTTCTACGGATTGGAGCTGCTTATATAGCAAAGGATGGCGTTTACTTTGATATTTCAAGCTTTAAGGATTATGGCAAACTTTCTGGGCAGAAACTTGACCAGGTAATGCATATGGTAAGACATGAGATGAGCGCATCTAAACGTAATCCTGAGGATTTTGCATTGTGGAAATTCACCGACAGCGATGAGGATGGCTGGGATTATAAGTGGGGACATGGAAGGCCAGGCTGGCACGTAGAAGATACGGCAATAACGGAAGAGATGCTGGGCAAGACTTACGATATACATGGAGGAGGCACGGATCTGATATTCCCTCACCACGAAGGAGAAATAGCGATAATGCGGACCCTTTCAGGAAACAGGAAACTGGCAAGATACTGGATTCACACGGGCATGCTTAACATTTCCAACAGGAAGATGGCAAAATCAGAGGGTAACATGATCAATCTCAGAGATGCAGTGGAGAAATATGGTGGAAATAATCTCAGATTATTTTTCCTGAGTTCAGGTTACAGATCGGAGCTCATTTTTGACGAGTCAACTGTGCATGAGGCTGCCCAGAACCTCAACAAGATACAGTCTCTTTATGACAGGTTGATGCAAAAGGATTCATTCGCCTTTGGCAGGATTGATGTTCCCGAGTACAGAAATAAACTAGTCACAGCGATAGATAAGGACTTTGATTTCCGGTCAGGTATAATGACCTTACTGGATTTTGTAAACAGGGTCAACACCGAATTCAATGATCTTTCTAAGGATGCTTGCAAGGAGTGTCTTGATTTTCTCCTGGAAGTCGATTCATTCCTATGCATCCTCAAATCTTCTTCCAGCCAAGAGAAATATGATCTTATCATAGATGCAGTCCTCGAAGTCCGTGAGATGTTAAGAAAGAGAAAGGAGTTTGACCTATCCGACAAGATAAGATCTATGCTTTCAGAATCAGGTGTTGAGATAGAAGACACAGGAGGCAAAGCGACATGGAGGTTGAGGCGGTGACGAAGGGTTGGATCATAGTTGACATGGTAAACGACTTTGTCACTGGAAAGTTTGGATCCGAAGCAGCGGTTGCTGCTGCTAAGAATACTGGAAAAGCCCTTTCAAAGGTCGTTGATAAGTTACCCGTGGTTTTTACGCTGGATACCCATGTACCTGATGATCCGGAATTCAAGGTATGGGGAGAACACTGCATGATCGGCACTGCTGCCTCAGAACTTGATTCAATTGTTGCGGGTTACAAGGGCTACAGGATCCGGAAGAGACGATACGATGCCTTCCTGGATACAGACCTAGACCCTTATCTCAGGATGCACAATGTAACAGATCTCTATATTTCGGGAGTGAGCACAGATATTTGCGTCGCACACACTGTCGCAGGTGCATTCTTCCGTTACTACAAAGTTACGGTTGTTAAGGATCTGTGCGCGAGCATTGATCCTTCGGATCACTCAAAGGCGCTGAAGTCAATGAAGAAGTATTATGGAGCAAGAATCATTAACCTGCAACAATTCCTGACGGAAGTTATATAGATGAAATTTAATGTTGCGACTGAGGCTGAAGTACTTTCCGCTGAAAACAGTGATGTATATTTTAAACGATCACTTTCCTTCCTGAAAAACAAGAAGTTCAACGATGACGTCATAGCCGAGGTTACTGTCTCGTCGTTCGATAACCCATGGATAACATTCACAGGCCTGGACGATGTCCTTACTCTCATGGAGGGACGCGTTAAAGATCTTTATGCAATACCCGAAGGAACCGTAATGCCTTACAGGGATTTCAAGGGAATTCCCGCACCCTTTGTTTCCATTCACGGAAAATACAGGAATTTCGGTGAGCATGAAACTTCATTGCTGGGTTTTATCTGCCAGTCATCTGGCATATCGACTCTTTCCTCCAAAGTTAAGATCGCTGCCGGTGATAAACCCGTATATTCATTCGGGATACGAAGGATGAACCCTTTCATTGCACCGATGATTGACAGGGCAGCCTATATAGGAGGTGCCGATGGTGTCTCTGGAATCAAAAGCGGTAAGATACTTGGTCTTGAGCCTGTTGGCACAATGCCGCATGCAATTTCTCTTCTTCTTGGCGATGAGGAGGCATGGAAAGCTGTTGCCGCGGGCACGAAGAAAGGCCCAGTTACGGTCCTTATAGATACATACGATGATGAAAAGTTCGCCGCCATAAAAGCCGCGGAGCTTTTGCCAAATCTGGATTTCGTCCGCCTCGACACACCAGCATCAAGACGCGGAAATTTCGCAAACATAGTCAGGGAGGTCAGATGGGAGCTGGATCTAAGAGGACATGAAAAAGTCAGGATAATGGTTTCAGGCGGATTGAAAGAGACCGACATAATGGAACTATCTGAAGCTGGTGCAGATGCTTTCGGAGTTGGAACTTCAATTGCGTCCGGGAAAACAGTCGACTTTTCTATGGATATTGTTGAGATTGCTAACCAACCAAAAACAAAGAAGGGAAAACTATCCGGGGCCAAACACGTGCTGAGATGCAATGAATGCGGCAGGGTTGAGGTTCTTCCGGTTTCAAAGGTCGATGATCTGTGTCAGTGTGGCGGGAAGCTCAAGGATATAATGGTTCAGTACATTAAAGACGGGAAGGTAATAAGGAGAGAAAAGCCGGCAGATGCAAGGGCAAGGGCTTTGGGTTTTCTGAAAAAGTATTTTGTGAAATCTTCGAGCTAGTTCTGGCGGCAATTAATCATATATTCTTATGACATTCTTACTCCATGAAAGCTGCAATAATAGAAGGAATAAATGGAAAGATACATAGCACCAACCTACAGGATCCTGAGCCCGCAGATGATGAAATCGTAATCAGACAGAATCTTACTGGAATATGTTATCGTGATCTTTTAACTCATGAGGGTTTCTTTCCAAGAGCTAAATTCCCAATTGTGCCTGGACATGAAGTTTCCGGTATAGTTGCAAAAACAGGAAAATCAGTCAAGAAATTCAAGGTCGGAGACAGAGTTGCCTCACTGATCTACATACCATGCGGAAAGTGTGAGTACTGCAAAAGCGGCAGGGAAAATTTATGCCCAAACAAACAGACACTGGGCGAAACAGTACAGGGATCCTATGCAGATATGGTAAAGGTCCCTGAAAGATGCGTGGTAAGAGTCCCTACTGCAGTGCCAGAAGAGCTTGCAACGATCAGCGCATGTGTAACAGGAATGGTCTATCACGCCCTTTCTGTATCCGGCCAGATACTTCCTGGCGAAAATGTTCTTGTGACAGGTGCCGGGGGAGGCGTCGGAGTTCACGCCGTTCAGGTTGCAAAAGCTCTTGGGGCAAATGTTTTCGCATATACAAGCTCAAAGTGGAAAGCGGAGAAACTGCATGAGATTGGAGTAGATCATGTTCTTCTGAGCGATGAATTCGATCGCGAGGTTAAGAGCTTTCCCGGTGGCGGGATTGATCTTGCCCTGGACACAGTAGGGCTTCCTACGTTTTCACGCAGCCTCAGGTCGCTTAAGTTCGGCGGTAGGCTCGTCGTTATCGGAAACGTACAGCCGGTTCCTGTGGAGCTACCGCTTGGTCTCATTATTCTTAAGGGAAACAGGATTGAGGGCAGCATAAGCTCAACAAGAGAAGACATGAAGAAAGCTCTTGAACTATCAGCTAAAGGCAGTATCAAGCCCGTTATAGCAGAGAAAATCGATCTTGATCATATTGAAGATGCTTATTCCATGATGAAGGAGAAGCGAAATCTCGGGCGTGTTTTTATTGAATTGAAGCAATGATGCACTTGTGATGCTGATCTTACAAGGATTGCGAAACTATCCAAGAAGAGGAGGGGCTGACGAAAGCATTAATTACGGGCTTAAATTCCTGATTTGATTATATGGAAGAGCTCATCTGTAACATTGAATTTGATAAGGATGACGATAAATATTATGCTAAGTTGAGAACAGAAATAGGTGGATTGAGAGAATTCACAGGAATAAGTTTTGAAGATGTTCTCAACCAGGTCATGGTAGAGCTCGAAGAAGAAATGTCCTGAGGGTTTAATTGCGTGTCTGACTTAATTGTACCAAAAATAAATTATTATAACCCTTAATTTACAACTACGCTTAAACTAACAATCCTCATTGTGGCATCATTGCTCTTTATGCTGCCTGCATCAATGGCCGCTTCCCCAGTTGGCAACGTTGCCATATCAACCGGCAGTACTCCCGGCGTTACTGTTACTCTTCCACACGGAGACCAGCTTAACTTTTCATACTCTTATCTCCTTATTTATGCGAATGTAGAGACAAGCACTATGTTTGGGGACTTTGAACACACAGTTTTGTTCGGCGCAGATCTTAGGGATGTCAGTTGGAACATTTCCACAAAAGGTGACACGACATATTTCAACGCATCCTTCCCCCTGGCTCCAACAACACTGGGACCCATGGGCTTTGACGAGAATCTCACAAATTTGACTATGCCGCATGACCTGCCTGGATTTAACATAACACCAGAGGCTTCACTTTCCGCCCAGATTAGCATAGACAAGAATGTCTCAACTGCTCTTTATGCTTATAACGTTACGAATAATGCAAATGCAGCGAACTTCTCGAACCTCACTGTTTCAACTCTCAGGATAGATAATTACATCACCATTTCAAAAATCCCTCTTGTAAGTATAATTCCTTATAACATTGTACTGCTGCAGAGCCTTAACGCCACTATTAACGGGAATGGGCCCAGTTTTATCGGTTTCAATGCGAATTCAGAGGATTTTCAACACAACCAGTTTAATGGCTTTGCTATTAGTCCCTCTGATTTAATTGGCCATTCCAAGGGATTGCTTTGGTGGTTTCCCAACTATACTTCAAATGGCCAAGTATATCCACTGCATTATAGCTTCCTAAAGACTGAGGGTGCTCTGTATCTCGCGTTTCAGTTTCGTGGAGCCTCCTCCGGTACCATGATAATGCAGGATCCATATCTTTCAATTGTCAATGAAACAATCTACGGGATCAAGATCATAAACCAGCAGATTCACCTTGCGTTCGAGATTCTTCTGCATAATATTGAACTGGTATCGGTGGGATCGGTAATTGGCGTTCTGCTGGTGGGGGTCGCGTATACATCATACAGAACAAAGAAGTTCTAGGGACCTAGAAGATCAATTATTGCAGAAGCCATGGTGTCCAGGAAGCTTTGCCTGTATTTCTGGACTACAGATAACACAAGTTGCTTATCTGCAAGTGTAGGATCATCCGAGTCGGATGCTAATATATCCTCGCTTTTCATAGCATTAATAATATTCTCATATTCTGCTCTCCTTTTCCATCTTTCAAAAGCTCTTTGGGATGCCTTGCCCTCGTGAGACAGGCAGTCCAGGATAATTTCTCTAGATACACGATTTCTAAGGAAATATATAATAACTCTCTCTTTTGGGTTTCCAGACATGTTAGAGAAGTACCTCAGAAGCTTTCCATCGCGGCGTTTAGATACCTTGAGCTCTTTCTCGAGCTGGTAAAGATGATATTCAAGCTGGCCATTTGCAAGCCCGGATCGGCGCTGGAGCTCTCTGAAGTGTAAGCCAGGGTTATCCTGTATTATCGAAAGTAGATCTGTCCGTGTGTCTGTCTTGGCGAGCAATTTCAGCTTCCTCTTATTATACCTGAATAAAACAATAGAAGTATGAGCAGATCGGCAACAATGAATCCCGGTATTATTACAAAACCAAAATAAGCAGGATAGAACAAGTTGATAACAACAAACAGGTTTGTTAAAAGGATAAGAATGAATGAGGCAGCAAGGTATTTGAAAATACGCACACCTGCCCTTCTAGTCGCCCTCAATGTAACAGCCAACATAAAAATCGATAGCACGACTGAAACAGCGGCAATTGCTGCATAATAATCAAGCATAATACGTGAAAATAAATCAGCTAATTAATGTTCACGTGTCTTTCAATATCCAAAAAATGATGTTACATTATCAGGCAGTAATCAAAGAGTGAAGCCCAGCTTGAGAAGTTCCCTTCTCACGTCGCTGGGTACCTGCTCGTCCGAAATTGGCTCGAGTTTCTTGGATCCAGAAGAACCTGATTTGCTTTTGAATGCAAAGATACCTGATTTCGCTGCTGCAATGTAAATCTGACCGGATCCAAAAGCGGCCTTAATGAAGTCCTGTAGATATAAAGAAAGAAGTTCGCGCGGAGAAAACAGCCTTATGAATTGAATATTGCGATTGAAATCAATCAGATCATTCGTTGCATACATTATTCTTGAACCTCCACTCATCGCCGCTTTGACCACCTTTCCAGATCTGACCATATCCCTTATTATAGAATCGAATGTCTCCTGATCTTCCGAAGCGGTTAGGCGGGAGTATTTCTCCCAGTCGATGAAACCAAACTTTTCCAGTGCACCGCGAACAGCAAGAACAGCTGCTTCCCTCTTCTTGAATTTCTCGGGAACAAAAACGAATCGCCTGGAACTGTCCCTTGCTATTATAGATCTAGCGTAAAGTGATTTCAGCGTTGTGCCTATACCAAAGATATTCGTTCGCAGGTTCAGGATAATATCTTTTTCGGAGATCCCATTTGTCTCCATTATGAGCCGCAATATGCGCTGGTCGCCCTCGGTCAGCTTCTTCTCTCTCAACGTTCGGAACAGAGATGCGGATTCAGGGGTACCTGAAACATTCAGGGAAAATGGCCCTTTGAATGTGTATAGAACCCTCGATCTTATGTAACTGTTTAGCTGGATTGCTGAGATTCCAGAATAATATGCTTCGAGATCGTTAGAAAAGCCGAAAATAGTGTTTTTCATGCTGTCGTAGATTGAATCGGTCTCCCCTCTGTTTTTGTACTCCCTGTAAGCAGCATATTGGATCAGTTTGTTTAATGGCAAATCAACAACCGTTATGTCACCAATTGAGAATGCCGTTCCTGTCACCCTTATGCCTGCGGACTTTGCGGCCTTCAGGATCAACTCGGGAGCACTTTCATAAATAACAGTGGAGAACTTCTGCCTTTTGGCAAGATTCGCAAGGTAACCGATAAGAGAAGTTGCGAAAGATTCGTCGTGTATGTTTCCTTCTGAAATTATCAGGGAATCCTCTTTGAGTTCAAAGTTGAATGATCCACCAAGTATCCCCTTGTAGACAAAGTGGTAATCATACTCGCTGTTCTTTAAATCTGTGCGCATATATAGAGATATTGGATCATTGGAGGATATGATGATCCCTTCTGCAGACTGCTCCACGGTTTTAGCCTTTCCATAAAGCACTTCTCCATTCCTATAGCTGCGTTCAGCCTGTATTTCGGCTTCGAGTCCTGTAGTGTAAAACCAGAAGGCATAGGAAAGTTCAGTAAGAGAAACAGGACCGAATTTTTCTATCAATACCTCAATAGCACCCTTTTTATCAATAGGCTCCCTTTCAATCATTATTGGGATTATTCTGCCTTCGCCATCCCTTCCCACCAGGCAGAAGAATTCGGCGTTCCTGAGCATCTGCAAAACCACGCTTCTGTCAAGCCCGAGGGATTCCTGGATCAACTCTTCAGTATTAGCTCCATTTCTAATTATCGTTAGGAATTCCCTCATGTTATTGTCTGGTTCTTCGTATCTCAGGGCATGAAGAGCCTCAATAAGCCAAGGTGCGGCATACGTTTTCTTGTGCCTTATAAAACGGCCACTGAAAACTGTCTTCTGGGCTATCATCTCATTAAGCTTATCTAAAGAAAAAGAGTCGATCCTCGCATTGATCGACCATGTGTCCAGGGCATAGCCATATTTTTCAAAATATTCTTCTAGGTCCTTGACAATTCCTTCCAGCCATAACAGCCTCGAAGAATGGACATCACTTTCGCCACTTGAGAGGAGAACCTCAAGATCACTGTGAAGGATATACTGTTTGGAGAAAACCGGCGTGACAAATTCCAGGTTCAGGATCTCTTCCTTTACCATCCTATCGAGTGAGGATTGAAGAGTTTCCTGTGCAATGGGGAGCCTCAGCATGATTTCGTCAAAAGTGAGAGGACCTATCGATCCTAGAAGCAACTCAATTGCCCGTCTTATACTAAGATCCTTGTCTTCATCGATAGCAACTATCAGGTTCCTGATAAAATATACCTGGCCTTCCCGAATCTTCCTCCTGATTAAGTAGGCCGATTCAAGCCTGCTGATTGCAGATCGCACATCCCCTTCCTCGAGCCTGGTTGCTGTGCGGATTTCTCTCAGCGTATTATAGGAGCAGGCATCGAGTACCATCTTTTCCTTCTCGTCGGGCGTGATGCTTAACTCAAAGATGTTTCGCATCATGTTATAGTAATGCATGCTTGTCCATTGTGTTCCCCGCATGTAAACGGAAACTATGCTGTCGTTTTCGATCGACTCCTCAATTGCATGCTTTATGTCCAGATTTGTATACGGAAATGGAGAATTAAACCTGTTTCGCATCGGATCAACCGTGAGGAAATGATTGTAGAACGCTATGAGATCCGCAGGGGAGTTTATTTTCGGTATCTTGTTGAGGAAATAATTCTCCACAGTGTGCGGATCCCTGAACATGAATGTTATCTCCCCCCCAGAATATATCTTGTCAAGGATCTTTCCCTGCAGCTCCTTCAGGAGCTTGGAGCGGTCCTCCATAAGTACGATATCAGAAATACCGGCAAGGATGAGACCGTATGAGAATGGGCTGCTCTCCGTACTGTAATTAAGAACATCGTACCTGTCATTCTTTATCACGTCGTCCACATATTTTAGGGCACGGGGAACATCCATCATGTCATTCATTATTTCATGAAAGGTTTCCTTTATTACCGGAAAGGACTCCATCGAACCAAGAGTTCGCAGCACTTTGTCACTCCGCAGCTGCTGCCTTACGACAGAGATATCGAAACCCTTGTACTTCCTGAGAACCATGAGGGATCGGGTTGCACAATGCCTGAATCTCTGCTTGAACACTTCAGTATTGATTATTGATCTTCTTACCAGATCCGAAAAATCAGATTTCTTTATGAGCTTGATCTGTTCCTGAATTGGAATCTTCTGGTTCGTGGTAAGCATGAAGCCATCATCCGTTACGGTAATTCTTGTGTTAACAGAGTAGTTGTTTGAGATGGCCTGAGCAATGCCCCTGGACAGGGCATCGTTAACCCTTCTTCCCAATGGCACATGATATATAGCGTTATACAGTTTAGCGTTGTCAATGTAACCTTCCACCAGGAGCCAGTCATTAGTGGGCATTCCAAATGCTCCCTGCGATCTGATATAGGATACTATGCTCCTTGCTCCTTGCGGATCTAGACGGTAATTATCAATCAGCCAAGATTCAACATCCTCTTTCTTTGATATCCTGCGGGATACCTCCTCCCTGAATTTGCCAACCAGTACACCAAGATCATAGCTCCGGGGAAGCATTTCTCCTGTCCATGAAGGCACAGTGGGCCTCATTCCAGATGCATCCTTGACTATGACACGGTTCCTTCTAGTGCTCAGGTACATGTGGATCTTGGCGCCAAGAACAAAAACGTCTCCCGGCTTCAACCTCTCGACAAACTTGTCGCTCAGCTGCCCAAGGTGCTTTCCTGCCTCGTTGATTACCTGATAATCCGCCTCTTCAGGAATAGTACCGACGTTCATGAAAAAGATCATTCTTGAGCTTTTCTTCTTGCCGAACTTTCCGTCTTGCTCGTCAAACCATATTTTTGAATAAATGGTCTGATCCTCGACTTGCCCACCAAGGTACTTCAGTGTATTTATGTAATCATCATGGTCGAGGGTGTGATAACTGAATGATCTCCTCAGGACCTTGTATGCCTCTTCAACATCCCATGCTTTCTCCAGTGACATGCCGACGATGACCTGTGATAGAACATCTAAAGAATTGGTCGGAATAGTAACACGATCTATCTCCTTATCATAGGCTGCCTTCGTTAACACAGCACATTCGACCAGATCATCAAGCTCAAAGACCACGAACCTGCCTTTTGAGAGTACATCGAGTCCATGACCAGACCGACCAATCCTCTGCAGACCTTTGGAAACAGACTTTGGGCTTCCTATCTGGATCACCAGGTCTATGAACCCTATGTCGATGCCAAGCTCGAGCGAAGTCGAAGTTATCACGCACTGGAGCTCGCCGCTCTTCAGCCTGGATTCAACATCGATTCTAGTCTCCTTACCGAGAGAGGAGTGATGCGCCTCTATACTTTCTATTCCACGCGCCTTAAGCCGCATTGCAACATGTTCTGTACCGCTTCTCGTGTTTGTGAAAATTAATGTCGTACGATGTTGCTTTATAAGATCTGTCAGGATGGAATACATGCGCTCGTTTGCAACCTCATAGCTGACCTTCGTAAGATCGTCCACCGGAGTCAGGACCTTGAGATCCAGTGACTTTTTTGTATCAGCTTCTATGATCGAGACTTCCCTTGGCCCATTATCCTCGTAACCACAAAGATAGTTGGCAATGAGTTCCAACGGAGCCTGAGTCGCTGAAAGCCCGATCCTGACAACGTTTCCTGTTATAGCCTCAAGTCTCTCAAGATTGGCGGACAGCAGAGTGCCTCTCTTGTTCGCCGATATTTCGTGGATTTCGTCTATAATCACATACTTGATGCCTTTCAGATGTTCCCTGAACTTCGGTGCAGTGAGCGACAAGGTAAAGGATTCAGGCGTCGTTATGAGTATATGAGGCGGTTTGCGCAGCATTTTTTGTCTCTCGCTCTGTGATGTGTCTCCAGACCTTACACCAACCCTTATCTTCGGAAAGTCGTTCCCTCTGCTCATTGCGAGTTCATCGATTTCCCTCAGCGGTTCTTTGAGGTTCCTGTCAATATCGTTGGCAAGTGCCTTTAAGGGGCTTATGTAAAGGCAGAAGACTGAATCCTTTATTTCCCCGTGTCTAGATTGTATGAAGAGTTCATTTAGTACCGCAAGAAAAGCGGAAAGCGTCTTACCGGTACCAGTAGGACTTGAAACCAACACGCTTTTTCCTGAGTGTATAAGTGGAATGGCTTTTCTCTGTGGATCTGAAAGTCCGTCGTATTTGTTATTGAACCACTCTGAAATTAAAGGATCGAGAAAAGGTAACTCCTTCTCTACTCTAAACAGCTTTTCCTCGGTTTGTTCCATTTGGGTGAATCCTTTTATTAGGTCAAGAGAATATATAAAGTGTTGCCTGTTGTTTCTGAAACAGATTAATAGACTGACTTCTTATAGTCAACTACCCCCAGCTAACGCAGGAGGCTTGTTGCTGTCCGGGATTTGTGGATCGGGACGCAACGATTGGCTGGTTGACATTCCTTTGCCGGAGGAAGGGGGCTATTCATTATCCCTTTCGGGCATCGCTCCGCAGCCTGATTTCAGCAGAGGGCTTGAGGCCTGTATCCCTTCTCCTCACGGAGAACATGCCACTGGAACCTATGTGTTCTTGCGAACAGTTCAACTTAACTGTCTTACTCTTCGGGAGAGTGCCTTACCATTCCAGGTGTGGACAAATATGGATTGCATTGCTGTATATTTGGTTATCATTGTTCGCTTTCATCACCCTGCCAGGTCAGGGGGTCTTCCCGCTCGCATCAGATAAAAGGTTTATTATTTATTCAACCAAAATTCAGGATTTTACGCATGAATCATACGGAAAACAAATGTTGTATATATCAACTTTAACGAATGCCAACGGGTTCTCGTATACGCATTAGCAGAAACATTACTAGAATTTATTGATGATTATTAAAAATATGTTCACACATGATCTATCAGTACCCCTGGAAAGTAAAATCGCATTCATGCAAGATCTTCTTCAGCCACAATTAAAAACGATATTCGTAAATAATGATGTTAAAACAGTAAGCTCAAAACCTCT